>NZ_JBMKGT010000006.1:0-409513 GCF_049238805.1 Enterobacter cloacae complex sp. CDL013 | reverse complement strand
ACTGATGATCTGTTCGTCGGAAAAACGCTTCTTCATGGGAATGTCCTCATGTGGCTTATGAAGACATTACTAACATCGGGGTGTATTAATCAACGGGGAGCAGGTCAGGGGTGCTCGGTGGATGAATTACAAAGCTGTATGGAAGCCACTGCCTGGATCGCAGTCTCTGGCGCTGAGTTGCCCATGTAACGAAATCCTGTTCGAGGGTACTCGCGGACCAGGCAAGACCGCTGCGCAGTTAGCCAGGTTCAGGCGTAATGTCGGCGTGGGTTATGGCTCGTTCTGGCGCGGCGTCATTTTCGACACCGAATATAAGAACCTTGCCGACATCATTACTCAGTCGAAGCGTATGTTTCGCCTGTTCAACGACGGTGCACGCTATCTGTCATCTGCGAGCGAATTGCGATGGGTATGGCCTACTGGCGAGGAGCTGCTCTTCCGCTTCGGCAAAGAGGCGGACGACTACTGGGATTTCCACGGGCAAGAATTCCCGTTCATTGGCTTTAACGAGCTGACGAAACAGCAGTCCCCAGAGTTCTACGAAATGATGTTCTCCTGCCGACGCTCATCGTTCAGGCCGGAGAACTACCCGCTGGATAATGGCAAGTTACTGAAGCCAATCCCGCTGGAGACGTTCAGCACTACCAACCCGTTTGGCATCGGGCATACCTGGGTGAAGAAGCGCTTCATTGAGCCGGCTCCGCGTGGAACCGTGCAGCGTGACAGGCAAATGGTATTCAACCCCCAGACTGAGCGAGAAGAGGAAATCACGCTTACTCGCGTGGCCATCCACGGATCGTTCAAAGAGAACCCTTACCTCGACCCGCAGTACATTGCGACCCTGATGGCTATTAAAGACCCTAACCGACGCAAAGCGTGGGTAGAGGGCTCCTGGGATGTGACCAGTGGCGGGCGATTCGACCACCTGTGGAATGAATCGCTGCACGTCATTAAGCCATTCCGCATACCGGATAGTTGGACAGTTGACCGCTCCCATGACTGGGGTGAGTCGAAGCCGTTCTCAAATCTGTGGTGGGCTCAGGCTGATGGCACTGCCGCCGAACTGCCTGATGGTCGGCAGTTCTGCCCGCCGGCAGGGACGTTAATCCTGATCGGAGAATGGTATGGCTGCCCGCCTGATGAGCTGAACAAAGGCCTGAATATGTCATCCACCAACGTCGCGAAAGGCGTGGCGTGGATTGACAAGCGGCTGGTGGGCGAAGACGTCGACGAGCCGGAAGAGATTCAAATAGACGGTGTTACGCAGGGCCAGTTGAACATTGTTCCGGGAATATGCTCGGAAGTTATCCCTGGACCGGCTGATAGCGCCATTTTCAATACCGGTGACGATGAGTTGTCGATCGGCCAGAAAATGGAAAGTCAGGATGTCGAATGGCTTGAAGCCAATAAGAAGCCTGGCTCGCGAGTAAACGGGGCCTCGGTATTCGCTGACATGCTTGAGGCTGTAGTTGAAGGTAAGAAGCTGGAATCTGGCATACCTGAGAAGCCTGCCTTTTACGTGTTTGAGCATTGCCGAGGATGGATTAGCCGCATACCCGTGCTGGTTCGCGACAGCAAAAACCCAGATGACGTAGATACCCAGCAGGAAGACCACGACTGGGATGCTACCCGCTACCGAGTACTGCATTCACCAAAGAAAATCACCGGCATGTTGGTGCGCTCGCGCTGACGGAGGAAACCGTGAACGAAAGCGAAATGAACAAACAATTTGCCGCAAATGCCAGCCTCGATCGTGATCGTATGCGCTACGTTAACGCTCTGTTTAATGGCACCAGTAATACGAAACGCCAGCGACTGTACCAGGAGTTTGGCTATCCACTGAATCTGACCTTCGACGACTTTTTCCGAGCCTACAGCCGCAATGCTATTGCTAACGCTGCGGTTAACCGGATGGTCGATGGCTGCTGGGAGGACTTCCCGGATGTCTACGAAGGTGACCAGACGAAGGATGCCACCCAGCAAACGGACTGGGATAAGCGCGTAAACAAACTGCTAAAGCGTTGCTGGAAACAGATAAAGGGCGCTGACAAACGCAACCTAGTGGGGCGCTACTCTGCGCTGCTGATACAGGTAAAGGATAACCGGACCTGGGATAAACCGGTCGATAAGATAGTTACTGCCAGGCAGAAGGAAAAGGCGTTAGTTAAGTTGATCCCTGTGTGGGAGGCACAGATTGAGCCTGTCACTTACAACGAAGACCAGAGCAGCGAGAACTATGGTGACGTCACCATGTACTCGTTTACTGAAATCCCAGTACAACAGCAGGCAGGCGGGCAGCCCGGACGCATCATTAACGTCCACCCTGACCGCGTAATTATCCTCGCTGAAGGGTCAGACGATGGACGCCTCTACTCTGGCGAATCAATGCTTGCTGCTGGCTTCCATAAAATCATGGACAGCGAAAAGGTCTCCGGCGGTGCGGCTGAAGGTTTCTTCAAAAACGCCAGCCGCCAGCTCAACTTCAACTTCAGCGCCAAAACAAACTTCTCAGCACTGGCTAAGGCTCTTGGTGTTTCAGAATCTCAGCTATCCGAAGCCCTTGATGGGCAGGTGCGACGCCTTAACGATAGCTCTGATAGCGCTGTGATGATGCAGGAGGGCGATGTTAGTGTGTTATCGGTTGCAGCGGCGGACCCAGAACCAACGTGGCGAACCATTTTGAATGAGTTTTGCGCCACCGTGCCGATCCCTGTCAAAGTACTGGTCGGCATGCAGACGGGCGAGCGGGCCAGTAGCGAGGATGCGAAAGACTGGGCCAAAACCAGAATGAGCCGGCGAACCGGATTCCTGACAGACCTGATAACGGACATCGTTACCCGATTCTGGGAGTTTGGCTTCATTCCTCCAGCGGCAGGCGAGGAAATCACCGTCGGATGGTCCGATCTACTGGCACCGAGCCAGGCAGAGAAGATTGCCAACATGGACAAACTCGCGGACGTGGCCGTTAAGTCGACAAACGCGTTTGGACGCTCGGCTATCGAAGAGAACGAGATCCGCGCTGCTGGCGAACTGCAACCACTACCTGAGCTTGATGATGAGGTTCCGCCTGATGGCAACAAACCAAAATCTGATCCTCTGGCCGACCCTCAACCAGAAGCCGAAAAGTCCGGTGATACCACGGTCGAAAGTTGACCCCACGATGTCGCGCAAGTCCGTCAGCAAGATGGAGCGCGACATTGAGGAGCGGTATTACGCGATAAAGGTGGCACTGAAAGCCCTGTTCGACCAGCGAATGACCGGACGAGAGCGTGAAACCAACAGCCATAACTGGCACTTCCTGTGCCACGACAACGGCGCGGATATGCGGCTCTACCAGGTTAACGCCGGCAAGTTCATATACGACATGTCGGCGCAGGAGCTTGCTGATCTGCTGGAAGCGGTGCAGAGCATTCTCGACGATTATCTGCTGGAAGGTGGCGAGCAAAATCTCTGGGCAATGGATTACGTCGTCGCAGAAGCGCAGCGCGGAACGGTGGAGGCCTTCAACAACCTCTCGCAGCAGTCGCAGGTGTACGCCAGCCAGACGACGCTACAGCAGCTTTTAAGCAGCCCCGGTCACCTTAATCAGGTAGCGGCGGCTAGACTGACAACGTTTAGCGATTGGAAGGTCATCAGCGATACCGCCCGTGGCGATTTAACCAACATCATCACTGACGCGGTTGCGCGCGGCGTGAATCCTCGCGAGACAGCCAGCGTCATCAGCAAGCGTCTCGATGTCAGTATGTCGAAGGCGAAGAACATCGCTCAGACCGAGCAGGTCGGCGCGCTGCGGCAGGCGCAATGGAACGAAACGGACTGGGCTGCTGACCGGCTGGGGCTGAATACCGGTCTGCTATGGCTGTCAGCGCTCAAGCCTACGACGCGAACCTGGCACGCTAGCCGTCACGGTAAAGTCTACACCACCGAAGAGGTGCGGGACTTCTACGCCGAGAACGGCAACCGTTACAACTGCTACTGCAGCCAGATACCTGCGCTGCTCAACGACGACGGCAGCATCTTCAATGAAGGGTTGGCGGATAAGCTTAAGAAAGAGCGGGTTGACTGGGTGAAAAAAGGCTAGTAAGCAGCTAAGATGGTGATTCACTTGAAATTAAAAGAGGGATTTTATGAAATACTTTGTTGCTTATAAGATTATTGCAAGAGAAGGCGTCGTTGGCGGAGAGGGGTCTACAGTGATTAAAGATACTGGGGACGAAGAGGCTGAGGCGGTATTTTTAAAGCTTCCAGCAGCTATTGCTGGCAAAAGAAATTGCCAGCCAAATGATGTGGTAATTACCGCCTTTAATCGCGTTTAAGAATATTAACCCAAAGGTCGCCACGGCGGCCTTTTTTATTGCCTGACATCCATCAATGAGGACCCAGCATGAAACGCAATCGCGTTAACGTGCTGTCCGTCGTCAACTCCGCTTCAAACATCACCACTGAAACCATCGACGGCAAGCCACATATCGTGGTTCGCGGCATCACGCCTGTCGTGGACGATATCGTGATGAACCGGAAGTTGTACCCGGCAGCAGAAATCGAAAAGGCCTACAACACGCTTGAGCGTAACCCGATGCCGCTGGGCCATCCGAAAGTGGACGGCAAGCATGTATCGGCGCGCGATGTCCGGGCGGTGAATGAATACCACGTAGGGGCCTGGCTGCAGAATGTCAGCCACAACGACGGGAAGGTGACGGGCGACATGTACGTTAACCGCCAGTACGCCGAGTCGAGCGACAAGGGCAAGCGCCTGATTAACCGTCTTGACGAGATGCTGGCCGGTACCAACTCAGAACCGATCCACATCTCCACCGGGCTGCTGTATTCCGGCATCGCCGCAAATGGAGAGTCGAAGGGCAAGAAGTACAACGAGATCGCCACCAACATGATGTTTGACCATGTGGCGGTGCTGCTTGATGAGCCGGGCGCCGGAACGCCGGAGGATGGGGTGGGCATCTTCGTTAACTCTGAAGGTGATGAGACCGAAATTGAAGTCTGCAACCTGCAAGACGCGATCGTTAGTGATAACCGCAAAGATGGGTGGCTGAATAAGATCAAGTTCTTTGTCGCTAATGACGGCGGGATGTCATTCGACGATATAGCCGCATCGCTGCGTGAAGCAATTCGCTCAACCTCCCATGATTCCTGGCGCTATGCAGTCAGCATTTACCCGGACTATCTGATTTTCGAAGACGAGAAGAAGACCACATCTGGCCGGACACTATTCAAACAGAAGTACCTCATCTCTGACGGGGCCGTATCGCTCGTCGGCGAACCTGTAGAAGTCGTGCGCAAACCCATTGAGTACGAGATTAAAACCAACGGAGAGAACGATCCGATGAAAGAACTGATTATCAATGCGCTGCAAGCCGCTGGTAAGCCGACTGAAGGCAAGTCCGACGCCGAGCTGATGGACGCATACAACCAGATGAAGGCCGAAGAAGCCACCGCCAAGAAAAAAGGCGATGAAGAAATCGACCCTGAAACCGGCAAGCCCAAGAAAAAAGAGCAGGCCACCAATAACGAAGAGATGCCAGCGTGGGCGCAGAAACTCGCCGATCGTGTGGACGTCGTTTTCAACAGCCTGAACGCGAACGCCGACAAAGAGAAGGGCGAAAAGCGCGCGGCTGTGAAGCTGGCGATGAACATGAGCGACGACGAAGTCGCTGATCTTGACGGCAAAGCGCTAGACGCTATGTACGCCAAGTGCCAGACCTCTTTCGGCCTGAACGGTGCATTCCGCCAGGCAACCAACACCCCATCAGTCAGCGAAATGCCGGAGTAAAAAATGGCTAAAGACGGAAAACACGTAATTCACGCCGGTGGCGTATTCCCTAATCCGCTGCTCAACCGTGAAGGCCGCGCTACTGCGGTCAAGCCTGGCACCCTGGGCTTCTTTGATGCTGGCGTCTTCAAGGTGTCGGTAGATGGTAGCGAGACAGCGATTATCTATGTCGCTGACTTCGATTATCTGCGCTGCAAAACGGTAGATGACACGTTTGCTGTAGACGATCTGCTGGTTGGCATCCACCCACTGCCGGGAATGTTCCTGAATGTCCGCGCTGCCGCCGGTACCTACAAAAAAGGCGACGCTCTCTCAATCGTCAACGGCCAGGTGAAGAAGTGGGCCACTGGCGAAAATGATCGCTGCTATTGCGACGAAGAGCGCTCAATCACCGCCGCTGCTGGCGACCTCATTCGCGTAGTGATTAAGTAAGGAGTCACTGAATGCTTGTTTATTCTAAATCGCTGGGCGAAAAGACCGGCAACCTGGCCGTGAACCAGTACCAGTTTGGTATGCTGACGCAGGAGCGTAATGCCGCTTTGAACCATCAGGGCATTAACGTAATGCAGGAAATGGCTGATCGCCTGAATGCAGTCAATCAGCTGAATGGCATCAACGCTGTTCGCTCACCTGCTGATCTGTACAAAGCTTTTGACCAGACTGTTCTGCGTCAATTCCAGCCGAATACTGAATTCACCCTGTTTAACGACCTGATGCCGCTGTCTCGTTCGGTGCGCATCAACCAGACCGTTTACGAATACGCCAAGTCCGGCGGCCGCATGTGGGCTCACACCTCCATGTCAGGCCAGATCGGTGCCGCGCTGGATGCCGTGCAGTACCAGTACGACGGCACGATGGTTCCGGTACACGATACTGGCTTCAAGTTCCACTGGCGTGAGCCGCGTCTGAACAACCCGGATGCGTTCGACATCATCTCTGATGCTCAGTTCGAGTCCACCAACGAAGTCCGTCGCCAGTATGTGGATTACATCTACAACGGCTATCGTGACGCGGAAGGTAACTACATCAAGTTTGATGAGAAGACCTGGAAGGGCCTGAAGAACGATGAGCGCGTTGCGATGGTTGATCTGGGCGCATCTGGGCTGAATATCGACTTCACCAGTTCCTCCGCCACGGCAGAGCAGATCCGTAACGCGGCGATTAAGCTGCGCGACACTCTCAAGCTGACCAACAATCAGTACGCAGAGCAGACCTGGTATGTGTCGAGCGCCATCATCTCCAACCTTGAGCGCTACTTCAGCGACAACTACCAGTCTGACACCATTCTGCAGGAGCTTCTGAAACTGTCCGGCATTTCCGCAATTAAAGAAGATGCTCAGCTGACCGGCAACCAGATCCTGATTGTTCCGCTGACTGCTGGCGTGATTGCTCCGATTGTAGGCCAGGCGTTCGGTACCGTTGCCGATCCACGCCCGTTCTACAACAGTGATTACATCTGGCGCACATGGGGCGCTGCTGGCCTGATGGTTAAGACCGACATCAACAGCAAGAAATCTGTCATCTACGCACACAGCTAAGGGGTGAGATATGGCACTGGTTAAAGTGATTACCGATAACCTTTTCTCCGGTGCCAATCTTCAGAAACTGGAGGTTGGTGCAAAGGTAGAGGTCAGCGAAGAGACTGCGAACAAATGGAAATCCGCTGGACTGGTAGAAATCCTATCTGGCGGTGACCGCAAGCTGGAAGTGGCGACGCCAGGCAACGATGAAGACAACCCCGCTAAATCGAAAAAGGCGAAATAACCATGGCAACCCCGCTTACGCCAGAAGAAATTAAAGGCTTCCTCGCTGAGTTGGGGTACGCCATACCTGATGCCTTGCTTACGCCGATCCTCTGCGTGGTGAACAAGATTATCCCGTGCCTCGATGGCGCGGGTTATGACGAGTGCACCGCGAAGCTGGTCCTGATGTATGCCGCCGCGCTTATGGCTACGTCTTCCGGTGCGCGCCGCATCAAATCGCAGGGTGCGCCGTCTGGCGCGTCCCGCTCGTTTGAATATGGTGACGACAGCATTACCTGGCTGCGCGACTCGCTTTCCCGGCTCGATACCAGCGGTTGCACCAGTGAGCTGCCAATCAGTGCCGATAATAGCGTCGGTCTGTTCATGGTGGTCGGGGGCTGCTGATGACGTACAAATCAGTAACGGAAGGCAAGCCGAAGCCGCTCACTCGCGTATGGGTCGAGACCGATACCGGGCGGGAGACTACCGGCTACGTGAAATCGGATGGTGAGTGGCATATAAACTGTCCGCGCATCCGGGCGACCGGCGCGAAGGTCCTGCGCTGGAAGGAGGGCTGATGTCGTCTACTGCTTCATGGTCATACAACAAGCCATGCACGATATGGCGTAAGGGTGCTGGCGGTAATGACGAGTGGGGCGATCCTGTCGACCCATACGAACCGCCTGAAACCATCATGTGTGACTACATCGGCGGCCTGTCTGCAAAG
Source organism: Enterobacter cloacae complex sp. CDL013 (assembly GCF_049238805.1). Taxonomy (NCBI): domain Bacteria; kingdom Pseudomonadati; phylum Pseudomonadota; class Gammaproteobacteria; order Enterobacterales; family Enterobacteriaceae; genus Enterobacter; species Enterobacter cloacae complex sp. CDL013. Next base: position 401,256 of record NZ_JBMKGT010000006.1, on the reverse strand, counting down.
CTAGGCTCCATCGGTAAAGAGGTTGTCGTCAAAAACACCTTCTTTACTGCGTTTGCGTTGGCTGATGAGGGCGATTACATCCTGATTGGTGTAAGCGCTGAACCAGACCCGGTAGTGGCTGGTGCCGATGAGGTCCGTCACGTGACGCGCTGGAACGACACTCTCGACGGTCTGGAAGATGACTGGGCGATAATTACGGGAGTGTAGCTATGGGCATCAAAGTGCGCGGCGTTAAGCAGTCGAAAGCCGGGCTCAACCGCATCATTAACGACGTGAAAGGGCGAAAGGTCGTCAGGGCGCTGCAGTCAGCAATGATAATCGGCAGCTCCCAGGCCGCGCTTTATACGCCGATCGACACCTCAACGCTGCTTAATAGCCAGTATCGGGAGTTGATTAACAACGGCGTTCGGCTGACAGGTCGGGTGGGATACACCGCGAACTACGCTGTGTTCGTTCACGATCCGAATGTTCCTCAAACCTTCCGCCGCGCCACCGCGCAGAAAGAGTTCCTCACTAAAGGCTTTGAAGATACCCGTAGCCAGATTGATGCCGTAATGCGCAAGGAGCTTTCAGTATGACACCAGCCATGTACGAGCGCGTGCGTAACTACTTCGTCGATGCCGGGCTTACCACTGGCTTCATTGTTCAATTGCTTGCATGGGACGACACAACGAAGTTAACGGACGCATTCATCGTGTTCCGTCCTAATGGCGGTACCGACATCCGAAATGACCTCGGGTCGGACCACTACGTGCTGGTGGATGTCATTTCCGCCAAGGATAAGCGCCGAGCAGCCGCTGAGAAGGCTCAGGAAATCATCAATTATGTCGAACAGAACGACATTACCGACGAATGCCTTGGCCTGATTCAAAACCTCGGAAATGTGCCTGCACCTATCCTGACCGAAGAGGGCCGCCTGGTCTTCCGGCTCCAGTTCATGTGCGTCTACGGCGAATAACCCCATTACCAACCCATCAGGCTGCCATCCGGCGGCCTTTTTTATTTGAGAGGTACACATGCAAGGCTGTGCTAATGATTTTGGCAAGCTGATCGGGAAAGTAGCTGTGCTACGCATGGCCTTTGGCTGCCCCGACGCAGTGCCAGCGCTTTCCGAGTGGAAGCGTCTCGGCGCTATGACGACCAAGGGCATCGACTATTCGATGAACACCATCAACTCCGAGGCGGATGATGCTAAAGGGCTGGTGGAGAACCTGGTCAACAACATGGATCTGACGATCTCCGGCGAAGGGGAGTTTCGCAAGTCTGACAAAGATAACGAGATCGGCGCGTGGCGTCTGTCGAAGTATATCTTTGACGAAGTACAGGCCGGTCGTCAGCCTAACTTGTGGGTGCGGTTCGACTTTGCGGGTGAGAACGCCGGTACTTACATCCGGGGTTACATGAACACCACGTCATGGTCTGGTGATTTCGGTACTAACGATATCTCCACCTTCTCCGGCGAGTGGAAGGTCTACGATGCTGACACTGTTGTGTTTGAGGTAGCTGATGCTATCGCGGCCACTGGCGTTGAGGTTACACCCGCAACTGCTTCTCTGGTCGTTGGCGCAACCCAGCAACTGAGCGGCGCGGTTCAGCCAACAGATGCGACTAACAAAGCGATCACCTGGACCACTTCGGCACCTTCCATCGCCACTGTCAGTTCAACCGGCCTGGTGACAGCAGTTGCCGAGGGCACCGCGAATATTACGGCTACCACTGCTGACGGTGATTTCACCGACACCTGTGCAGTTACCGTGACTGCCGCGCCGTAATCACTACAAAGGGCGGCGTGCTGCCCTTGATACTGGTTATGGAGAGCGATATGACACCTTTGAAAGAGATTGGCGAGTGCCTGATTGGTGCTGGAGGCCGTGAATACTTCTTCCGACCATCTTTCCGTAATATGACGCGGATCGGCGAGCCAGAGCATATCGTCCGAACTTTCTATGCGCTGTTTAATGACGACGTGGCGAAAATGCTTGAAGCGGCGCGCGAAATTCACAGAGCGATACCAGAGCATCAGCGCAGATTTTACGCCCACTATTTCGGTGACGTTTCGCTGCCGCGCTGGGCACTTGATGCAGCAGATTCAGCAGCTTATGTGCGCGAGGCATTGCTTTCGGCTATTAACGTCATTCAGTCCTGCTGTGACGAGGACGTTTCTGAACTGACAGGATGGCATGAGCCTTCACGTACTGGCCGGCGCACATTCGTATGGCACCGCGGAGCGCTTCCGCCGGAGAACCTGATTCTGATAGCTCAGTCACTGATCATGCATGGCGTTATCGGACGGGCGAAGGTTCGTAAGTTGCAGAAGCACGAAAGCAAGGAAACGACGCCGGAGTTTCATGCGACTGAATACATCATGGCGGCGCGAAACCATTTCGGGATCAGCAGGGAAGAGGCTGAAAACCTTACTATGACCGAATTCGCCATGATGCTTAACGCCAAATACCCTGACCAGAAGGGCTTCACTAGGGAAGAGTATGACGCTGTTATGGACGATGACGATCGCCGTTGGCAGGAAATGATTGAGCGCGAAAAATCAGCAAAGAAAGCGGCCTGAGTTAATAATGGATGTACTAGCCACGCCTGACCGGGCGTATGATGGCACGACAAAAAATACTCAGGGGATAAGAGTGAAGAAAATACTTTTGGCTTTGGTGATTCCACTGGTTCTGGCTGGCTGTAAGCCGGGCGAGGAAAAGGCAATTTCTCTGGCACAATCTGAAGTTTCAGCCAATCTACTGGATCCTGGCAGCGCGCAATTCCGCAACGTGAAAGTTGTGAAGATGACAGATGCCGATGATGGCCGTGTTAACGCAGTTGTTTGTGGGGAGATTAACGGAAAGAACGGTTTCGGTGCCTATGCAGGGTTTCATCCATTCTTCGTTGAGCTGAAAATGAAATCGAAGGGGATTTTCTCAAAAGGTGTCGACTACACCCTTGGTGATCACTTCCTCAGTTCGAAAGATACGCCTCCACCACCGGCCTACACAGAACGATGCCAATAAACGACACGAATAACTAACCCACCACTCGGTGGGTTTTTTTATGCCCGGAGAAAACTGATGTCTGAGAAAGCAGGCGAGATTTATTACGACATCGAGGCCGATGTATCTGGCTTGCTCAAGGCCCAGGGAAAGGCCAATAAGTCGCTCGACTCCATCGGCAACTCGGCGACCAATGCAGCCAAAAAGATGGATGAGTTGCAGACGAACATCAACCGCGTCGCCGGGGCAATTGCCGCCTCACTCGTTGTTGACTGGGGAAAGGCGTTTCTCGTAGCGGCTGACAACATGAGCCAGCTCAACGCTCGTATAGAGAGACTTACTGGTAGCGCAGCGACAGCCTCGCAGACTATGCAGAGTCTGATGCGCATCAGTTCGGCAACGGGTGGTTCGCTACAGGATACAGCAAAGCTGTGGGAGACTCTCAGCACGGCGTTGCGCGATACCGGTGCGACGAACGGCCAGGTCATCCAGCTCACCGAAACACTTCAGAAAATAGGTCGCATTGGCGGATCCTCGGCAGAAGAAATGGCGAATGCTCTTCGTCAGTTCGGTCAATCAATTTCCTCCGGTACTGTCCGGGCGGAGGAGTTCAACTCCATCCTTGAGCAAATGCCTGAACTGGCGCGGCAGATCGCCGCCGGGATGGGCGTAAGTATCGGAGAGCTTCGTCAGCTCATGCTGGACGGGAAACTGACGGCAGAAGATGCTCTGAACGCCATTCAGAAGCAAACCGGCTCAGTGAATGCAGAGTTCGAGAAACTCCCGCGCACGCTTTCACAGGCTAATACCGCGCTGACAAACTCATTCCTGTCGATGATTGATTCAGTTAACCAGGCAACAGGTGCGAGTAACGGCCTGGTGGCAGTTATCGATTCAATGACAGCTGCGCTCGACCGGCTGGTGGGTAAAGCGGCGTCGGCAGATGCTCAGATATCGGATCTGAACAGCACCGCTGAAATGTTTACCCGCCGCGCGCGCACCTGGTCATGGCTTGGGCTTGATGGCTGGGAGGCGCAAAACAAAGCGCTGGCCGGGCTGAGTAATAAAGCCGCCATGCTGGTTGGCGACCTGACCGCTGTTTCCAAAGCATCGCAGACCGCGGCTAACACAAAGCCGATCGAGATTAAAACGACCGCCTCAGCTACTGGCAGCAAAGCGAAAGGCGGAAAGTCTGCGGCACAGAAAGAAGCTGAGCAATACGCTAAAGCTCAAGAATCTGTTAATCAAAAGCTGGATGAACTGAGGCAGAAGGCCGAGCTGTCAGCTGGCAGTGTCCGTGAACTGTCCAGAGCGCAGGCCGTGCTTAATGCGCAACAGTCTCTCGGTAACACAGCCACGCAGGAACAACTTCTGCTGGCCGGGCAACTGGCAGGAAAAGCCTGGGACAATGCCAACGCATTGCGTGAGCAAGCCAAGGCTGAACGGGAGCGCACAGAGGCTGCCAATAAGTTCAGTACCATCCAGGGTAAAACCAGCAAAACTGCCGGGCTGGATAGCCAGTATCAGAAAGACATTGCTGACATCCAGCTTTACGCCCAACTTTACCCGCAGAAGATCGGGGAGGCTGAGGCAGCGCGTGCCGCTATCGAGCAGCAGTATCGTGATCAGCGTAACGCTGCGATGTGGGAAGAATGGGCGCAACAGAATGCTGCCACGCAGGCAGCGGCGGCGGCATTTACCGCATTCGGCAATAATGCCTCTAACACTCTGACTGGCCTTATCACCAAAAGCATGGACGCTGAAGAGGCAGCTAAATCTTTAGGAAGAACTGTTTTAAATAGCCTAGTAAACACATTTGTGCAGATGGGCGTCGAGTGGGTTAAGTCGGCCATTATGGGCCAGACGGCCACTACCGCGGCGGTTGCAGCATCCACCACGGCACAGGCAGCAGGCATTGCCACCACGACTGCCACTTCTACAGCGGCTGCGGCGGCTACTACGGCGGCATGGACTCCGGCGGCCATTATGTCATCCGTGGCTTCATTCGGTGGTGCAGTGGCTATTGGTCTTGGTGCGATGGCTGGCATCCTGGCACTGTCAGGAAAGCGTAAAAACGGCGGCCCCGTCTCGGCTGGTGGGATGTATCAGGTCGGCGAAGGTGGCATGCCAGAGATTTACCAGGCCAGTACCGGTAAGCAGTACATGATACCGGGCGACAACGGCAGGGTGATCAGCAATAAAGAAATGACAGCCGGTGGAGGTGGTGGAGTGGTAATCAACATCCAGAACTATACGTCATCATCGGTCGATGCGCAGGCTGGTACGGATGCAAATGGTGGAGTGACTGTGGATGTAATTGTCGCTGACCTGAACAACGGCGGGCCAATCAGTAACGCCATAACCAGCAACATGAATGTTAAACGCACGCCAAGGGGGCAGGGCTGATGCCAATTATCGACTATCCCGACTGGCTGCCGCTGGCTCAGAAGGCCAGCAAAAACATGACTCTCGATACCGGGTTCCAGACCGATCAGCCAGCGGTCGGACCGGCTATCTTTGAGAATCAAACTGACGATCTGAAAGTGACCTGGTCACTGACGTGGATCTTCACTCTGGCTGAGGAACGAGCATTCCGGCAGTGGCTACGCAGCCCAAACTATCTCAACAGGGGCCTGAACTGGTTCAGGATGAATATCAATCTGGGCGGCAGTGGTCTCCAGTTGCAGGAGCTTCACTTCACGCAGATGCCGGTGCAAACCAGTATCGACGGCGGGGTGGTGACATGGACAGGAACCGTTATTGCCAACCACCTGTACAACGCTGACGACGAGTTTGACGACGTAATTGTTGAGCTGCCGCCGCCGTGGCCTTCAGTGCTTGATATCGTGGTGACTGGCTATCCGGACGGACGCGATCAAGAAAGTCTTCCGAGGGTTCCCTGATGCCTTCATATCGTGAATATAATCAGAAGCGCCCGATTAGCGGCTGTTACAACACCATCACGTTCTATCACCCCTCCTTTGGTTACGTCCGCCTCGTCGACAAACAGTTCTTCCCGAAGACGCTTGGCGGCCAGACGTACACGCCTGCGCGGTTTGAAATCGAAGAGAGCCAGCAGAGCGGAACTCCGGTAATCGACGCAACGGTGAAGCTTGGGCGACTGTCTTCAGATATCAAAACGCTGATGAAGAAGTGGAGTGGTGTTTCCAGGCTGTCGCCTATCACGGCAACTCGTCAGGTTTTCGATAGAGTTGATACCTCTACGCCAATGAAGAATTGGACATTATTTGTAAAAACTGTCGATGTTGTTTCAGATAACGCATCAGTTACTTTATCAATGACAAACCCGCTAAATAACAACATTGGCCAACCATATGATCCAGTCGAATACACGGGGCTTCAGTACCTCTGATTTTATCAGCAGGATGATCGGCGTGCCGTGGTCTAACCGCGCCTGCTCATTCGAAAAGACTGATTGCTGGGGGCTGGTTGTGCTGTATTACCGACATGTGCTCGACATTGAGCTGCACCAGACGCCGGGTTACGAAGCCGGGGAGGATTTCTTCACCTGCTATCAGGGAGACGTCGTTTTCTGGCGCAAGGTCGATAAACCGGTCGACGGGGGGATATTTGTCGGGTACCGCGGCGCGCAACCGGCGCACGTTGGCCTGGTACTGAACCGGCAGGCGCTGCACTCGCGTGGAGAGAACGGAAGCGTGCGCATGGACTCGTTGCTGGTCATTCAGCGGGCATTCACCAAAGTGGAGTTTTTCGAATATGGCGCTGGTTGAGATATCGAATTTTCCAGGAACGCCTAAGCTGCGTTGCAGGGTGCCAAACGGCACCCTTTTTTATGACTGGCTGGCGGCCAATGACGCCACTTTCCACCGCGATCTGCTGATCGTCCGCAACGGCGTAAAGCTGGGCGACGATGATGAGCTGGCGTTTGAGCTGAGCGAGCTGGACCACATCCAGATATTCGACCAGCCAAAGGGTATTGTCGATGACATCCTGAGCCCGATCTTTAAAGTGGTTGGTCAGGTATTTTCTTTCCTGGCGCCGAAGCCAGCTATTGCAAACAACGGCGGTAATACCGTCGACTCGCCCAACAATAGCCTGACCGGTCAGACAAACACCGCGCGCGTCTACAAAGCCAAGCCGGACATCTACGGGCAGATTCGTTCGTTCCCGGATCTGATCCAGGAATCAGTATTCGAATACGTACACCAGACTTCCACAGACGGCGGCCTGAAGTACGTCACTGAATGGATGTGTATTGGGATCGGCAAATACGATTACGAGTCTGTGCGCTACTCAGAATCAAGCCTGGGCTCTCTGGCTGGTGCCGAATTCCAGTTCTTCCAGCCAGGAGAAGTTATCCCGCAGATCGTCGAGGGATACGGGTTCGATGACGTTGACGGCCAGGAGGTTCCCGGGCAGAACGAAGCCAGCGACTTCCCGATCGAAACAGCAACGGCAAACACGGTGGTCAGCGGAACGTATTCCGGCGGCCAGATAGCGATGAAAATCGTGAAACAAGCCGAGTTCGATTATTTCATGGGGCTGGTTCTGCCGCACGCTGTGACTTTCACCATCAACGTGACGTACAGCACGGCCTCAGGCAGTGTCACCACCGACGCGACATTCTCAGGCACGCTGATTTCAGCGGTTGAAACAAACGACGGTGCAGTGGTTAACCCGGTGCGCTGGTACACGTTTACGATGAACCAGCTGGAGGGGCCGCAGGACATCCCGGCGAATGCCACGATCAACACCACGAAATTCATCCTCAACGATAACGAGGCGTTGGTGGTTGGCCCATTCTTCTCACCGGTTGAATCCACTCAGCTGTGGCTGCATACACAGTCCAGCCTCGGTGGTAAGAAGGAGACAAACTGGAAGGTTGTCATCTGGAAAATCGACGACGACTACAACCAGGTGCCGGGAACGCAGCAGACGTTTACGTACCTGCAGACGACGCCGCACCAGTCGACGAGCGAGGTGTTTTATCGCACTGACAAGATCACTCCGACCGGCGGGTTCGGGAAATACGCGGTCAGCTTCCAGCGCACGGATAACTCCGGTGACGCGTCACTGCTCAAGGTCGAAGAGATCCACAGCATCAACATCAGGACAAACGTCGTTCACCCGACCGACACGCTTGTGCGAGTAAAAGTCCGGGCGACAGAGAACGCTCTTGGCAGCCGCGAGCGCAAATATAACGCACTGGTGACGCGCCACACCATTACGTACGACCTGGACACGCAGACGGTGGATTACACCCTGAGGCCGTCGCGCTCGTTCGCTGATGCAGTGGCTCACACCTGGCTCATCATGGGTGAGCAACCGGTAAGCAGCATTGACCTGTACGGGCTGTACTCGATCGCCGAAAGCCTGCCTGATGAGCGACTGGGCTACTTCGACTACACGTTTGACGACGAGAACGACTCTCTCGGCGACCGCGTGCAGGCCATCTGCAATGCGGCGTCTGTTGTGGCGTACTGGGATGATGGAGTACTGACGTTTACCCGCGATCAGAAGGTTGACTACCCGGCGGCCGTATTCAACCGGGCCAACATGAAGACGGACGAGTACAAAATGACGTACGAAGCTACTCTTCCAGGCGGTTATGACGGCGTACAGGTGTCCTACGTCCACCCGACCACGAACAATAAGACGTACATCAACTACCGCGTGCTGAACGGCGCCATCGTCGAACAGGAAGCGGAAAACCCGAACAAGCTGGAGATCGTCGGCTTCCGTAATGAGTATCAGGCCCGGGAGCGAGCTCTGCGCGAAACAAAGCGCCTGATCTACTCGCGCGTGAAGATGAATGCCAAAGTGTTCGAAGACGGCATTATCCAGGTCGGCAGCGTCATTCAGATGCCAGACATCTACGACAGCAACCAGTAGGGTGGTTACGTCACCGGCCGCTCCGGGAATGACTTCGATACCAGCGAGCCGATCACGTTTACCGGATCGATGTATGTGCTGGTTACCGACAGCCTGGGTAACCCAACTCTTCGTTATCCGGCCACCGCCCGTAGCGACACGAAGTACGGATTCACCGCGGCTATCCCTAACATTCAGCTCAACATATGGAACGGTGACACTGTGCAGCTCCCGTCGCGCTATCTCATTGCGACAGTTGAGGAACTGGACAGTCAGCTATGGACGGTCAATAGCATCAAACCGAACACAGATAACACGGTATCTCTGACCGTCGCTGAATACAGCGACGCCATCTACCAATAAGAACCGTCCCCGACCAACCGAACCCGGCCACCGTGCCGGGTTTTTTTATGGAATCAATATGGCTACGCAACCTACCAATTTGCCTGTACCAAGCGAATCTTATCGCGACCTGAAGTATAACGCGGGGAAAATTGACGAATTCGTTACGTCTTTAACGCTGCAATACATCGATCGCTTTGGCAATGCTCATTACACCATCGAGGGCCTGCGCTGGCTGGCGCAGCAGGCTATTGCTCAGTATGGATGGATACCTGTAGGCACCTTCCAGGATGGTGCTACGTTAACGACTCCTAATCAAATACTGAAAGATGAAACAGATGGAGAATATTACCGTTGGGATGGGGCCTTTCCAAAACTTGTACCTTCCGGATCCACTCCTTCAACATCCGGCGGAACTGGCGTAGGGGCATGGCTTAGCGTGGGGGATTCTACTCTTCGTGCTATGCTAGCAGCGCCAGGAGGAGACAAGCTGATAGGTAGTTCATGGGGTGGGTCTAGCGTTTGGGAGGATTACCCTTACAAAGGTAGCGTTAAGCCGTCGAAGGTTATTTACCCATCGATGAATACTACTCAGATACAGTCAATCCTTTCATCAGCTGGTCAGATATACGTTTCATCAGGAACTTATACAACCAGCACGGCATGGGCGATATATCCAAACACGGAAATTTGGTGGGATCCTGGAGCAACATTATATCCCGCAAACAATAACATGACTGTAATGACCTGTGATCCGACAATTTCAGGCGGAAATGGGGTAAGGAATGTTAAGTTACACAACGTAAGAATTGACATTAGTGGGAAGACAGGTTGTAAAGGATTTGTAGGGATAAAATTCAGAAACCATGGCCATCTTGACATGATGTGGGTCAATATGGGAACTGCCGCAAACAGCGTTGGAATTGAAATTGGCACTCTATGTTACGGTCTAAAAGTAGATGGTTGTGAAGTTATCGGTGGGGGCAGTGGAGCTATTAGGCTTCTTTTAAGAAACGGCGCAAATGCTATAACAGTTACTGGTTTTGATGGTTATTCAGGCACGCCAGAAATTGATATGCCCCAGTACGGAATAATTGTTAGTCATGGTCTTAATGGTGAGACGACGTGGGACTATGTGAATACATTCCCGACTGAAGCCGTAGTATTTGTAGGTGGATTTAGTCAAAATTGCAGTAAATATGGGTTCCTTGACCAAGCGCAAGGCACTAAGGTTTATGGTATGTACTTCGAGAACAACAGTTCATCAGATGTACGTATGTCTTCCTCAGTAGGTGCTTTGTTTCACAGATGCACCCATTCATCTCCGACTGCCGGATTACCTGCCAATGCCTACAGCGCGAGCAATGGTACACTCAATGCATTAATTGATGAGCCAGTGTACGGTAGTCGTGCTGGCGGCTTCTTCAAGATTGATGGTGGCTCAGATGGGACTGTCACAGGTATTGTGGTTAACATCAACACATGGAAGTCAGACCAAGGCATCACAGAGGCAGACCTCGGTGTGCTTAGTGCAGCCAAGGTCAATCGCCATGGCGTGCTACAGTTGCCTGCCGGCACTCTGAACCTTAACATGGGCTTCCGGTGGTATCGTCGTAATGTGACCTCAGGTGAAAACATTGCATTCACTGGTACGCCTTACGATGGGCAGGAAGTTAACATTCTGCTTCGTGGTTCAAACATTGCATCCCTGTCTGTTGCAGGTGTCCCTGTGAACGTGACAGGTGCCAACACATCTACTATCAAGATGACAATAGTTAAGCTTGTCTACTCGAAAGTAGTAGGTGCTTGGGTTATCAGCACTGGAGAGTGGAACGCGACAGCATAAAGAAGTATAAGGGCTGCAATGCAGCCCTTATATCAGTAAGATCCTACCTTTTCACCAATTTTAACCACAACAACATTGTCGATAATCCTGATAGAATCCTTGGATGGCCACACGTTCATCTCAGAAACGTCTTTCTTAACATTTTTTGCAAAACTTCTTGGCGCTGGAATTGTGTTCGCAATTCCATAAGATGAGATAAAGCTCGCTATTCTTGCTGTATTCCCACCATCCCATGCAAAGAAAGAACTACCAAAAACATTAGACTTAGGTAGCTTGTTCCACTCACCTCCATTCGAACCACCATAAAAGTATATTTTGAACTGTTTCCCAGAAATGCTTGGTTGTACTGACTCAGCTGCATTAACTATTGCACTAGCCATCCTGACATCATACTGTCTGGCAAGGAAATCTGAGTGAAATAAAGCAGAAGCATTAACAGATGAAGAACACAGCAAACCGAAAGATGCAGCAGTTGAAAGCGTTCTTTTATTTATTAACGATAAAGCCAAAGTTAATATAAATGAAAATGCGACTGGAGCAGCCGTGAAAGTTCTTGGGGCCTGATTAGCACCGAATAGATAAACAATAACAAAAGGCATAAAGGCAATGCACGGCATCATAATTGCTTCTACATGCATTCCCTTCACAAAAAGATACACGGCGACCATTAAGGCTACCAGTATAGCTAATGTATATACATTAATGCCGTAGAAAATATCGAAACTTAGAAGCCCTGCTGTGAATCGGTATAAGAAGGATATGGTCTCAGATGGCGTGATATTACCCCAACTAACCGTCTGGCTAAGATATGAGCTTGAGTTAATATCAAATATTAACTGAGCTATCTTATTCAAGATGAAATACAAGCCAATAGAAATTAAAGTTAACACGGCAACCAAAGATAGCAATCTTAGAGACTGCTTCATTGGCATTCTGTTAGATACAACATAACACATTGCGATCAAAGGAACAAAGTTGAACATGGATTGGTAAATTGATATAGAGCCAACCATACACAGAATAGATAAAGTTACATTTTTCTTATTCCTATCTCCCGCAAGGATCAACCATGCAGACAAAGCACCCAATAAAAAAGATATAGCTACCGTATCTGCTTGATTAATAAATTGAATTTGATAAGCAAGCTGAGGAATAGAAAAGAATAAAACAGAGCAAATGCTTGCCAAGAATATGTCTTTGAATAAAGTAATTGATATAATAAATGAAGATAAGGCAAAAATAAAAAGTCCAAATGCCACAGTTGCAAATGGAACATATGGTTCTGGGAGGATGTAAAGCTTTAACAGCGAATGTAGCCACCTGCCGAGAGAAATTGTTACTGAAAAATTATCTCTATATTCACCATCAATTGAAATAGTGAAATTAACTAGTGCATATCCATAAGCTGCCAATGAAGATATGACAGAACACAGAATCACTGGCAAGTATTTCTTGTCATAGTGCATTTTTCTTTCCTTTCAAAATATATCTCGGTCTTTGTTTTACTTCTATGTATATGCGCCCAATGTATTCACCAAGTACGCCGATCCCAATCAACTGAACTCCACCAAGGAATAAAACTGATACCAGGAGCGATGGATATCCTCTTACAGCGTTTCCAAAGGCAATGGTCCCGATAATCATCCACGCTCCGTACAGGAATGCTGCACCGGCAACAAAGAGGCCGATGTAAGTCCACATGCGAAGCGGGAAAGTGGAGAAACTAGTGATACCCTCAAGTGCCAGGTTCCATAGCTTCCAGCCGTTGAATTTCGTGCTACCGGCCACTCGTTCTGCGCGGGCATATTCAACGACATCGGTGCGGCCACCAACCCAACTAAGAACTCCTTTCATGAAGAGATTGCGCTCCGGCATGAGCTTTATGTTTTCTACAACGTCGCGAGACATGAGCCGGAAGTCGCCAACGTTTTCCTCAATTTTCGGATTACTGATTTTATTGTGAAGCTTATAGAACCACTCTGCGGTCTTGCGTTTCAGGCGGCCATCGGTGGATCGGTCAGCGCGTTTAGCGAGCACCATATCTGCACCGTCCTGCCATTTTTCGATCAGGTGCGGAATAACCTCGATAGGGTCCTGCAAGTCGACGTCAATTGGGATAATCGCTTCTCCGGTGGCACAATCAAGACCAGCGAATAGCGCAGGCTCTTTCCCAAAGTTGCGAGTGAACGACAACGGAACCACAAGCGGATCGGCAGTAGCAAGCGCGTTAATAATTGATTCTGTCGCGTCTTTACTGCCGTCATTGATGAAGACTATCTCTACTTCATGCTGCTGAAGCCCTTCAAATTCCCGAACCGTTTTATAAAAAATAGGTATCGCGTCTTCTTCGTTGAAGACGGGAACGACCAGAGAAATTTTCATTTCGCATCCCTAAAGACAATGAACTTTGAATAGATAAAACCGCACACCAGACTGATTGCGGAGAAGAGAATGAGAGTCACAATTGGAGCCATACCGGACTTATCGGCAGCCCAACCAACAGTTGCGCTCAAGGATCCCATAAACCCTACATACAGCATGTAGCGCATCGTGGTTGTCGAAGACTTAAACGTGAACCTGGCGTTTGCAAAGAAGCTGAATGACACCGCCACGACGAACCCGGCGAAGTTGCCAAGAGCCTGACCTGTGTGAAACGCGTATATGCAAATAGCGAACACAACCCAGTGAATGAGCGTGTTTATGACGCCGATCGATGTGTACTTAGCAAAGAGCTTTAACATTATAAAAATCAGTCAATTCGGAAAGGTCTGAAGTTTAGCACCACTGTGAAACTTGATCGACCCTCATATTTGACGATACTGTATATATATACAGTTATTTTGTGAGGTGATTATGCCACGCACAGCAGACATTCATGCCGCGTTTGTTGCGGCCATAGAGTTAAACCCCAAGGGGTATCGTTACCTGAGCACAGACGCATTCGTAGAGAAATTGCGGGAGTTCAACTGGCACTATACGCGTGAAGAAGCGAATGCCTGGATAGAGCGATACCAAAAAGACTTTGCTGACAAGACGACAGACGGTAGCGATAACAGATACTGGATCCTACGTAACATGGGGAGGGTCCAGTAATGGGATTTGCATCACCTGCAAGCGATTATGTCGAGCGCCAACTTTCACCCGAGGTGATTTGCAACATCGGCGCAGAAAGTAGGGTGCTTGAAACTGATTCAGGATTTGCAGTCATTGAACCAGCAGCCAAATGCGCGCCCGGCGATGTGCTGCTTATACTTTGCGATGGTCATACGCAGTTTGCCAAGTTGATGGGGAAATCGCTCATTACAGATGATGGAGAGGCAATAGAGGGAAGCGCACTGGCAGAAGTAGAGGTGCTTGGACGCGTCACGTTCTTCATCAATCGTGCAAGCGATGACGACGACTGCCCGGTGATGTAATGGGGCATGGGTGGGGCATAAAACAGCACTCGATCTAAGGTGAACTTAGACGACTGATGTTTTCGACATCTGCAACCATCTGTTATTTGGAGCGCTCTTGGACGATCTTTGTCGATTATGAAAAATGTATGCTCATGTGATGGGGATGCAGGTGTAAACCTTCCAATCTTACGCTGGCAGCCTGATGGCTTTAATGCCACAATATTTTTTTCTTCGCATGCAGGAAAGATGATGAAAAAAGTAGCAATTGTGGCTGCGATGCTGACGTTAGCGGGATGTGTTCAGGTTGATAACTATCAGGAAGTGATTAAGCACCCGGTACCTTCGCAACTGGCAGGTTACTGGCAGTCGAAAGGGCCGCAGAGCGCGATGGTGAGCCCGGAAGCGATCGCCACGCTGGTGGTGACGCCAGAGGGGGATACGCTGGATTGCCGTCAGTGGCAGCGCGTTATCGCGGTGCCGGGTAAGATCATGCTGCGTTCAGATGATTATTATAACGTGACGCGTAAGCTGGATGTCTATCCGCTGGAGCGTGATGGGGCGGCGCTGGAGTATGACGGTATGGAACTGTACAAGGTTGACCGTCCAACGGTGGAATGCGCAGATTACCTGAGCAAGAATCCGCTGGAGAGTAAGCTTCCGTAACCGTTTTGGAGTTTGCGCCCTCTACCCGTGGTCTGAGAGATCTCCACAAAATAATGCCTTCACCGTCGGCCCCCTCTCCCTGGAGGGAGAGGGCTGGAGTGAGGGGGAACATACGGCTCTGGTGGTCATTCCGTTCACTTTATGTTCCTTGCTACTCTGTAGCGACATGTGCGGTGAACGTGCCAGGGTGGCTCAGTCGCCACCACCCTGGCGACCCGGGCTCCCGGCGGAAACTCGCCGCTTCGCGGTACCCTCAGCTTTTTCCTTCAGGCTATCGGGTCGGGCATGAGCCTGCATCCATGCAGGCCACGCCCTCTCGGCGCTTCCCTGCGCCTCGCCCCGGCCTTACGGAAACGCTTCGGCGATTTACAGCCGGACCAGGGCATCGCTGAAAGTCCTCAGTTATTATGAAGGCAACGTTATTGCTTCTGCTTTCAAATTACTGGGGATATCTCTCCCTGTGGGAAAGGGTCGGGGTGAGGGCATCAGACCACACTGTTCCAGCACTACAGCGCGTCCTCAATCACCCAGACGCTGACGCTTCCCCCGTTACAGAAGAACGTCCCTTCGCCATCCGCCGCCGTGGTCACGGTTTCCTCGCGGTTGCCTAAAAAATCACGCCAGGTCTTATTGCCGTAATTTTCCCCGAGGCAGATCGTCTTCTCGCCGTCATCCCCATTCGACAGCACCACCACACAGCCCGGGTGCTCCTCAGTCCCGCTGCGGCTGAACGCAATACAGTTTGGATGATCGAAAAACAGCGTCTGCACGCCGTGGGCAAAACGCTGCCGGGCGAGGATCAGCTCGTGGAGCTGTTCAATCACCGGCATATCGATGTGATACGTCTCGCCATCCCCGCCGGTGTCGTCATAGCTGGCGCCAAAAAGATCCGGGTAGAACACGCTCGGCACGCCGTTTTCACGCAGCAGGATGAGCGCGTAGGCCAGCGGTTTGAACCAGGCTTCAACCGGGGCTTCCAGCGCCTGCAAGGGTTGGGTATCGTGGTTGGCTACCAGGGTCACGGCATGGAACGGATCGGCTTCCACTAGCGTACCGGTGAAAATCTGGCTCATATCGTAGTCGCGTCCCTGGCGTGACGCTTCGTGAAATTTCATTTGCAGCGGCGCATCAAACAGCATCGTTTTGCCGTCCACCTGATTGATGTAGTGCTGCAATTTATCCACTTCGTGAGACCAGTATTCCGCCACAATAAACAGCGGCTGCGGGGCCACCTCCTGGACGTGCTCAATCCACTCTTTATAGAACCAGGCTGGAATGTGTTTTACCGCGTCCAGGCGGAAGCCGTCGCAGTGGGTTTGCTCCATCACCCAGCGCGCCCAGTATTTGATCTCCTCCGTCACCGCATGGTTGCGAAAATCAATATTTTCACCCATCAGGTAATCGAAATTGCCCATCTCGTCGTCGACCTGATCGTTCCAGCCTTCGCCGGTGTAGTCGTTCACGATTTTGAAGATACCGTCCTCATTGGGGTTTTCAATGTGGTCGATACCGCTAAAGCATTTGTAATCCCAGATGAACTGCGAATACTGGCCGGCCCGAACGGGAAAGGTGTAGCGCGTCCAGGCTTCGCATTCGATGATCTCATCGCTGATTTGGGTGCGATCCTGCGCATCCACGCGCTGCACGCGGACGGGTTCCTTCTCATCGGCCCCCATTTTGTGGTTGACCACCACGTCCAGAAGCACCGCAATCTGGTTACTTTTTAAGGCGTTGATGGCCTCCAGCAACTGGGCTTTATCGCCGTATTTGGTGGCGACGCTGCCTTTCTGGTCAAACTCACC
Organism: Enterobacter cloacae complex sp. CDL013; assembly: GCF_049238805.1. Lineage (NCBI taxonomy): Bacteria > Pseudomonadati > Pseudomonadota > Gammaproteobacteria > Enterobacterales > Enterobacteriaceae > Enterobacter > Enterobacter cloacae complex sp. CDL013. Next base: position 384,359 of record NZ_JBMKGT010000006.1, on the reverse strand, counting down.
GAGGTCGAAAAGGTCATAAGAGTCATACCCGACGGAATAGCCGCCGGATGCCCCTTTGTAGGCCGGCGGTAACCAGACCATATTGATGCCGATTTCGTTCAGATTGGGGGCTAATGCCGTGACTTCTCGCCACAGTTCACCGCCGGTGGGGTAGTACCAGTGAAAACATTGTAAAAGTGTTGGGTTGCGCATGCACCATCTCCATGAGGTCGCGAAACTCAAGTATGGAGCAGGTTTGGCAGAAATGCCTGGCGAACGAAACGGTTAACGTTTGCCCGCCAGTTAAATGGCTAATTGATATCGCTATTACTTTGCGGAACCAGGACATGACCGCCCTGGTTACCGTAGGTGGAGAGAACGGTTTTCTGGATGGAATATTGCCCGACCAGCTTCGCCAGCTCATCCATTCTGGCTTGCAGCAACGTTTTTACCTGGCCTTCGTTGTCCAGGATCACCCGCAGCGTCGGGCGAAGCTGCTCCTGAATCTGCGTCGAAGGTTCACTTTCCTGAGTGAGACGAGCCAGTGAGTGCACCGCATTAACATAGTCGGTTTCACAGATGATCAGATCATCCCATAGTCCCTGCCGGGCCAGTCGCAACATCAACTGGCTCTGCTCAAGGAGTTGCTGATAAAGGGCATAAAGTTGCGGTGCGTTACTCATTAGACGGCGTCCTGGACAAGAGTTGGTATACCTGCTGCCTCCTTCCAGCCATCCGCAATATTGCGCAGTAAATTTTCCACCTCTTCGATGGCACTGGCATCATTGCGAAGGTTGGCCTGAAGCAGGCGACGAACCATATAGGCATAGAGAGCGATCAGGTTTTGTGTTAACTCGTCTTTACTCTCTTCATCCAATCCGACCTTCAGGCCATTTTCGATGATATTAATCGCTTTGGAGAGCGCCAGCCCTTTTGCCTGGATATTACCGTCTGCAAGGAACAGACGTGCCCGTACCAGTGCGCTGAGGGCTCCATCAAATAGCATGATAACCAGCTGCTGCTGGCTGGCGCTCATCACCGCGCTTTCAACTTCTATCTTTGCGTAGGCTTGCGTGCCTTTTGCGCCGTACATGTTATCCCCCTAGGGTCTGATTAGCGTTTACTACTTGTTGCTGGACGTATTTTCGAACTGCTGCGTCAGGTAACTGCTGGTAGAGTTCAGCGAGTTCATCATGACGTCTAATTGCGTAAACTGTTCTTTATAACGCGCTACCATGGTGTCGATACGCTCGCTGGCCGCGTTATATTGCTTAGTTAAATTGTTCAGGGTTTTACTGACGCCATCTTTGGCAGCCTGAATGATGCCGGTGCTGGAGAGCCAACCTGTAAGGTTTGTTCCAACGGTGGTGGTGATACCGGATGTTTTCCCGTCACCGATCAGCAGGTCTTTGATACCAGCCGCGCTGTTTTTCATTGCCGCGCTAAGCTTGTCATCATCCACTTCCAGTTTACCGGTGCTTGGGTCGGTAGTGATGCCAGCTTGAGCAAGGGTCTTGATATTGGAACTGGTGTGAGGGTTATTCAGCACGCTTCTCAACTGAGTCTGAATAGTGCGTAGCGTACTGTCGCCTAATAACGCGCCGTTGCTGGTATTCTGAGCGTCTGAACCCGCGTCCACAGCAGTATATTTTGTGAGGCTGCTGAAAGTATCTTGCAGGGAGTTATACGCCGTCACCCAGTCGTTTATCGCTTTGGTCGCTTTAGTGTTATCGGTAGTGATCGTTAAGGTCTGATTACCGGTTGTCACGTCGTTCAGGTTGAGAGTGATATCTTCCAGCGCATCACTGATTGTATTGCTGCTGTTTTCAATATCAACGTTATTAACTTTCAATAGCGCATTTTGGGCCGTAACGCTTTCCATCATGCCGTTAGCGGTATCTGCGCTATTACCGTTGTAGCCCATGAAGGACTGAAGTGCCGTATCGCCGCTGACACTAATAGTCATGGCATTGTCTTTACCGGTATCTTTCGACGTAATGGACAGACGATACTCACCATTACCGACGTTAATAATACTGGCACTTACGCCAGCATCCGCTTTGTTGATCGCATCTCGGATACCACTCAGAGATGAGTTTTCCGCACTGATATTAATAGTGACAGGTTTCTTGTCACCACCTTGCTGAATGGTGATGGTGCTGTCCGCTGTCGCAATCGCCGTTTTATTATCACTTTGCGTTTTAGCTGTTGTCAGGGTTTGCGCCTGCGCAAGCTGCGATACGTTAATGGTGTATTTACCCGCAATCGCGCTGCCGCTGGTTGTGGCACTGAAGGCTGTGCTGCTGCTGGCGGTGGTAGTCGCTGTAAACAGATCGGCTTTGCTAAGTGCAGTATTTGCCGTCTGGAAGGATTCCAATGCACTTTTCAGCGTGCCGTAGGCACTAAGTTTTGCTGTATAGGAAGTTTGCTGCTTAGAGATCGGCGTCAGCTGTGCTTTTTGTGCAGCGGTCAGACTGTCCAGAATGTCGCCTAACTGCAAACCTGATCCGACTCCCAACGTAGAAATACTTGCCATATTTATTCCTTAATGTAACGACACGTAGAACGAATAGTGGGGTTATCGGCCTCAACTCAGGAAAGTTTACGGTTAGATTCTTTTTTTTAATGGCGAGAATAGCGCTAATAGAGAAGAGTATTTCTGTGGCTAAAAAAATGATGCGATCCTGAAAAAAAATCTAAAGGTTGTTTTGGACCAGACGATAACACCTTTGACGGCGATGAAGCCGAAGGGTGGAAACCCAAATCTAATCCACAGATTTGATGAACAACAGGAAACGAAATCATGGCACAAGTCATTAATACCAACAGCCTCTCGCTGATCACTCAGAACAACATCAACAAGAACCAGTCTTCAATGTCTACTGCCATTGAGCGTCTGTCATCCGGTCTGCGTATCAACAGCGCAAAAGATGACGCAGCAGGCCAGGCGATTGCTAACCGCTTCACCTCCAACATCAAAGGTCTGACTCAGGCTGCACGTAACGCTAACGACGGCATCTCTGTTGCACAGACTACTGAAGGCGCACTGTCTGAAATCAACAACAACTTACAGCGTATTCGTGAGCTGACCGTTCAGTCTTCTACTGGTACTAACTCTAAGTCTGATCTGGACTCAATTCAGGATGAAATCAAATCCCGTCTGGACGAAATTGACCGCGTGTCTGGTCAGACTCAGTTTAACGGTGTTAATGTGCTGGCTAAAGACGGTTCCATGAAAATTCAGGTTGGAGCGAACGATGGCCAGACCATCACTATCGACCTGAAACAAATCGACTCTAAAACTCTTGGTCTGACCGGTTTTAACGTTAATGGTCAGGGCTCTGTGGCAAACACTGCTGCTACCAAGGATGAACTGGCAGCGGCAGCAGCTACAGCAGGTACAACACCATCCACCGATGCTGCCGGTGTAACCAAATACACTGTAGACGCAGGTCTGAATAAAGCCACTGCTGCAAACGTATTTGCAAATCTGTCTGATGGTGCAATTGTCGATGCCACAATTTCTAATGGTTTTGGGACAGCGACAGCGACTAACTATACCTACAACAAAGCAACAAATGATTTCAGCTTCGGGGCGACCATCGCTGCTGGTGCGGCAGCTGGTGACAGCAATAGCGCTGCACTGCAATCCTTCCTGACGCCGAAAGCAGGGGATACTGCTAACCTGAGCGTTAAGATTGGTGGTACTTCTGTTGATGTTGTGCTGGCGAGTGATGGTAAAATTACTGCTAAAGATGGTTCAGCACTGTTTATCGATTCAACAGGTAACTTGACTCAAAACAGCGCCGGTACAGTTGCCGCGGCAACGCTTGATGGTCTGACTAAAAACCATGACGCTACAGGTGCAGTGGGTGTTTCAATTACTACGGCTGATGGCGCAACTATCGCTCTGGCGGGTTCTGCTGACGCAGCAACAGGTTCTCAATCAGGTACAATTACACTGAGCAACGTTCGTATCAGCGCTGATGCTCTGCAATCCGCTGCTAAAGGTACTGCTCTCAATGTAGATAATGACGCTGATGGTACTGACGATATTTCTATTAGCGCAACTGGCGTTGTTACCACTGGGGGCGCGGCTACTTATACAGCGACTGATGGTACTCTGACTACTACCAATACCGTTGATTACTTCCTGCAAACTGATGGCAGCGTGACCAATGGTTCTGGAAAAGCTGTTTACACTGACGCAGCAGGTAAATTCACTACCGACGCAGCGACTAAAGCTGCTACTACTACCGATCCACTGAAAGCATTGGACGATGCTATCAGCTCCATCGATAAGTTCCGTTCTTCTTTAGGTGCCATCCAAAACCGCCTGGGTTCTGCTGTCACCAACCTGAACAACACCACCACCAACCTGTCTGAAGCGCAGTCCCGTATTCAGGACGCCGACTATGCGACCGAAGTGTCAAATATGTCTAAAGCGCAGATCATCCAGCAGGCCGGTAACTCCGTGTTGGCCAAGGCTAACCAGGTTCCTCAGCAGGTTCTGTCTCTGCTGCAAGGTTAATCGCCTGATTACGCTTAAACCCCGCTTCGGCGGGGTTTTTTCTATCCACGCACAAGCGTAACCCCCCAAATAACCCCTCATTTCACCCACTATTCACCCGATTAAAACCCCTCCAGAATCGGATAATCATGCCGATAACTCAACTAACGCAGGGCTGTTTATCGTGAATTCACTCTATACCGCTGAAGGTGTAATGGATAAACACTCGCTGTGGCAGCGTTATGTTCCGCTGGTGCGTCACGAAGCATTGCGCCTCCAGGTGCGTTTGCCGGCGAGCGTGGAACTGGACGATCTGCTACAGGCGGGCGGTATCGGGTTATTGAATGCAGTTGACCGGTACGACGCTCTGCAAGGAACGGCATTTACGACTTACGCAGTGCAGCGTATTCGTGGTGCGATGCTGGACGAGCTGCGCAGCCGCGACTGGGTGCCGCGCAGCGTCCGCCGCAACGCGCGCGAAGTGGCGCATGCGATGGGGCAGCTGGAACAGGAGCTGGGGCGCAACGCGACGGAAACCGAAGTGGCGGAACGTCTGGGCATTCCTGTTGAAGAATATCGTCAGATGTTGCTCGATACCAATAACAGCCAACTCTTCTCTTATGATGAGTGGCGCGAAGAGCATGGCGATAGCATCGAGCTGGTGACGGATGAACATCAGCAAGAAAACCCGTTACACCACTTACTGGAAGGGAATTTACGCCAGCGCGTGATGGAAGCGATTGAAGCTTTACCGGAACGTGAGCAACTGGTGTTAACCCTCTATTACCAGGAAGAGCTCAATCTCAAAGAGATTGGCGCCGTGCTGGAGGTGGGCGAGTCACGGGTGAGCCAGCTGCACAGCCAGGCCATTAAACGCCTGCGCACAAAACTGGGTAAGTTATAGGTGAGTCATTCGCCTTGGAAATGCCGCACAACGTATTGACAACCAGGAGTTATCATGACGGTGCAGCAATCTAAAAGACGGCCTTTAAGCCGCTACCTGAAAGACTTTAAACACAGCCAGACGCATTGCGCCCACTGTAAAAAATTACTCGACCGCATCACGCTGGTTCGTCGCGGTGAAATCGTGAATAAGATTGCGATTTCCCGCCTCTATACGCTGATGGATGAAGCCGCCTGGCTTGAAGAGCAAAAAGAGTGGGTAGCGCTTTGCCGTTTCTGTGGCGATCTCCATTGCAAAGAGCAAAGCGACTTCTTCGATATTATCGGCTTCAAGCAGTTCCTGTTTGAACAAACCGAGATGAGTCACGGCACCGTGCGTGAATACGTGGTTCGCCTGCGCCGCCTGGGTCAGCATTTGACCATGCAAAATATCTCCCGCGATCTGCTGACGACCGGATACCTGGATGAAAATCTGGAGCCCTGGCTGCCCGCCACCAGTACCAACAATTACCGCATCGCGCTGCGAAAGTATGCACAATATAAAGTCCAGATGCCGGGCGTCATAAAGCAGAAAGTCCGCGCCGGAACAACTTCTGATATATATTAAAAAAGAATAAGATGTAGCGCAGCCGCCTTTGACGTTGCAGGCGATTTCTCTACACTACTCAAAAATTCCACTGTATCGGAGTACTTATGAAATTAGCACTTCTGGGTCGTCAGGCGCTGATGGGGATGATGGCCGTTGCGCTGGTCGCGGGGATGAGCGTGAAAACGTTCGCGGCAGAGAATCTGCTCAACAAAGTTAAAGAGCGCGGCACGCTGCTGGTTGGGCTGGAAGGAACCTATCCTCCGTTCAGCTTCCAGGGTGACGACGGTAAACTGACCGGTTTTGAAGTGGAGTTTGCGCAGGAGCTGGCAAAACACCTCGGCGTTAAAGCCTCCCTGAAACCCACCAAATGGGATGGGATGCTGGCGTCACTGGATTCCAAACGTATTGACGTGGTGATTAACCAGGTAACCATTTCTGACGAACGTAAGAAGAAGTATGACTTCTCCACGCCGTACACCGTGTCCGGTATTCAGGCGCTGGTGAAGAAAGGTAACGAAGGCAGCATCAAGTCCGCAGCGGATCTGAAAGGTAAGAAAGTCGGCGTCGGTCTGGGCACCAACTACGAAGAGTGGCTGCGCCAGAACGTGCAGGGCGTGGACATCCGTACCTACGATGATGACCCGACGAAATACCAGGATCTGCGCGTAGGCCGTATCGACGCCATTCTGGTGGACCGCCTGGCAGCGCTGGATCTGGTGAAGAAAACCAACAATACCCTGGCTGTCGCGGGTGATGCGTTCTCCCGTCAGGAGTCCGGCGTGGCGGTGCGTAAGGGTAACGAGGATCTGCTGAAAGCCATCGATGGCGCCATTGCTGAGATGCAGAAAGACGGTAGCCTGAAGGCGCTTTCTGAGAAGTGGTTCGGCGCAGACGTGACGAAATAAGTCTCAGACTGACAAAAAAAGGCGCTTTTAAAAGCGCCTTTTTTATTTCTCGCGCGTCTGCGTGCATAATGAAATAACAATTGTTTGCGTGACCGGAGGAACCATGTCACTACAGAATTTAACGCGCTTTCCCCGTCTGGAATTTATCGGCGCACCCACGCCGCTGGAGTATCTGCCGCGATTTTCTGACTATCTGGGGCGCGATATTTTCATTAAGCGTGACGATGTGACGCCCATGGCGATGGGCGGAAATAAGCTGCGCAAGCTGGAATTTCTCGCCGCCGATGCCCTGCGCGAGGGGGCGGATACGCTGATCACCGCCGGGGCAATTCAGTCTAACCACGTTCGCCAGACGGCGGCAGTGGCGGCGAAGCTGGGACTCCACTGCGTAGCCCTGCTGGAGAACCCGATCGGGACGCAGGCAGAGAATTACCTGACTAACGGTAACCGTCTGCTGCTGGATCTGTTCAACGTGCAGGTTGAAATGGTCGACGCGTTGACCGACCCGACAGCACAGCTCGACGAGCTGGCGACGCGTCTGGAAGCGCAGGGTTTTCGTCCGTACGTGATCCCGGTTGGCGGCTCGAATGCGTTGGGTGCCCTCGGCTATGTTGAGAGCGCGCTGGAAATCGCTCAGCAGTGCGAAGGCGCGGTAAGTTTATCCTCGGTGGTGGTGGCGTCCGGCAGTGCGGGGACCCATGCCGGTTTAGCGGTCGGGCTTGAGCAGCTGATGCCGGAGGTCGAGCTGATTGGCGTGACGGTTTCCAGAAGCGTTGCGGACCAAAAGCCGAAAGTCGTCACCCTGCAACAGGCGGTGGCTGAACAGCTTGCGCTTCAGGCGAAGGCGGAAATATTGCTGTGGGATGACTATTTCGCGCCGGGCTATGGCACCCCCAATGATGAAGGGATGGAGGCCGTTAAGCTGCTGGCCCGTCTCGAAGGTATTCTGCTTGACCCGGTCTATACCGGTAAGGCAATGGCGGGCCTGATCGACGGCATCGCCCGGAAGCGCTTTAAGGATGAAGGACCTATTTTGTTTGTTCATACTGGCGGAGCGCCTGCGCTGTTTGCCTATCATCCTCATGTCTAAAAATCAGGTAGAAAAATAATAATGCAAGAAAGTATTCAACTGGTTATTGATTCGCTGCCGTTCTTGCTTAAAGGCGCGGTGTTTACTTTACAGCTAAGTATCGGCGGGATGTTCTTCGGGCTGGTGCTCGGGTTTGTGCTGGCACTGATGCGCATGTCCAACATCTGGCCGGTGCGATGGCTGGCGCGGTTTTACATCTCCGTGTTCCGCGGAACGCCGCTTATCGCCCAGCTGTTTATGATTTACTACGGGCTGCCACAGTTCGGTATTGAGCTGGATCCGATCCCGGCGGCGATGATTGGCCTGTCGCTGAATACAGCGGCGTACACCTCTGAAACGCTGCGTGCGGCGATCTCCTCCATCGATAAAGGGCAGTGGGAAGCGGCGGCCAGTATCGGGATGACCCCGTGGCAGACGCTGCGCCGGGCGATCCTGCCCCAGGCGGCGCGCGTGGCGCTGCCGCCGCTGAGCAACAGCTTTATCAGCCTGGTGAAAGACACCTCCCTTGCGGCGACCATTCAGGTGCCGGAGCTGTTCCGTCAGGCGCAGCTGATCACCTCGCGTACGCTGGAAGTGTTTACTATGTATCTGGCGGCCTCGCTGATTTACTGGGTGATGGCGACGGTGCTGTCCGCTCTGCAAAACTATTTTGAAAACCAGCTTAACCGCCAGGAGCGTGATCCAAAATGAGTGCAATTGACGTCAAAAACCTGGTGAAAAAATTCCACGGGCAAACGGTGCTGCATGGCATTGATCTTGAGGTTGAGCAGGGCGAAGTGGTGGCAATTATCGGCCCGAGCGGGTCAGGCAAAACCACGCTGCTGCGCAGCATCAATTTACTGGAGCAGCCCGAAGGCGGGACGATCCGCGTGGGTGATATCACCATTGATACCGGGAAACCCATCAGCCAGCAAAAAGGGCTGATTCGCCGCCTGCGCCAGCATGTCGGCTTCGTGTTCCAGAGCTTTAATCTCTTCCCGCACCGCACGGTGCTGGAAAACATTATTGAAGGGCCGGTCATCGTCAAGGGGGAACCTAAGGAAGACGCCACGGTCCGCGCCCGCGAGCTGCTGGCGAAGGTTGGCCTGGCAGGGAAGGAGACGAGCTATCCGCGTCGCTTATCTGGCGGGCAGCAGCAGCGTGTCGCTATTGCACGCGCGCTGGCGATGCGCCCGGATGTGATCCTGTTTGACGAACCCACATCCGCGCTCGATCCTGAGCTGGTCGGGGAAGTGCTGAACACCATCCGACAGCTGGCGCAGGAGAAACGCACGATGGTGATTGTGACGCATGAAATGAGCTTCGCCCGCGACGTTGCCGATCGGGCTATTTTCATGGATCAGGGGAGAATAGTTGAGCAGGGGCCAGCTAAAGCGCTGTTTGCCAATCCGCAGCAGCCCCGTACCCGTCAGTTCCTTGAAAAATTCTTAATGCAGTAGCATTTTAGCGTTCAATTTGCTCCAGATGCCGCTTCTGGAGCAAATAATCCTCCCTTAAACTCCGTTCTGTTGCTTTTTTATTCCGCCTGAAGTGGATAAGCCATCGCCAAATTAAAGATAATCTGCCTGTGACCGATATTTTATATAAATAATCATGCTAAATGTGTTAGGTTATATTCACCATAATAATGATTATCTTTATCAGAGGCTTCATTCGGCAAGTATGAGGGATATAGACTTTTTCACCTGGCGACGGGAATGCGTCCTCCGGTTTCAGCAAATGACCTGTGCTGACGAGGTATATCAGGAACTTCAGCGACAAACGCAGGCGCTTGAATTCGATTATTATGCGCTTTGTGTTCGACACCCTGTGCCATTTACCCGCCCGCGAACATCCGTCCATTCCAGTTATCCGCAACAATGGATGGCGCAATATCAGTCCGAGAATTATTTCGCCATTGACCCGGTACTGAAGCCGGAGAATTTCATTCAGGGACATTTGCCCTGGACGGATGAATTATTCACGGATGCCCAGCAATTATGGGACGGCGCGCGGGATCACGGTTTACGCAAGGGAATAACGCAGTGTCTGATGATGCCAAATCATGCGCTCGGTTTCCTTTCCGTGTCATGTACCAGCTTACAGGCACACTCGATATCCAGTGAAGAAGTTGAGCTGCGTTTACAAATGCTGGTCCAGATGGCGCTCACTACGCTGTTGCGCTTTGAACATGAGACGGTGATGCCGCCTGAAATGAAATTCAGCAAGCGTGAACGGGAAATTCTGAAGTGGACCGCAGAAGGGAAGACGTCGGCAGAAATCGCCATCATTCTTTCCATCTCGGAAAATACCGTCAATTTCCACCAGAAGAATATGCAGAAGAAATTCAACGCACCGAATAAGATCCAGATAGCGTGTTATGCCGCGGCGACGGGACTTATCTGACTGATATCACGTTCTGCGTGTCAGACGAGAAAACGGCTGAATGCTTTGCATCCAGCCGTTTTTGTTACTGGCGGTAGGCTTGTTTAATTTGCTTAACCGTATTGGCAAAAACAGCGGATTCCGCCTGGTCTTCCATCTGCGCGATCTGTTTTTCCATTTTAATGATCACACGACCAGCATCAGCCTGGCCCATCGCCTGTAGCATAAGCGTCAGCAGCGACTTCAGGCAGTTTACTTCCTGTGCCAGTTCCTGGTTATTCTCGGCAGTGGCAAATTCAGGTGTGCTCATTTATTTTCCTCATTATAAAACAGCGCATGAGCGCGACGATGAAAGTTAAGGCGGCGGAGTATACCACAAGCTATGGCAAAAAATGCAGTGGTTGTTTTTTATACTTGTCGCGCCGCGATTATTGGTCGACGCGGATTATGAAGGTACTCTGTCCAATATGTTAGCGGCAATTAAATGTTTATCCCCGGTTCGTCATTCGTTAATTGTTGTTACAAAAAATCGCGCGCTCTTTTTCGTTTGGGTTAACAACTGTTTTAGTAACTTTTTGAATATCGATGCTAGAAAATAGCGGTAAAAGCCCAGCGGACAAGGGTTTTCTTTCCACTTGCTGTACAGCCTAATTTCCAAAAACGAGACCAGAATCGTATAGCCGATTTTTTAGCGTTTTAATCTTGCATGGAAAACCGTTAATATAAACCCAATTAGCAGTCAGTAGCGTTATCCCTATTCTGGAGACATTTCCTTTGATCAACGTCCTTCTTGTTGATGACCACGAACTGGTGCGCGCAGGGATACGACGCATTCTTGAAGATATAAAGGGTATTAAAGTTGCCGGCGAGGCGTGCTGTGGCGAAGATGCCGTCAAATGGTGTCGCGCTAACTCCGCAGACGTGGTGCTGATGGATATGAACATGCCCGGTATTGGCGGGCTTGAAGCCACGCGCAAAATCGCGCGCATGTTCGTTGATACCAAAGTTATCATGCTGACCGTCCATACCGAAAATCCGCTGCCTGCCAGGGTTATGCAGGCGGGTGCTGCCGGGTATCTCAGTAAAGGCGCCGCGCCGCAGGAAGTTGTCAATGCGATTCGCACCGTATACGCCGGGCAGCGTTACATCGCTTCTGATATTGCTCAACAGATGGCTCTGAGTCAGATTGAACCGGAAAAAACGGAATCTCCGTTTGCCAGTTTGTCTGAGCGCGAATTGCAGATTATGCTGATGATCACTAAAGGTCAGAAGGTGAATGAGATCTCAGAGCAGTTGAATCTCAGCCCGAAAACGGTCAACAGCTATCGCTATCGGATGTTCAGTAAATTGAACATTCACGGTGATGTCGAACTGACTCACCTGGCCATTCGCCATGGTTTGTGCAATGCGGAGTCGTTAATAAGTCAGTGAGTGAAGCGTTCGATTCAAAAGCATTTCTGAAAACCGTCACCAGCCAGCCGGGCGTCTACCGAATGTACGACGCTGGCGGTACGGTTATCTATGTCGGTAAGGCAAAAGATCTGAAAAAACGCCTTTCCAGCTATTTCCGCAGCAATCTTGCCTCTCGTAAAACCGAAGCACTGGTCGCACTCATCCACAACATTGATGTCACCGTGACGCACACGGAAACGGAAGCGCTGCTGCTTGAGCACAACTATATCAAGCTGTATCAGCCGCGCTACAACGTCCTGCTGCGCGATGATAAGTCCTACCCGTTTATTTTCCTGAGCGGTGATACCCATCCTCGCCTGGCGATGCATCGTGGCGCTAAGCATGCGAAGGGTGAATACTTTGGCCCTTTCCCGAACGGTTATGCCGTACGCGAAACGCTGGCGCTGTTGCAAAAAATCTTCCCCGTTCGCCAGTGTGAAAACAGCGTCTACCGCAACCGTTCCCGGCCGTGCCTGCAATATCAGATTGGCCGCTGCCTGGGGCCGTGCGTTGAAGGGCTGGTAAGCGAAGAAGAGTACGCGCAGCAGGTGGAATATGTCCGCCTGTTTTTAGCCGGGAAAGACGATCAGGTGCTGACGCAACTGATTACTCGTATGGAAAAAGCCAGCGCGGCGCTGGAATTTGAAGAGGCCGCACGCATCCGCGACCAGATCCAGGCGGTGCGCAGGGTGACCGAGAAGCAGTTTGTTTCTAATACGGGCGACGACCTCGATGTTATCGGCGTAGCCTTTGACGCCGGTCTGGCCTGTGTTCACGTGCTGTTTATTCGTCAGGGCAAAGTGCTCGGCAGCCGCAGCTACTTCCCGAAAGTGCCGGGCGGCACTGAGCTGGGTGAAGTGGTGGAGACTTTTGTCGGCCAGTTTTATTTGCAGGGCAGCCAGATGCGTACGCTGCCCTCGGAGATCCTTCTAGACTTCACGCTCGACGATAAAACCCTGCTGGCAGATTCGCTTTCAGAGCTGGCAGGCCGCCGGGTGAATGTCCAGACGAAACCGCGGGGCGATCGCGCACGTTATCTGAAGCTGGCACGAACCAATGCCGCCACGGCGCTGACCACCAAACTGTCCCAGCAGTCGACCGTCAGCCAGCGTTTAACCGCCCTTGCTACGCTGCTTAAGCTGCCGGAAGTGAAACGCATGGAATGCTTCGACATCAGCCATACGATGGGTGAGCAGACCGTGGCGTCGTGTGTGGTCTTTGATGCGAATGGCCCCCTGCGGGCAGAGTATCGTCGCTATAACATCACCGGCATTACGCCCGGTGATGATTATGCCGCCATGAACCAGGTGCTGCGCCGTCGCTATGGTAAAGCGATTGAAGAGAGCAAAATCCCGGACGTTATCCTTATCGACGGCGGGAAAGGGCAGTTGGGGCAGGCGAAGGCGGTATTCGAATCGCTCGACGTAGAGTGGGACAAGAACCATCCGCTGCTGCTAGGGGTAGCGAAGGGGGCAGATCGTAAGGCTGGCCTGGAAACGCTGTTCTTTGAGCCGGAAGGCGAGGGCTTTAGCCTGCCGCCGGATTCCCCTGCGCTGCACGTGATCCAGCATATTCGCGATGAGTCGCACGATCATGCCATCAGCGGGCACCGTAAAAAACGGGCGAAAGTGAAAAATACCAGTACCCTTGAGACGATTGAAGGCGTCGGGCCAAAACGTCGCCAGATGCTGTTGAAGTATATGGGCGGATTGCAAGGATTACTCAACGCCAGTATGGAAGAAATTGCAAAAGTGCCGGGTATTTCGCAAGGGCTGGCAGAAAAGATCTACTACTCGTTGAAACATTGAGGGCTCTGTAGCAACATAGAGCTAAATTTTACTGACAACAGACAGTTACCGTCATCATGCGATTTAATATCCCTACGTTGCTCACTCTCTTTCGCGTTGTGCTCATTCCGTTCTTCGTCCTGGCATTTTACCTGCCGGTCGTCTGGGCGCCTTTTGCCTGTGCGCTTATTTTCCTGATCGCTGCCGTGACGGACTGGTTTGACGGTTATCTGGCGCGTCGCTGGAACCAGAGCACCCGCTTTGGCGCGTTCCTCGATCCGGTTGCGGATAAGGTGATGGTAGCAATCGCGATGGTGCTGGTGGCGGAACATTATCATACCTGGTGGGTGACGCTGCCTGCCGCGACCATGATTGGACGTGAGATTATTATCTCTGCCCTGCGCGAGTGGATGGCGGAGCTGGGTAAACGCAGCAGCGTGGCGGTGTCCTGGATTGGGAAAGTTAAAACCACTGCGCAGATGGCGGCGCTGGTGTGGATGCTGTGGCGTCCGAATGCCTGGGTTGAGTGGGCCGGCATTGGTCTGCTGTGGGTTGCGGCGGTGCTGACATTGTGGTCAATGCTGCAATATTTGAACGCTGCGCGCGGTGATTTGCTTGAACAGTGATCGTTTCGGCTTAATTTTCAGCAAACGATCCTGAGATGCAAAAAATAACGTTGACTCATAACGTCATATCAGTAGAATGCAACGCATCGAACGGCGGCACAGTTAGCCGGACGATAATGAAATCAAGTGGTTAGGAAGTCGTTAAATAGTTACTTGATGACATGCGGGAATAGCTCAGTTGGTAGAGCACGACCTTGCCAAGGTCGGGGTCGCGAGTTCGAGTCTCGTTTCCCGCTCCAGATTAAAGCATCGGCAGTTTGCGGGTGCAGGTCGAAAGACAACAGATTTAAGGCGCGTTAGCAAAGCGGTTATGTAGCGGATTGCAAATCCGTCTAGTCCGGTTCGACTCCGGAACGCGCCTCCACTTTCTTCCCTGGCCGGATGGTGGAATCGGTAGACACAAGGGATTTAAAATCCCTCGGCGTTCGCGCTGTGTGGGTTCAAGTCCCACTCCGGCTACCATGGGAAAACTAGAATAAAATCAATGATAAGCAGTGTCGTATAAACCACCGAAAGGTGGTTTTTTATTGCCTAATTTTCGCCATTCACCATTCTTTCGCCATTACGTTTCGCCATTCGAGAATTTTTTTACGGTGAAGTACCTAAGTACAAGTTAAATTTTACTTCAGGTTATTCGTTCTTGCTCTATGATGGTATACGTGTAATTTAACGAGAAGCCGAACTCGATATTCATACAAGTAAAATATCTCTCTAAGCATAAAATTTAAGGAGAATTTTAAATGCGTGCCTTTACTTCAGTAGTTTTGTTCCTTTGTTGTATTCTCAATCCAGTCCATGCTGAAGGCTGGTACATCAATAAACGTGGTGAACCAACAGTCATGTCAGATGATGGCTATTGGTATATGCTTCTTTCAAAGTCTATGAAAGGTGATGTGAATGCCTACCTGTTGCCTCGTAACGGTATCGAATGTAAAGCTTCTGGCAGTTCGTCAAGCATGTATGTTAATGGAACTAAATTGCGTTGGTGGCAGAACTGCGACCCATCTATGGGAATGTATTGGTACGCTTATACACAAGCAGGAATAAATCACCTAATTGGTGAATTCATGCGCCGTCAAACAGTCACCATCCGTGACGGTAGCTTAACAATTGTTTTTTCTGCGGTAGGCTTTAATGACAAAGCTCGACAGTTCATCGACGATGTAGCTGATCCTGGTTTATAAGATGTTTCGCGTCTTCAAGTTTGAAAAATACAAGTAAGAGCACCCTTCCTCGATTTTGAAGATGATAACTGGATCTGATTATTAGAATGAGAATGATTATCTGAAGAGTCTTGGTTCTTATGTGTATTTGAGGAGGGCATTACTGCCCCCCGACCACCGGTACTACAGAAATTTTTCGGTTATATCTCGCCGTTTGTGATGCATTTTTATGCCCTGAAATTTCCTGCTTCTCGTGAAGTGTTCCTTTCAGATCGGATATCCCTTTAGCTTTCAGATCATGGAACGTGAAGTTAAACTCAAGCTCAGAAAATTTTTCAGCAGCTAACTTTTTAGCTTTCATCCACTGCGCATTAAATGCATCTCGTGTGTAACGAGACCCTGACTGCTGGTGGATAACGTACAGACTTACCATGCCACTATTTAACGGAAGGGAATCGGCCAAGGTAATCGCTTTCGATAGGCGTGCTGTCCAGGCCTTAATCTGACTCACTGCCGTCTTGCTTTGCTGAATTAAAATGCCTTCATCAAGTATCTGACTCTTTTTAAGATCAAGAATGTCACCTTGACGTGCGCAGCATAAATACGCCAACTCCATGGCAATCTTCACTGGTAATGACGAAACGCTGAATAGAGCATCATATTCTTTGTCCGTGACGTACCGTGTGCGCGCCTGCTCCTTAAATTGCTTCACACCATGGCATGGATTCATCTTCACCTTGCCACGCTCATATGCCCACCTGAACACCCTCGACATAAACGCTTTCTCTCGGTTCGCCTGAACCCTGCTTTTAACACCTCTCTTATCCATATACTTCCTGATATGCTCAGGCTTAATGTTGTCTGGCTTCATCTTCCCGAAAACAACATTTACTTTTGAACCATATTTTCTGTAGTCCTTTCTGGTTTCGGTGGCCAGTTCATGAAAGTCGCCCGAGTTAAAGAACTCTTCACAAAGTGCGTGAAAGTTGGAACCTGCCCTGATATCGTTGATGAAGTTTTCATAGGCAGCCCAGACCTGAGACTTAGTAAGATCGCGATTGCACAATCTCACAGTTCTGCCGTCTGGCGTTCTGAACTCATAGGCTGATTTGCCCCGGCGAACGCGGGGCGGCATCCAGTTATCTTCCGGGTTTTTGCGGATTCTAGGCATTACATGTCCTTAAAGTTTGGTTCTTCTTCCTCTGGATTGTTGTCTACCTGCTTCAGGCCAGCTGGATTAGTTACATGATCCCATGTAGTTCCCGGCCTGCCATCTTTACGTGGTACAAAAAATACACCGCTTTCTTTCAGCGCTCTGCACTGAAGGGAAGGGCGGCGATAACCAGTAAGTTGATAGAGGTCATCAGGGGTAAGAAAACGTTGGCTTTGTCCGCTCATCGTATAGCTCTCCACTTAACCGGCTGCACCCGGCAAAATATCAATCAGTTTTTAAAACGCTGAATGCCATGAATACTTCTAAGGTGAATCTTCTGTAGAATTTTACGAACCCACAATAGAAAACATATGTCATCAGTAGCATAGATAAAGTTGATAATATGTTAAATCCAAACATTTCGTCTGTTAGGGTATTAATTACAAGTCTGACGAAAGCTACCCAAAAGAACAATAAAAATACCAAGCACACGTTCCTGCAAAATCCATATAATGCTACATAATTCTGTATTTTAGGCTGATGGTTGGAGGAGTGTTCATATGAGTAATGGTAGGCTAATCTAAAAAGATCACCTTGTAAGGCATAACCATTTTTAAGTTGAGATAAATCTACTGAAAAAATCTTCTTATAAGACTTTTCCAGCATGCTCCATAGCGGCGAAGCTAACTCCTTTGTAAGCTCTCGGGAGTACAGTTTATAAAAAGTAATTCTATCAAGAATAAATACTGGTAGTAATATCGTCTTAATTATTAGATACTTAGTTGTTCTGCCGTAATCTTTTTTGACTTCGTCTTTGAAATCATTATTTAACTCCCAAAAAAGATAGATAGAAGGGTACTGTAATGTATCATTCATATACTTTTCAACTAGAAAAGCAGAGCATATTGCTATTGCATGGCCAATGATATATGCAAGTATAACAATTGAAGAATATCCCAACAAACTGAGAGAAGATTCCTGTGCGATTGCAGTTTTCTTTAGTTGGATGATTACATCCCAATCCAGAGTGATCCCGCAAAAATATAGAAGATATAAAAACAATCCTCCTGGTATCAGGTAGCCAAGAAAATCATATATTGAAAAGGGGTTCTGGTTCATATCTTTTCACTCCCAAAATTGTGTTTGCTAGGGGGCAACACTATAAACGATCTACCTCACGAAGTTTATCTACTATTTTTTTTCGATTGGATTACGTTGTAAGTAACCGATTGATTTATTCATAAACCATTAATGTTCTTGATTTAGGCTTGTGCGTGTTTAAGCGACGTAGTATCCGCAACCTGCGCCGCCACGTTAGTACGGAGATTACGCAGTTCCAAAACAGCTACCTGCACTGCATAAGCGAACATAGCAGCAGGGCGGTCACTCACTTTTTCACTATCTCGTTGCATGTTGACAGCAATAGTCATCAGTTCATCCAGCTGTTCACCGGTCATTGGTTTATTGACTGTCATGATTTTGCTCCTGCTGCAATTTGTGTTGCTTAACGAAGTGGGCCACAGCCTTTGACTGGCTGGCGACAATGGTTTTGTCATCCATGTCCAGCCAAACGGTTTTACCGCGATACAGTGAGGCCCGACCAATTTCCTTACCATCGAGCATCACATACAGAGATCGTCCGCGAATTTCTGTTGTCGGTACTGGTTGTGACAAGCGATAGAGTTCACGTGCTTCAGCAATGGCTTTATGTTCGTCAATAATCGACAGCGCCTCGGCTAGGGCAGTGCCTTCAAGAGTGAAGACACCTTCATCACTGATCGTGGCCTGAGCCATCAGCTCAACGAAACGGCGCGCGTTCTTTACGCTCAGCACTGGCGCGATAGAGCTACGGGTAACTTTCGTTTTCCCCTGTGCAGCCGCTACAGCTTTATCGTGTTGGAGTACTTTCCCGGCCTGTTCGCCATACTCCATAACGCGATCAACCGCGACATCGACTGAAACAGCACCGGATTTAACCTCCTGCTGAACGTCATGGTTCGCCGTGCTGAGGAGCAGCAGCTTTTCGACGGTGGCCACAGACTTATTCACCAGCTTTGCTATCTCGCTGGTGGTCTGGTTAAAGGCGTTATGTAGCTCCTGAATAACAGCTGCCTGTTCCATATCGGATAGCGGAAGCTGGTTATTACTGGTCATGATGCGGGCCAGGCGCTGAACATCGTTACCGTTGAACGGCATGATGTGGATGCGGTCTACTGGCTTACCAGCTTCTGCACAACGCGCATAGCAGCGACGACGACGGTGGCCTTCAACAACCCACACTCCACCTTCATCACGGGCGATAACCTCCAGCGGGGGAACGGAGCCACCGTTCATCAGGTAGTTGAAGAGGTCATCATCTGCCTGGCGGGTACGTTCATCATCTTCGCGTTTGTTGAAACCTTCCCGCACATGGATTTGATCAAGGCTGATAAACATCCCGGTGTCGGTGCGCTTGATGGTCCCGTCACGTGTCATTTGCTTGAATGAGTTAGCCATCAGAGAGCCACCTCGTTATTTTGGGAAATGACGATGGGTGACAGCTCACGCAATTCTCGCTGGGCTTCCAGTAAATGCATATTGGTTCTGGTCTTCGTGTAGCGTTCAACAATGCGGTCACACTCTTTGGCCCAGCTTGCGACATCTTCACGCAGAGTAGCGTTCTGAAGAGCCAGTTCTTTACGCTGCGCCATCGCTTCGCAAAGCGCTACGCTTGTATAGTCCAGGCGGTTAGCCAGTTCGGTCATAATTCCGCGATAAGCTGGCGGAAGGAGAGGGGCGGCCTTACCCGCTGCGTCGATCAGCTGCTCCCGGGTCATGCGTGGTTGTAACTCGGTGACGTTCTGTGTGTTCGTCATGGATAGTTTCTCCGTGTTATACGCGCTCTGCACAGCGCTGAATTTTGGTTGCACGAATCCCTCGCCGACTGGCGACAAAAAATAATGGGGTTTCGTTTTAATAAGCACCCAACCAGAGCACTTAGTGAAACGGGCGGCTGCCACCGCCAGTCAGCTTCTCCACAATTGAGAGCGCGTTCTCCTGAGTTGATTTAACGACTACGGCCTCTCAAGTTGAACGCTGAACGCGCTTTCAGTTGTGAAAAAGGGGCGGTCGACATTAAGGACATTCAAAACTGCCGACCGCCAAGACTACACACAGCATCTGGTACCGTTACTACGGTTTACCACCTTCCTAACGTGATTCGTTTGTGGTGGCTGGTGCTGAACTTCAGCTCAGTGGCGCGGTGTTTCAATATCGTAACCGCCCGTTCCATCCGCGTTTGATCAGTCCGTATGCTCGCTTAGAACGTTTCGCCTGCTTATCTTTTCTCAACCGTTTGACGGTCAGCCCCGTCATTCACCACAACTGAAAAAGAGCGGTCCACCTTCACCATGCTTTGCCTGCCACCATTGGGATTGGTTACTACAGTAGTCGAAGGGTACAGTTTTTCATGCCCGCGCTCTTTCAGTTGCATCCTCGTCTCTTCCGAGGTGTCACACCTGATCGCCACGCTGGTGAAACGTCTCTGGCCGTCGTACTTGCCTGGCTTGCACATTCTGGCTACCCGCTGGATCTGGATATTGTCTTGCAAGGAATCCCCGGACCGCTGCGGCACATGTGCCATATGCCGTACTACTTACTACCACACCAACACAGGTAACTGTCAGTACCAGTGGTGTGATTCAAACGTAGGATATCTTACTTTGGTGTGTCAACACTAAAAGTAGGAAAACTTACATTAAGGATGAAAAAAAACCGACACGAATGTCGGTCTTAAGAGGGGAAAGATATTAGAGGTCAGTTACTACTTGTTTTACCACACCGACAATTTTGCAGTTACCATTGACTTCCATTACGCGGTAGTTAGGGTTTAACGGTACCAGGTATTTTAATGGCCCATCAATAACAAACTTTTTGAGAGTGGCCTCAGCAGAACCAACAATCTGAGCGACAACAATTTTGCCATTAACTTCTTGTGGGCTGCCGTAATCGGGGTCCACCACAACAAAGGAGCCTTCAGGAATACTTGGTGCTCCATTCGGGTTTGTCATAGAGTCGCCACGAACACGTAATGCAAAACCTTCATCAGATAAGTTGGCAGTGGTGAATATCCATTCGGAAATATCGTCCTCAGTAATGGGAGCACCACTTTCTGTCCATTCCCCAGCTTGAACCCAAGATAGGATAGGAATTTTCTTTACTCCAAATTTCTCAGTCGGCTTGTAAAGAATTTCGTCACAGTCTGGATCACCTTGTCCGGTAATAATCCACTGAGGGTTAGTTTTTAAGGCAGCCGCCAGCCCCTGTAGGTTAGATCCTCCAGGTTCATAATCACCAGACTCCCATCCTGTGACTGTTACTCGGTTTACACCAACCAACTTGGCGAGAACAGCCTGGGTGAGCTTTAGCTCTTTGCGTCTTGCGCGGATGCGTTCATTCATTTTCATGTAGGCAATCCTACCATTTTATGATGTAGGAATCCTTGACCTTTAAATGTAAGATATCCTACTATCATGGTGTGTGTTTCCCTTACATTTGAGGCAAAAATGAAAAAAGATGATGTGGTTTCTTACTTCGGCAGCGTGGGGAACGTAGCCAAGGCTTTAGGGATTTCCCATGCATCAGTATCTGGGTGGGGTGAAGTAATCCCAAAGGGCAGGGCATTCGAGATTCAGGCACTGACTGCTGAAAAGCTGAAAGTTGATCCAACCCTTTACGCTAAGCCTAATCAAAACGCTGCTTAATTTTAACTACCAAAGGAAAAACAACATGGTAGAGCCAAGCCTGAAAGAAGTAGTTAAAGCGATGTGCAAAGCGTATCCAGGAGGCCGTGAGGCTATGGCCGGTGCTCTTGGCATGTCAGTAACGCAGTTCAACAACAACCTGTATGAGAAGAACGGCTGCCGTTTCTTCGAAGTGAACGAGCTGGAGGCGATGGAAGACATCTCGAATACGTCCCTCCTGGCGGATTACTTTGCCCGTCGCCGTGGTGCGCTGCTGGTGGACGTTCCTCAACTTGAAGACCTTGATCGTGTCGACCTGTTTGATCGTGCCATGAGAACGTCAGCAGCGCGTGGACGTGTTGATACCGTGATCCAGAGAGCTCTCGAAGATGGAGTAATCGAACGTCATGAAGCTGAAGAAATCAATGAATACCACCGCCGTCATCTGGCAGCGCGTGAAGAAGAGATCCGCGCGATTGTCGCGCTGTTTAGCCGTAAGAAAAGCCAAAAAAAGTGACGCCCGCGAGTGTGCAGCTCCGGGCGTCGTGGCGTGTCGTATTCAGTGGAGAAACTAACGCATGAACAGTTTAAACCGATTGAGACCAGCGAAGCAATTCAGATGCCTTCCACTGGTAGGGAAAGATTCCCCGTTCGGCTATGTGGAGAGATTAAACAACCAGGCGGATGAGAACAACTACCAGCCTGTGAACGCGATGGTAGAGGCATTTGCACTGATGAACGAGAAGGGGCGTGAGGAATGGCTGAAGTTGACCGGCGATTCAGAGACCACAGAGGCATCACCGTCCACGTCATCAGATGGGAGCCCGAGACTCGACGCGTTATATACCTCCGCGAAGGGTACGATCATGAGTGCTTCAGCCCTCTTGAGCAATTCCAGCGTAAATTTACAGAGTTAAAGGACGACCATGAGCACTAAATTAACAGGTTACGTTTGGGACGCTTGCGCCGCTTCTGGCATGAAGCTGTCCAGCGTTGCCATCATGGCGCGTCTGGCAGACTTCAGCAGTGATGAAGGGGTTAGCTGGCCTTCCATTGCTACCATCGCGCGCCAGATTGGTGCTGGTGAGAGCACGGTACGCACAGCTATTTCTCAGCTGGAAAAAGACGGTTGGCTGACTCGCCAGCAGCGTCGTAAAGGCAACCGCAATGCATCGAATGTTTACCAGCTCAATGTTTCGAAATTACAGGCAGCTGCCTTTTCTCACCTGTCAGAATCTGACGCGTCAAAATCTGATGCATCAAAATCCGACCCGTCAAAATTTGATGCGTCGAAAAACAGTAATAATGGCAGTTTTCACCCGTCAGAATCTGGTGGGGATCCGTCAGTAAAATCAACTACTGATCCATCAGATAAAAAACCTAATTGTCAGGTTGCGTCGCAACCCGACACTGCATGTGTCAATCAGGTTGATTTGATAACTGGTCAGGCAGTCTTAATCCTCAACCATCTCAATGACGTTACTGGTAAGACATTCCGCAAGGGGAAAAGCTCCCTGGATAATATTCGCGCCAGACTTCGAGAGAACTTCACACACGATGAGTTGCTGTTGGTTATTGATTACAAGCACGAGCAGTGGAAAGAGACGAAATACTACGAACACATGCAGCCAACAACTTTGTTCAGGCCGACGAAGTTCGAAGGATATTTGCAGAACGCGTTGCGCTGGAATAGCAAAGGCCGACCTAAGCGTGAGGACTGGGACGCTGTCCGCAAACAAGATCCATTGAAATTCGGTCAGCCAGACAAAGTCATCCCGGCAGGTTTCAGAGGAGCGAACTCATGAGCCTTCTGAAAGATATTCAAATTTTCATCGCTGAAAACCCTGGGTTAACTAACAAACAGATTGCAGCTTCAATGCCTCAATACCGCCTTCATGCTGTTCAGCGCGGTGTATGCCATCTGGTCAAATTGAATCGCGCAACACGGCAGCATAACGGTAAGTGCTACCAGTATTTTGCCAAAGCGCCGGCTGGTGACGTTAGCGAGGGGCGTTCTGCACTGAAAATTAACCGGGCAGATACACCAGTTGTATCGGAACAGGAAGAAGCGCCGAATCCAGCTGTAACCAGGATGATGGATAAGGCTCAAGGCCTGTTTGAAAAAGGGCTCTACCAGCGTGCGGCCACAGTTCTGATGGATGCCTTCAATCGCTCTAAGAACGAAGAGCAGCGGTTGAAGATACTGATTGAGCGTCAGCGTTGCCTGAGCATGGCGCCGAAAGTTAAAGCACCCTCTGATGCATGGTGTCTTGCTGGCCGAGCGAGGAATGTCTGATGAAATACTCACTGATTTACGCTGACCCAGCTTGGCTCTATGACAACAAAGCCAGTAACGGTGCAGCAGAAGATCACTACGACACGATGAAACTGATCGACATGAAGCGCTTGCCGGTTTGGGACCTGGCTGCCGATGATGCAGTTCTGGCTATGTGGTTCACCGGTACGCACACCCGAGAGGCTATCGAGCTGGCTGAAGCGTGGGGCTTTAAGGTCCGCACGATGAAGGGCTTTACCTGGGTGCAGTTCAACCCACTGGCAGAGCAGCACATCAACAAAGCACTTCAGGCTGGCCGAGTGGAGGATTTTTACGACTTCCTTGACCTGCTGAACGCACAGACACGCATGAACGGCGGGAACTACACCCGAGCCAATACTGAAGACCTGCTGATCGCCACCAGGGGGAATGGACTTGAACGCAAGTGCGCCAGCATCAAGCAGGTTATCTACAGCCCACTTGGTGAGCACAGCCAAAAGCCAGCAGAGGCCCGTTTCCGCCTGGAAAAACTTTACGGTGACGTTCCGCGCATCGAACTCTTTAGCCGCTGCGGTGCGCCTGGATGGGACCACTGGGGGAATCAGTCAGTATCACCAGCTGTTGAGCTTATCCCGGCCGTAGCCGTTCCAATGGGCAAACCTCAGGAGCGTGCTGCATGAAAAAACTATCCACAGAGCAGGAAAATGCGGTTCGTGACGTTGCCCGTCAATGCAACGATGCCATCAAAAAAGCCCTAAAGCAGAAGCCAAAGCCAAGCTGGAATGTCGTAGTGCCTCCGATCCTGAAGGAGTACCACGAGAAGGTTAAACCGATGGGCGTAAGCCTGGTGATGTTCAACAGCGTAATCGGACGCCTGAACGGGCGTTATGGAGTCGAGTCATGATCGAATTAACGCCGCGTCAGAATGAAGTGTTCGAAGCTATCAAGGTTCATATCGAAAAGGCTGGCTTCCCACCTACGATGCTGGAGCTTGCCGGATTAATTGGCTGCGCATCACCGAACGCTGCTGTTGCGCACGTGAAGTCACTTAAGAAAAAGGGTTACATCACTGTTGCTCCTGGCGCAGCCAGGGGCATTACCGTCGTCAAAACGGAATGGGATGCAGATCCAGTGACGATCATCAAAGACCTGCTATCCGGTGGAGATAAGGCCAGAGATAACGCTGTTGATTGGCTGAAAAAACAGGGAGTGAGTTTATGAAACTGGTGCTCCCGTTCCCACCGAGCGTAAACACATACTGGCGAGCCCCAAACAAGGGGCCGTTAAAAGGCCGCCATCTTATCAGCGAGAAGGGCAGGGCATACCAGAGCGCGGCATGTGCAGCGATCATTGAGCAACTGCGTTGCTTACCAAAACCATCATCATCACCAGCTGCGGTGGAGATCCTTCTCTTTCCGCCAGATGCCCGCCGCCGCGACATCGACAACTACAACAAGGCGTTGTTTGACGCGCTCACGCATGCAGGCATTTGGGAGGATGACAGCCAGGTGCAGAAAATGCTGGTGGAGTGGGGACCTAAAGTGCATGGCGGAAGGGTAGAAATATCGATAACCAGGCATCAACCAACAATGGGGGGAATTGGGTGAGAGCCATACTGACGCCTGAAATTGCGCCGATGTCCGGGGTGGTTCTGTTCCGCCCTGGTACCGAACTGCTCTGGCTATTCCGTCAGGGAAGGGTAGTTATTGAGCCACCATCCGAAGCCATCCAGCATCTGCCATCTGGATTAATCCCTGAAGCCCACCAGCCCCTGACTGACGATGCCAACATGCAGGCTATTTTCGTTAACGAGAGGGTCATT
Source organism: Enterobacter cloacae complex sp. CDL013 (assembly GCF_049238805.1). Taxonomy (NCBI): domain Bacteria; kingdom Pseudomonadati; phylum Pseudomonadota; class Gammaproteobacteria; order Enterobacterales; family Enterobacteriaceae; genus Enterobacter; species Enterobacter cloacae complex sp. CDL013. The sequence goes on along the minus strand of NZ_JBMKGT010000006.1, from coordinate 359,020 downwards.
CAGCGAGCTGGTGGATTGAGTAGCCTTGATGCCTAACTGGAGAGAAAGTTTGAATGCCAGTGGCCTCACACTGACTGGCATGCCAGTGACTTTACGGTAATGCGCCACGCTCCGGGGAGCATTCGTCTTTGCTGGTCGTGTGATAACCATTTACGTGAGCAAACCACTGAAAGACTGGCAGGAATTGCCATGCAGAACCTGGTAAAATGGCTGCTGGAAAGGGTAAATATTGATTTAGGTTTCAGCCCTGACCACACTCTTTCGCTTCCTGAGTTCTGCTGGTGGATGGTACGTAATGATCTGGCTGACCTTGTTCCTGAATCGGTGGCGAGTAAAGCACTCAGAATCAAGCCAGAACAGCACAGTTCAGTGATGAGGGAAAGCGACATTGTCCCGTCATTACCGGCTACGCAAATCTTTCAGGAGAAGGCAAAAAAGATAGTGGCGGTGAAGGTCGATCCTGAAACGCCGGAATCTTTCATGCTGAGGCCAAAGCGCCGACGCTGGGAAAATGAGAAGTACACCCGCTGGGTGAAGTCGCAGCAGTGCTGTTGCTGTAATAACCCAGCAGACGACCCCCACCACCTGATAGGCCACGGGCAGGGTGGAATGGGTACCAAAGCGCATGACCTGTTTGTGATACCGCTGTGCAGAGCGCATCACGACGACTTACACGCTGATCCCGTGGCATTTGAAGCGAAATACGGTGACCAGTTAACGCTGCTGTTTCGGTTTTTAGATCGTGCGCTGGCAATCGGCGTACTGGCGTAAGTGGAGACGCAAATGATCAATCCTTCAGAAGTAGGCAAATCCGGCGAGTTGGTTCGCCTTCGCACTCTCGAAAGTATCTGGGTACAGGGAAAGCTCCGCATGTGGGGCCGCTGGTCTTATATCGGTGGTGGCTCGGGCGGAAACATGTTTAACCAGCTTCTGGCATCCGGGAAAATAACCAAATCCGCCATCAACGATGCGCTGCGCCGCATGAAGAAATCCGGCATCACCAAACCCGAGCTGGAAGCGTACCTGCGAGAAATTGTCGACAGTAAAAACAAAACTGGCCTGGCGTTCTGCTCGGACGAAGAGGGGCTTAAGATTGACGGCGTTATTGCGGCAGTGCTGATGAACGAAGAATACCGTGGGCTGTATAGTGTGATTGTTGATCGTCATCGTCTTCGTAAGAGCAAACTTCAGATGGCTAACGAGCTTAATGCAAAACACCCCGACTGGACCCTTATCACATGCCGCCGTCGCATTGATACATGGGTTAGTCTTGCAGAATCGATCCTTTACGCACCACTTTGTGATGCGTTCGGCACAAATGGCGACAGATTTAAGTTGCAGAGTGAGCAAGAAAGTGCTTAAATTGTGTTAGGCTCGGGACAGTAAAGCGTACTGAGCATCAAAAAATTAGAAACCCGCCCTTGAGCGGGTTTTTTGATTGAATTTTTCGTATAGATTTAACTTCTTCATGTTGTGTGAATCAGGTTTTGAGGTTCCTCATAAAAGTTGTGAGATATCTCAAAAGGACCTCATTTGTGAGGTTTTAGTGCCTTTTATACTTGTCAAATCTGCATCTAACTCGCTATAGTCTGTTTAAATCTTTACCAAAAAGTTTCCTTTTAAAGCCTCACATTGAGGCTTTTCGTGTATTAGAAGACTGGTAGCTACTACATCTTGTATCTCTAAACGCTGATAGGGGCTAGATGTAGACATAACGAGGGATACATCATGGGCGCGACTGAATTTTACAAAACAATGGGCATAACACCCGAAGAGTTACACAAGGGCGAATCTGTAGAGCATTATGCTATGCGTGTATTTGCTCAACAAAACGATCAATCTGTGAGGACTGGAGTCCTGTATTCATATAGTACGGTGAGCGCTTTGGAGCAGACTAATCCGCAATCTCACCAACTGTATACTTATTGATAGCTTGATAACATGCCAAATTGGATAGACGTGTTGGGTGAGATGGGTACTATCGCTCAGCGTACACCAGCGGATGAGGTTCGCCATAAGTACTTACGTGAGTTATCACAGCATACAGGCCGAAATGTAATATCTTATTACTCAGGCTTCCTTCAGAAAGGTGGGCCTGGGTATCAACACCTGATTCAAATGTCGGATGATGATAAGAATGGCCTTATGTCAGCTATCAATGGGCTGGATACAAAGCTAGGGCTGGATATCTTGCTCCACACCCCTGGTGGAGATATTGCAGCCCTTGAATCGATTGGTCATTATCTTCGTTCAAAATTTGGAACGAATATTAGGGCTATTGTACCTATGATTTCGATGAGCTGCGGAACGATGTTGGCCTGTTGTGCAGAGCAAATCGTATTGGGTAAGCAATCGAATTTAGGACCTATTGATCCTCAGTTTAATGGTCTGTCATCACATGCAATTATTGAAGAATATGAAAGGGCTAAAGCAGAGATACTTGCTAACCCGGCAGCGCTTCAATGGTGGCAGTTTACCTTGCAAAAAGTTCACCCCACGCTAATTGGCGAGTGTGAAAAAGCCATCGTTTGGGCAAACGAAATCGTTCAGAAATGGCTCTGCACTGGGATGTTTGCTGGTCAGGATGATGCTGAAGAAAAAGCTAAACGAATTTGTGATGAGTTGAATAACCATCACACCACTTATGCGCATGCGAGACATATTCATCTTGATAAAGCCAAGAGTATCGGTTTGAATATCGTTGAGCTTGAGGGTGATCAGACATTGCAGGATTTGGTTCTCACTATTCATCACTGCTATATGCATTCTTTTGGCACTAGCCCAGCAGCAAAAATCATCGAAAACCATAATGGTAGTACGATGATGTGGAACATCTGTTAACCACGCTTCCAAAATTCTTCAAGGCCACCTTCGGGTGGCCTTTTTTATATCCCCTCGTTCTGAGAGGACTCACGGCAATAAGAGGGGGCTAAATGTCCGATCCTGTTTCTGGTACTACGGCAGCGGCTTGTGGTTGGTAGAAGCTAACGCTCTGGTTGTACAAGTGAAGCAATGATACCTGTCACTTGATACCTTGGCCTAATATCCTTATGTTGTAGGTTTGCCAGCACAGCATAAGGACACAAGCATGACGGATGCCTATGAGAGAAGGCGAACTCAGACCTTCACAGTTCAAGAAATAGATGACTTCGATACGGATTTTGCACACCATTTGGAGCAAAGTGAACTCGCAGAAAGGTTAGGAACAGAGCTGAAGGTGATACATGTTGATTGGGACGAATCCCGACACATCAAAGATCTGCCTCCTGGTGTAGAGCCCGAATTTTATGATACTTATGTCGTATATGCGGATAAGTTGAATCCCTTCGCTGTCATCTTCACTCAGGATGATGACTACTCAGATTATTACAGGCTACGCCGCCCCGAATCACTTGAAGATTTGAATGAGGACATATCTTACTGGGCTAATAATTAGGCCCGAGAAGTAAAAAAGTGTTCTGTTAGATAATTATAATTCACCCAAGGCTGCCTGAAGGCGGCCTTTTTTGTTTCAACCCGCGCCACGCTCGGCGCAATTCAACCACAGAGCCTTTCAGGGGTGAGCCATAGGGAACGGTCAGTGTGACTGTCTCTGTGGGCTGATCATTCCTGATGGCCTTTGACAGAGTGAATTTTTTCATCGGTACTATAGTTAATCTGGCATTCGATAATGCTCTCGATACATAAAACACTGGGTGGGGATACACCTACATCGCAGAGAAAACTGCATGACCCATGACCAGCTGCTCATTGCTGGTCTTTTTTTTCCGCCATTAGCTCAACTGGAAAGAGCACGGAGCTTCTACCTCTGTGGTTCGGGGTTCGAATCCTCGATGGCGGACCAGTGTCCAATTCGTTAAGCGAGGAAGTTTCTCAACTCTGATTTATGCGCTATTTTTTTATTGTGGTGAATCCCCCTATGCGGAGGGGCGTTCCAGCAGTTACCTGAAAAGGAAACCTCTCAGACGCGGGAATGTTTGCTGGAGTAATTCTCACCGGGAGGCACCCGGCACCACGATAACAATAATATCGAATTGATAATTCCTTGAGAGCCTGCTTTAAACAGCAGGTTTTTTTTGCTCGTTTCCCGAAGTTACGGCTACGCTAAAGAAGAAGGGGATATATCCGCTGGCAGATGGTTCTCCTGAACAATCAGTGAATCGGCCTCGATACCCGGACGTCACTACCTGTCTTTCGGATGATCTCCTTTCTACCTTCTTGTGATAATCATCACTTTAGCCTGCTCTCGCGAGCGGGCTTTTTTTATTCCCCTCAAATTTCCTGAGAGGGATCACAGCAATAAGAGGGGGCTTAATGTCCGATCCATTAACCGGCACCGGCGCTGTTCTCGGCGGCGGCCTGCTGGGTTCAGTCCTGTACGGCGTCTTTACTCATACAGATTTTGGTGTGGTGTTCGGGGCGTTTGGTGGTGCGGTGTTCTACGTCGCGACAGCCACAAACCTGTCCCGCGCCCGACTGGCAGCATATTTCCTGACGTCGTTTATCGTTGGGGTGCTCGGGGCAGGACTTATTGGCTCACTGCTAAATGCAGCTTCGCACTATGAAAAACCGCTGGATGCACTGGGCGCAGTGATTCTGTCTGCCCTGTGTATAAAAATCCTCACTTATCTTAACAACCAGGATTTGAACAACGTGTTCAAGTTTTTCTCGCGGCTACGCGGGGGAGGGGGAAATGGCAATTGACCCGTCAGCAGTCTTTAATGCGTTTATTTGTGCGGCCATCGTCATCGTGCTGATGTTTTACCAGCGACATGGCGCCCGGCATCGGCCCATCATTTCTATTTTGGCGTATATAACCGTGCTGGTTTACGCCGCGATCCCCTTGCAGTTCATCTTCGGCCTTTATCGTGATTCCAGCTGGCTGGTGGTGGTAGCAAACATTCTTATCTTCGCCGCCGTCCTGAAGGTTCGTGGAAATATGGCGCGGCTGGTTGATCGTCTGAGGCACTAATGAACCAAACACAATTTCAGAAGGCGGCTGGTATCAGCGCCGGGTTAGCAGCGCGTTGGTTTCCGCATATCGACGCCGCTATGAAGGAATACGGCATCACCGCACCGCTTGATCAGGCCATGTTCATTGCCCAGATGGGGCATGAAAGCACCAGATTTACCCGTGTGGTGGAAAATCTTAATTATGCTGCTGAAAACTTAGTGCCGACGTTCGGCAGCCACCGCATCACTCCACAGCAGTCCGCCGCCCTTGGCAGAACGGCAGCTCACCCGGCTAACCAGAAAGCGATCGCTAATCTGGTATACGGTGGTGAGTGGGGAAAAGAACACCTTGGCAATCAGGTTGCCGGTGATGGCTGGAAATATCGCGGTCGTGGGCTGAAACAGGTTACCGGCCTGAGCAACTACCGCAGTTGTGGCCATGCTCTAAAACTTGACCTTGTCACCCATCCAGAACTGCTTGAAAAAGATGAATATGCTGCGCGTTCTGCTGCATGGTTCTATGCGACCCGCGGCTGCCTGCTTCATTCCGGCGACGTGGAGCGCGTGACACTGTTAATCAATGGCGGCCGTAACGGGCTGGATAAACGCCGCGCGCTGTTTAACCTGGCGAAATCAGTTCTGGTGTGAGGTGAATGTGGGTATCGAGACAATAATCGGGCTGTTCGCGTTGGTGATTTCAGCGATAGCTGGAGCTTTTGGCCTGGGCCATATTCGCGGCACCAGCAAAGCGGAAGCAAAAGCTGACCAGCAGCGCAACGAAGATAACGCAGCGGCAATGGTCGCAGCAGCCGAACGCAGGGTAGAAACAACGAAAGAGGCCAGCAATGTACAGCAGACTGTTAACCATATGCATGGCGACGATGTTGATCGCGAGCTGCGGGACTACTGGACCCGTAAGGGTTGATTTAGTCGATACTGCGTGCGATTGGGTTAAACCGATTTACGGTACAGCGCACGATTGGGATGTTCTGGATAAGCAGACAAAGCGCGACATCCTGGCGCACAACAAAGCGTGGCAGGCGAACTGCCAAGGAAAAAACACCCTTCCGAACTGAAATCCAACAGTTCGGAAGGGTGGCTAAAGTAGCCATCATTACAAGGAGACTTTGAATGTAGTTCATTGCTCAACAAACAGAGTCAAATATTAAAATTAATATTCAGCTTTGTGAGATTTGGATTTTAACTTATAGAACGGTCTCAATTATTGCCTTAGACCTGATGCTGACTGAAAACCACTACAAAGCCTGGCTGCTGGTGGGCTTGATAGGGTCTTTCTCCATATATCTTAGATATTTCCTTGGTGGGCTCAGATAATTCTTATTACAGTTCCGGCATCTTTTAATTTTGTGTAAGTAAAACCCACCGCTCCGTAAAATGATACGCAAAGGAATATCAAAGCAAAGAGCATTACGTAGAAACTGACGTCACCCTTAACAGAAAACTGATAAATTGCAAAAAAGCATAGTAAGACGAATGCTGACAGGGAGGATAGTGCAATAAAAGAATAAAGAAAAATCATGAGCAGGTCGTCCTGACGTTAACTTATGTCAAACCATTGTATCTACAGCCTGGCTGATTACCAACCTACTTCAATGCAACGCGCTTCTTAATGGTTACATACGCATCGTTCATCGTGAGCAGCGTGAAACGTGGAAGCGTCCCGGTGGTGGTTAAAACCGCCTGTGACTGGGTAAAACCAATCTACCTGACTGATCACGACATCGACGTTCTGGATCGGCAGACGAAGAAAAACATCTTGACGTATAATAAAGCGTGGCAGGCGAACTACCATACAACATAGAACCTCATCCATGAGGCTCTGACACAGTATCTTCTCTGGATTTTAACCGTAATAAAGTCTCACAACGCCGCACTCGATCGGCATTCATGTGTTACAGTTTGACCGTGGTGAATCCCCCTCAGCGGCGGGGCTAATTAACCTGACGACTCTTCTTCATGAGGGCATCGTGAATTTCTGAAGCAAGCGGGTCATGGTTGGTTAACCTAAAGGCTCACCGGGAGGCACCCGGCACCACAACCTGTCAGAACCAAAGCTTACCAGCTGGTGGGCTTGAGTTGAGTTCGAGCATTAAAAAAAGCCCCTGTTACGGGGCAATTATGAGTTGAATCTTTTGTTATGTTTTTGTGCTTCTTGCTCTAAGGCTGTTGGACCTTAACATCTTGCTCAAAAAATGCAAACAAAATGCATATTTAAATGTAACGACAAAAATCTTCCTCACATTGAGTCGTTACCATTACAGACGGATAAGTCAATCGTCCCTCACATAAAGGGAGGGCTTCAGAACGAAATTTAATCACAGCCTTGCCGTTGCCGGTCAAGTGTATTGAGCGCCTTCATGTAAGCGCCATAAGCTCCCTTAAAGGATTGCCCAGCTTGCTTAATTGCCGACTCTTGTAATTCTTGATTATCACCAGCGCTGTCTGCCAGATAAAAGGCCTTAAGAACGTTAGCCGCAACCATACCCAGCTCAGGAGGTGCGTAAGTCATTACTTCTGTTGCGCTTTGAACTACAGGCAACATATCCTTTCTCAGGTCGCTTCTCGTCATCGGGTTGGTTAATGCAGGTGAAAATCCAAACGAAGTTACTGAAACCATAAACTGGTTATATTTTTCTCTCAGGAGCGACTCTTGTTTATCTACCCGAATAACGCACGCTGTTTTAGAGGCATTGTGAGTTTGTAAATAGTTTCCGTACAATCCTAAAAGCGCAGTAATGCTTACACCAAGTAAGGTACAGATTACGGGAAAAATGACATTGAACTGGTTTACTCGTGGACTACGGCTCATGATCAACGCTCCTCAGTTAACAATTCAATTTTCTTTAATTAGTAAGTCCATATTTGCTGGCCATGATTTTTACGCCCAGCGCCAGAACGTGGTTGGTAATCATTTTCAGAGTCTCTTTACTTCCGGATTTAACCGCTTTTATTAATTCGTTTCCGGCTGGCGATGTGAGGCTGTCCGGCATGAGTTTCAGGCATTCAAGGCCCTTAGGGGTCAGAATGACGTCCATAAAATATTCACCATGAAAACCACCAGAAGAAAGAAAGCCTGCATTGATGAGCCATGTGATTGTCGCTTTAACAAACTCTGCCTCTGCCGTTAGCTCAGCTCCTGTAAATCCATCAGGATCAAGTGCGGAGTCACCTTCAATGTAGTTTGCTAAACCCAAGGTTTTTGTAAGAGGAAACGTATTGTACAAATCAGCAAATACCTGACCTGCAATCTCGTCAAACCTGTCAATGTTGGACATGATTATGAATAACTCCCTGTACGAAAGAGAAGAAGAGAAAGCAGCTCTGATAAAAGAACTGCAAGTTGCTATTACATCACAACTTACCGGAGAAATGGACTGGGTGAGAACAAGAGCTTTTTGGGCTGCACGATTACCAATGATACCTGCGGAGGTATTGGCTGAATCGCTAACCGCCGCGATCAGCACAGGGGCGGCAATTCTGGCATCAAAGAACAGGTGAAAATGAATCTCATCTGTGAAAGGTACTCCTGGCGGTTTGGAGCACCGAGGGGGCGAGGACACGCGGGAAACGGCTAGTTTTTTGCATTTTATGGGTTTCATCATCATCTGTTTAACCTCTTGATATTTCAGTCCTGATCATTAGCAGGATGTCGAAATGACTATTTTTTGTTCACCATCATGGATAACGAACTCAAAAATTTCCGGCTGAATATCACGCAGCTGGCAGCCATTACCGATCTGCACCGCCAGACGGTCGCGAGCAAGCTTGCAAATGTTCAGCCGGCACCGGGCAGCAATCCAAAACTTAAGCTTTATGCCATCACCGATATCCTCAGGGAGTTGCTGACGAGTACCACACCGTCGGAGCTGGTGGACGTCGACAAAATGCTTCCCCCCGATCGTAAAGCCTGGTTTCAGTCGGAGCGTGAAAGGCTCAAGTTTCAGCAGGAAACAGGGGAGCTGATCCCGGCGTCAGAAGTCACCAGAGAATTTTCCTCCATGGCAAAAGCAATGGTTCAGGTGCTGGAGACGTTACCCGACATCCTTGAACGAGACTGCGCCATGACCCCTTCCGCAGTTGTCAGGGTGCAGCAGGTTATTGACGATCTGCGTGACCAGATAGCCCTCAAAGTTGAGCAGGCCGACTCACCAGAACAGGAGGAAATGCCAGAAGAGGAGTAAATCATGCGACAGGCCACGGCAGCGGAAGTCAGGCGTAACGCTTCCGCCATTCTCAAAGCCCCGCGCCGTATGCCTGTGGCTGAGGCGGTTCAAAAATTTATGCGCGTACCTATGGGGGCCGGTAACTCGGTACCGTGGGATCCTGCTGTCGCTCCCTATGTGATAGAGCCGATGAACTGCCTCGCGATGCGTGAATACGATGCAGTGGTGTTTGTTGGACCGGCACGTACGGGGAAAACGATCGGCCTGGTGGATGGCTGGGTTGTATACAACATTGTCTGTGACCCGTCCGATATGCTCGTCGTTCAGATGACCGAAGAGAAAGCGCGTGAGCACTCTAAAAAACGTCTGGCGAGAACGTTTCGTGTCAGTCCTGAAGTGGCGAAACGCCTGAGCCCGTTGCGAAACGACAACAACGTGCATGATCGTACTTTTCTGGCGGGCAACTATCTCAAGATTGGCTGGCCTTCCATCAACATCATGTCCTCGTCAGATTTCAAATGTGTAGCGCTCACCGATTATGACCGCTTCCCTGAGGACATCGATGGCGAGGGTGACGGTTTTACCCTGGCTTCCAAGCGTACCACCACCTTTATGTCCGCCGGGATGACTCTGGTGGAGTGTTCGCCAGGCCGGGACATTCGCGACAGCAAATGGCGCCGAAAATCTCCCCATGAAGCACCACCAACTACAGGCGCGCTTTCGTTGTACAACCGTGGAGATCGCCGTCGCTGGTACTGGCCGTGCCCGCATTGTGGTGAATATTTTCAGCCTGCGATGGAGGCGATGACCGGATACCGTGATGAACCTGATCCGGTAAAAGCCAGTGAGTCGGCTCATCTGCTTTGTCCGCATTGCAGCACCATTATCACCGCAGATAAAAAGCGCGAGCTTAACGGGGTGGGTGTCTGGTTGCGTGAAGGTCAGAGTATTGACCGGGACGGCAAGATTTCCGGTGAGCCGCGACGCTCGCGCATAGCGTCGTTCTGGATGGAGGGGCCCGCAGCCGCGTACCAGACCTGGGCGCAGCTGGTGTACAAACTGCTTACGGCTGAGCAGGAGTATGAGGCTACCGGCAGCGAAGAAACCCTCAAGGCTGTTATCAACACCGACTGGGGGCTGCCATACCTGCCGCGCTCGGCCAGCGAACAGCGACGCGCCGATGTGCTGATGCAGCGTGCGGAGGATTACGGTAAACGCCTGGTTCCGCCGAAGGTGCGTTTCCTGCTGGCAGCCGTCGACGTTCAGGGCGGGAAAAAGCGCCGTTTCGTCGTGCAGATAATTGGTTATGGCGAAAACGGTGAACGCTGGCTGGTGGATCGCTACAACATCCGCCAGTCCCTGCGCTGCAATGAACATGGCGAGGCGGAGCCAGTCCACCCCGGCGCGTATCCGGAGGACTGGCAGCTGCTAGTCTCCGATGTGCTGGAAAAAACTTACGTACTTCAGTCCGATCCGACGCGGCGTATGCCGGTGCTGGCTATGGCCGTCGACAGCGGCGGTGAGGAAGGGGTGACAGATAATGCCTATAAATTCTGGCGCCAGTGTCGCCGGGATGGTCTGGGTAAACGTGTCTATCTGATCAAGGGCGACAGCACAAAACGCCAGAAAATTATTACCAAAACTCACCCGAATAATACCGAACGCAGTGACCGTCGCGCTGATGCGCGTGGCGAGGTGCCGGTGTATCTGCTGCAAACCGACCTGCTCAAGGATCAGCTCAGCAATAACCTTGATCGTGAGACTCCCGGAGCAGGCTATATCCATTTTCCCGACTGGCTGGGGGAGTGGTTCTACGAGGAACTGACCTACGAAGAGCGCGGCGTGGATGGCAAATGGCGTAAGCCAGGCAAGGGCGCCAACGAAGCCTTTGACCTGTTCTGCTATGCCCACGCCGTCGCGGTTCTGCGCGGCTACGAAAAAATTCGCGACTGGGAAAAACCTCCTGCATGGGCTGAGCCGCAGGATCTCAACCCAAATATTCATGAAGGGGAGCGCCCCAGGGAGATAACCGTGAAAAAAAACAAAACCGTTCAGCCACAAGTCAAGGCTGAACCTGAGAAAGAAAACACGCTTTCCGGCAGCTGGCTGGGTTCTTCCGGTAGGGGAGGAGGCTGGCTGTGAAGAAAGACGACATCTGGAGAACGCTGGTGATGGTGCGCCAGGCCTACCAGGACTCGCTGGACGGCAAGAGTATTTCTTTCACCGGCGTTAACGGTCGCGCCATCACTAACCACGATCCGAAAGCGCTCCGCGATGAGCTTGAATACTGGGAGCGTCGCTGGCGCGCGGTCTACAGCCGTGGTGGTTCGTACAAACTAGCTAACTTTCTGTAAGGCGTTCTATGGGCATTCTTGAAAGAACACTGAGGGCAATTTCCCCCGGGTGGGCCGCGGCACGCGAGCGGGATCGACTCCGGCTTAATGCGTATGAAGCGGCAAATCCGTCACGGTTGCACAAGGCGAAAAAGCAAAGCCAGTCGGCGGACACCTCTGTGTTTGCAGCAGGTCAGTCCCTGCGGGAACAGGCCCGGTGGCTTGATGAAAACCATGATCTGGTGATCGGCCTGTTCGACAAAATGGAAGACCGGGTGATTGGTGCCCACGGGATCCATGTTGAGCCTCAGCCCCTCGATCTGGAGGGGAATCTTCATTCCGATTTCGCCGGGAAACTTTCGGCGCTCTGGGCTGAATGGTCCGTGCGTCCTGAGGTGACTGGCATGTTCACCCGCCCGGAAGCCGAACGCCTGCTGCTGCGTTCAGCACTGCGTGACGGGGAAGTGTTCACTCAACTGGTCAGGGGGAATGTGCCGGGTCTGCAACATTCCACCTCCGTACCGTTCTCGCTGGAAATGCTGGAGGCGGATTTTGTTCCGTTCAACCTTAACAGCATCGCCGGCCAGCAGGTTCGCCAGGGCATCATCGTTAACAACTGGGGACGTCCCGTCGGCTACCGCGTTTACAAGTACCACCCGGCAAATATGACGCGGTTCAGCGCTGAACTTAAAACCGTCTCAGCTGAAAACATGCTTCACCTTGCGCAGCGCAAGCGTCTGCACCAGCTGCGCGGTATCAGCCTGATCCACGGAGTCATTACCCGTCTTTCTGACATCAAGGATTATGAAGAGAGTGAACGCGTTGCCGCCCGTATTGCCGCTGCGCTGGGGTTCTATATCAAGCGCGGAGATGCGCAGTCTCTTGGTGAAGACGGGGAGTTTTCACCTCCCGGCGGCCAGCGTCATTACGATATCGCCCCGGGCATGATTTACGACGACCTGCGCCCGGGTGAAGACCTGGGCATGGTGGAATCAAATCGCCCGAATGTTCACCTCTATGAATTCCGAAACGGACAGATGCGGGCCGTGGCCGCAGGCACGCGCGGCAGCTATTCCAGCATTGCCCGGGACTATAACGGCACCTACAGCTCCCAGCGTCAGGAGCTGGTGGAGAGCTTCGAAGGGTACAACGTCCTGCAACAGTGGTTTGTCGGCCAGCACAGCCGGCCCGTTTACCGCGCATGGCTGGCGATGGCGTTGCTGAGCGGCGTTGAAGTGCCGCCGGATGTGGATCCGAATTCTCTCTATAACGCGCTTTATCTTGGCCCGGTGATGCCTTGGATTGATCCGGGTAAAGAGGCTAATGCCTGGAAAGCCATTGTTCGTGGCGGTGCTGGTACCGAAGCGGAATGGGCACGGGCGCGGGGTAAAAACCCGCAGGAGGTTAAACGCCAGCGACTGCGTGAAACCGAGTTTAACCGTCAACACGGGCTGGTGTTTGATTCCGACGCCGCCAACGACAAAGGAGCGATGCCAGATGCAACGGCAAAACCATAAGACGATCGGCGCGAGCCGGACGATGATGATTAACCCCCGCGCCAGCCTGGCGGGTGTCGATGCGGCAAACGGTCAGTGCTGGTACGAAATCCGCGCGCTGTCTGCCGGGCGCGTCGAAATTTTCCTCTATGACGTGATCGGCGGCTGGGGCATCACAGCCCAGCAGTTCGTCGCGGACTGTAAAGAAGCCGGGGTGTTTGACGCCAGCGCGGTGGATTTACATATCCACAGCCCCGGCGGCGATGTCATGCAGGGATTTGCCATCTACAACACCCTGTCGCGGCTGAAAGCGAAAGTGGATATCTGGGTGGACGGGGTGGCGGCCAGCATGGCCTCGATGATTGTCTGCCTGCCCGGCGCCACGGTGCACATGCCGGAAAACGCCTGGATCATGGTCCACAAACCGTGGGGCGGGATCGCCGGGGATTCTGATGACATGCGCGATTATGCCGCGTGGCTTGATCGTAACGAAGCCCTGATGCTCAGCGCCTATATGAATAAAACCGGACTGGGGCAGGAGGAACTGGAAGCGATGCTGAAAGCGGAGACCTGGCTTAACGGGGCCGAGGCAGTGGAGAAAGGTTTCGCTGACACGCTTGAACCTGAACTACAGGCTGCGGCCTGTGTGAATGAAAATAAACTGAAGGATTACCAGAACATGCCAGAACAGATTAAATCTCTTTTTGCGCCGCGCGCCGAAGCTCCGGTGAATCAGCCACAGCAGCCCGCGCCGGTACAGACGAACCTGAACCCGCCAGCGCCACAACAGCCCGCGCAGCAGATGACTAATATCGATATCACTGCGCTGGCCCAGCAGCTGCAACAGCAGATGCAGACGGCAAACGCTGAACGCGTGAACACGGTTTCCGCTGTTTTTGAGGCGTTCCCGACCTTCGCAACACTGAAGGCGGAATGTCTGGCCGACTTCTCCTGCACGGCGGAAAAAGCCCGAGACAGACTCCTCCAGGCGCTGGCGGCAGGAACTACGCCGAGTGCCGGTCCGGGTGCTATTCATCTTTATGCCGGAAACGGCAATCTGGTCGGTGACTCCATCCGTGCTGCGGTAATGAGCCGCGCGGGCTATGCGCAGGCTGAAAAAGATAACGCCTACAACGGTTATACCCTGCGTGAACTGGCGCGAGCTTCCCTTGTGGATCGCGGGATCGGTATTTCAGGTGCAGGGACAGCACAGGCGATGGTCGGCCTTGCGTTTACCCACAGCAGCAGCGATTTCGGCAATATCCTGATGGATGTGGCGCACAAGGCGGCACTGATGGGCTGGGACGAGGCCACTGAATCATTCGAACAGTGGACCCGTAAAGGCACCCTGACTGATTTCAAAACCGCGCACCGCGTCGGTCTGGAATCACTTGCATCGCTTCGCAAGGTCCGTGCCGGGGCGGAATATAAATATGTCACCATCAAAGATCGCGGCGAGCCGATTGCGCTTGCGACCTACGGCGAACTTTTCAGCATTGACCGCCAGACCATCATCAATGATGACCTGGACATGCTGACCCGTATCCCGCAGGCAATGGGCCTTGCCGCGCGTGCCACCGTGGGCGATCTGGTGTGGGCAGTTCTGACCAGCAACCCAAAAATGTCCGACGGCAAGCCGCTGTTCCACGCCGATCATGGCAACCTGGTCTCCGCCGATCTGAGTATCGAAGGCCTGGATACGGCGCGTAAGGCGATGCTGCTGCAAAAATCAGGCGACCGCCGTCTGAATATTCGCCCGGCCTACATGCTGACGCCAGTGGCCATCGAGTCCCGCGCTAACCAGCTGATCAAATCTGCAAGCGTACCGGGCGCGGACGCGAACAGCGGTATCGTTAACCCGATCCAGAACTTTGTGACGGTGTCCTCTGAAGCTCGCCTCGATGACAGCAGCCCGACGGATTACTACCTGACCGCCGCACAGGGGCGCGACACCATTGAGGTGGCGTATCTGGACGGTATTGATACGCCATACCTTGAGCAGCAGCAGGGCTTCACCGTTGACGGTGCCGCGTTCAAGGTACGCATCGATGCCGGGGTGGCACCGCTTGACTGGCGCGGCATGGTTAAAGTCACCAAAAAATAACGACCGTCATCTGACGGTTTTTTATTACGGGGCGGCGCGTGCTGCTCCTTTTTTGTCTGGAGAGAAAAATGGCGAAAAATTATCAGCAGGATGGCAAAACCCTTGATTTTCAGAATACCGGTGCGACCGATATTCATTCGGGTGACGCCGTGCTTTCAGGTGCGCTGGTGGGCGTTGCTCACGACGACATTCCGGCAGGGTTGTGGGGGGTGCTGCATACCACGGGGGTGTTCGTCCTGCCAAAGGCAGCGGAAGCGGTTACTGTCGGCCAGAAGCTCTATCTGGCAGACGGTAAACTGACTGCGGAAGCGGGTGAGGCAGCGGCTCCGAATCCTCTGGCGGGCACGGCCTGGGCTGAGGCGGCGGCGGATGCGGATTCTGTTCCGGTCCGGCTTGGTTACTGATGAACCGCTTTCGGCAACGCCTGTTAAACGCGGATGCCCGGATATCCCGGGCATTTGCCGAAGAGGTGCCTGCTGTCCTGTCTGTCGGCGCTGAGTTGCGTCCTGTTACTGTGATTTTCGAGACGCCTGATGTCCCGGTTGACGTGCCCGGCGGGGGGCAAATTCAGGATCGCTCTCCGGCCTTCAGCGCGATGACCGCTGATATCGTGGGGCTTGAGAAGCACCACGGCGTGGAGATCAACGGCACGGCTTATCGTGTGACGCACATTGGCGCTGATGAAGAAGGCCGCACCCGCGTCACGCTGGCGTATGGCGCACCGGGTAAGGTGCAGCCGGACATCAATAAGTGGAGCTGATATGGCGCGTGAGTCCAGACTGCGGCGGGATTTGCCCGTCGATATCGATGTGGATGCCATCTGGCGGATAGCGGAGCACATCGGTGCCACCCATAAACAGTTTCGGGCAGCGTATTCCCGTGCGCTGAAACGTACCGCCGCCACCTTGCGTAAAAAAGCGATGGCTGACCTGAAAGACGGGCTGGCGCCGCGCAGCCTGGATCTGGTGCGCCGGCGTCTGCTTTCCTTTCGTCTTGATCGCGCTTCTCAGTCACAGCTGGATAATTTTCGTCTCTGGTTTGGTCTCAATGCCATCAAGGTAAAAGACCTGAAAGGCAGGATTAACGGGCGGGTCAGGCCTCACCATACCCGACGGGATAAATCCACCGGGCGGTATATAAAGGCACGGCGCCAGGCAGTAAACGCCGGATTCACCCCAAAGGGCAGCCTGCTATCCCCGCGCACATTTGAAAACGGGGAAGTGGCGCGCTCCCGCCGTGAAAACCGCCGGACGGTGGTTATTCGCGATCCGGATACCCGTCGTACCCGCGAAGCGGAAGTCGATATTTATGAGCCGATGCTGAACTACATCGAAGATAACGCCTTTGCGGAGGCGATGGAGATTTTTATGCATCACTTTGAAACCGATCTGCGCGGGCGTGTGAAAGCCCGTATTTCTGTCTGAGGTTGACTATGGCCGAGCCATTACTGCTGGGGCAGTATCACGATGCTGTCACCGGCGCGCTGAGAAAAATTGCGTGGGTGCGTGACGCCGATGCCTACCCTGAAAAAAATGTCCCCCGTTTTACAGGGCTGACCACCCCGGCGGTCTATTTCTCCATAAACGGCTGGGAGCAGGGCGGCGGCAACGAGGGGCAGCTTAAAGTGAATCTGTCCTGCGATTTGTTCGTTGTGGTGGACGCGGCAGGCGCTGGCGTCAGCCGACCCGAAATTTTCCTGCGCACGGCGGCGGCGGATATCACGCAGTGGATTGACGGCCAGCAGTTCGGCCTGACCAGTCTTGAGCCAGCCGTCTTTATCGATGCGTCACGCGATGAGTTTGATCCGCGCATGGATGATTACCTGGTCTGGCGGATCTCCTTCACACAGTCAGCCGCCTTTGGTGCGGATCCGTTTGCACAGCTGAATGCCCCGCTGAAAGCGGCCTGGCTGGGCAAGGCACCGGATATCGGCCAGGCACATGTGGACGATTATCAGCTGATTTACGAGGCGAAACCCGATGAGTGATATCGAGGGCGATTTACAGCGCCGCCTGGCGAATATTGTGCGGCGCGGGGTTATTCATTCCGTTAAGCATGATGGTATACCGAAGTGCCGGGTGGATCTGGGCGACATCACCACTACCTGGCTGCCGCTCTGCCAGGGCTTTTCCGGGGCAAACCGGGCTGACTCCAATCCGTATGCGGTCGGGGATGCGGTCACGGTGCTGTCGGAGGCGGGTGAGCTGAATAATGGCCGGGTGTTTCCCGGCTGGAATACCGGCGGTCTGCCGGTACCGGAGGGCAGCGACAGCGAACATATCACCCGCTACGGTGACGGTACCGAGATCCGGTATGACCGCGCCGCGCATGCCCTGACCATCACGCTGGCGGAGGGCGGGACCTACAAAATTATCGGAAAGGGAACGCTTGATGGTCCGGTGGAAATCACCGACACCCTCACAGTTCAGGGCGTTACGCAAATCAATTCCGACACGAATGTGAAGGGAAACATCGGTGCAACACAGGAAATTTCGGACGGTACCGGGAAAATGAGCGGGATCCGCGAAACCTACAACGGCCATGACCATAAAGAAAATGGTGATGGCGGCGGAACCACGAATCCCCCCAATCAAAAAATGTGACCTGCCGCGGCAGGTTTTTTTATGCCTGGAGAAAATAAATGGCGAATTTACATGGTGTGGAAACGATCGAACTGACATCCGGTACGGTCGCGGTCACGACGATCCAGACGGCCATTATCGGCCTGGTGGGTACTGCGCCTGATGCCTCTGCCGGAACGCCGGCGAGTGCCAGCACAGGAACCCCGATTCTGGATAATGTTGTGGATTTTTCCGCGACAGTTGCTGGCAGGTCAGGAAACGTGGTGGTGGTTGAGGCTGTAGCCGGCATCCCGAATGAAGAAAATCCCGCAGCGATTGAGACTTCTGCTGCCTGGAATGCGGAGGCATTAACGCTGACTATCACGCTTGGCTGCGATGAAACGGGCAAGCTGACGGCAACCCCTTCAGCAGTGGCCACTGCCGTGGGCGCGGTGGATGATGTGGCTGTCACCGCAACGGGAAGCGGGAGTGGCGTGGTCACACCGTTCCGGTTGCAGCTGGCAGGCGGCGAAGATGAACCTTTCCCGCTGAATACCCCTGTGGCGATTGTCGGTACCTCGATGCTTTCCCGGCTCGGTGAAAAAGGCACGCTGAAGCAGGCCCTGATGGAAATCAATGATCAGCGAAATGCCCTGACGGTGCTGGTGCGCGTGGCTGAAGTTAACGATACAGCTAAACAGCGTGCGGCGGTGCTGACCGGGATCGGCGCGCTGTCATCTGCTCGCTCCGTGACAACTTACCAGCCCCGTATCGTCATCGCGCCGGGGTTCAGTGAGGATGATGCCGTGGGTAAGGCTCTGGAAACCGTTGCCGGCAAGCTGCGGGCGGTGGCGTATGTTGACTGCGAATCCGGTGCGTCACTACAGGAAGTGGTCCAGCGCAGACAGTCCTATGGTACCCGCACCGAACTGCTGCGCCCGCGCGTACAGGTCAGCAATGCCGACGGCCAGCTGGTCTATCGTCCTTACTCTGCGTTTGCGGCGGGGTTGCGTGCCCGAATCGACTTTGAGAAGGGCTGGTGGTGGAGTAAATCCAACCAGGACATCAATAACATGCTCGGAGTGGAACAGATCGACGAGTTTATACTCGGCGATGAAAACTGCGACGCAAACCTGCTCAACATGCAGAACGTCTCTACCATCATCCGCCGGGCAGGGTTTAAGCACTGGGGCAACCGTCTGTGCGGTACCGATCCACAGTGGCGCTTCGAATCGGTTCGCCGAACCGCAGACGTCATCGAGGACAGTATTCAGGAAACGATGCTGGAATACGTTGACCGTCCGCTGGACCGGGAGAATGCCGACGACATTATCGGCACCATCAACGCCTATATGCGCCAGCTGGTCGGCCTCGGAGCCATTTTCGGTGGTCGCGCCTGGCTGGATGAAGAACTTAACACCGCTGAGAGCATGGCGGCGGGCGTGCTGTACATCAACTATGACTTTGGTCCGAAATCGCCGACTGAGCTTATCAGCCTGCGCGTCCGGGTGAATAACAACTATGCGCTTGAGGAGATGCTGGCAGCATGAGCGAAAAAAACACATTACGCGTCTGGACCTTCTTCCGGCAGGGGATCCGCATACAGGGGGCGCATGAATTTACTCCGCCGGCATTGTCCATTGTCAAAACGGATTTGCGTACCGGCGCACAGGATGCGCCGTCCCCCGTTGATGACGGTATGGAAGCACTCACCTGTCAGCTGAAGTTTTACGGTGTGGACGTGGATATGCTGACCGCCTTCGGTTTTGTCAGCGGCAGCCGTCCGCGCTTTACGGCCTATCAGGGCTATCTGGCTAACGGTACCGCGCTGGGTACCATCGAGGAGATCGAAGGCTTTGTGCAGACAGTCACTCCCGACGCGCGTGGCAAGGACAGCCTGTCCGAAAATGCCGTCACGGTGGAAATCGCCGTGAGCTATTACCGTCAGACCAAAGACGGTCGCGAGCTCTTTGAGATAGATACTGAGCGCTTCTCGCGCCGGGTGAATGGCGTGGATGTTCTGTCGGGTCTGGCGGCAAAAGTACGGCTTTAACTTCAAACAATCTTACAACGGCCTGCGGGCCGTTTTTTTATGGAGATCAACATGTCTTTTCCTGGTGAAACACGCGTTATCAAACTGTATTCCCCTGTTTCCTTTGAGAACGGTGGCCTGCTCGAACAGGTGACGCTGCGCGAGCCGCTGGTCCGTGACCGCATTGCCTTTTCCAAAGACCGCGGCAGTGAAGAAGAAAAAGAGGCGCGCATGATTGCGCTGCTGTGCAACCTCAGCGAACAGGATATCTGGCAACTGACTGCGGCAGATTATGCCCAGCTGCTGGACGCGTTTAATGTTTTTATGCTCCCGCCCGAGAAGCGACCGAAAGAGGGCTGATGCGGGCGATACGTTTTCTGGGACGGCGCCTGCATTTTCCCATGACGGAATACCTGGATATGCCGTTCAGTGTGTTTTCGGATTTTCTCACCGACGAAGTGGAGGCGGTAAATCGTGGCCGGATTAAGCCAGAACCTTAAGGCCGTCATTACCTTTGGCGGCAGTATCGACAGCTCCTGGAGCCGTTCAGCGAACAGCCTGCAAAAAAGCCTGAAGGACGTCGGAAAGCAGTCAGAAAAACTGACGAAAGACCAGGCCAGGCTGGCGGCTGAGATTAAGCGCGCGAAGCTGGCCGGGCAAAATCTTGGCGATCTTAAACGGCGTTACAGCGACGTCTCCCGTGAAATCCGCAAGACGGAGGCCGAACAGCAGAAGCTGAATCAGCAGATGCAGAAGACGCAACGGCTGGCCGCCTTCAAGGGGGCAGGGAAAGGGCTGTTTCGCCGTGGGCTCGGTATGGCCGGACAGCTGGGCGGGATGGTGGCTCCCGGGCTGGCGATTGGCGGCGGTGGCGTGGTGGCTTCCGCCCTGGGTACCCTGATTGCACCGGCGGCCACCAATGCAGAAACGGCCCGACGGGCCGGCGTGGCGAAAAGCTATGGCGTCGATATCCCGACGTTTGATGCCTGGGACACGCTCGCGAAGCAGTACGACATGAACGGGGAGAACATCGGCGACCTGTTCGAGGAGTATCTTCACAAGGCAGGAGAGTACAAGCAGAACGGCAAGCAGGGTTCCCTTCAGGATGCGTTTGAAACGCTGGGATTTAAGGCGAGGGATTTTGCCGGCCTCAGCGATATGGCGCAGTTCGAAAAAATCGTCGAGCGTGCGCTCAGCATGCAGGACGAGTCGAAAGCGTCGTTTGCACTGGATTCGCTGTTTGGCGGCGAGGCCAGCAAACTGCTGATGCTGCTGAAGCAGTCCGGCAAAAGCTACCGTGACCTGATGGACGAGCAGCGGCGCTATAACCTCGTCACGAAAGAGGGGGCTGAAGGGGCGATGGAGGGCAACCGCGCCATCACCAGCCTGCGCACGGTCTTCTCCTCTGCTGTAGCGGAAATCTCAGGGCAGCTGGGAAACGAGCTGGCACCGGATATCCGCCGGCTGACGGATGATATGGCGGAGTGGTTTAAGGGGGGCGGGATCAAACGCATTGTCAGTTTCCTGCGTAATGATCTTTACCCCGGCGTGCTGACGTTCGGCCAGGGCATTGTGTTCGTCGGAAAAGTGGCCTACGCGCTGGCGAAAAAATTGTCCTGGCTTTTACCGGATGAGAGAAGCGATCAGCGGGACGTACTCAAATCGCTGGCGATGACCGGCTCGGTTGATATTGCGCGCATGACGGCGCAGCGCAACGGTCAGGGCGAATGGTTTGAGCAGCAACTGAAGGAAAAGCCGGACCTGCCTGATGATGTGAAAAAATCGTACCGGGACACCCGGGGATTTTTCCGCGACGACGATGACACCTTTAACAGTACGCTCGATAAATACGTGGCGCCGGAAAGCAACGGCGCGCCGTTCTCCTGGGATTCAGCACTGAACCAGAACCAGGAGACGTCTGTGCAACCGGGACATGAAACATCCGACAGCACTGCCGGCGCCTGGAATAATTACAGACTGCCTTCCTTTCCCTCGTTTGAAAAAAGTAGCGTCTGGCCCGCAGCGGAAAAACCGAAGGGATCCGCAGACAACATCTCCGCGGATAAGCCGGTGGTCAATGTCGACGTTTATCCTTCCCTTAACTGGACAGCAGCAGAGGAAAGATCTGATGGGAATTCAAAATACCCGGCACAGCGTATCCCGGATGTGAATGTTGATGTCGATTCGTTACCGGGGACTGACAAAGCGCAGGATTTATTCAGGGGTAACGAACGTTACAGGGATAAAAGCGCAGACGTCCTGCACTTACCGCCTGAGATTAACTCCCGACAGCCTCCTGATCCTGTTTCAGACAGACCGGCAGAACTGTCAGGTGAAGTGGAAAGTAGTTACTGGGAAACTTTACTTCAGAAGCTGGATTTTGCGGACAAAGCGCCACCTCCCCGACAACTGACCGACAACCGTCGTTTCGAATTTCATTATGAGATACATGGCACACCTGGTCAGGATGAAAAGGCGATCGGGGATGAAGTTGTCGCGGTGACTAAAACCAGTCCGGTATTTAACGGTGACAGCAGCATGCTGGACGGAGGACAAATCTGGTGAGTGAAATTATTCCTGTCTTTGAAGACTACGGGCAGTTTCAGTCCAGCGCTGTTCGGGGGGCTCAGGCCGCCCGGGTGATGATGATGCTGGGCGATTTTGCCTTTTCGATCGACACCACGGCATACAACCAGCTGACCCGCGAGGCCAGCTGGCGATGGAGCGAACAGGAGCGGATCGGGAAGCAGGATTTATTGCAGTATACCGGCAAGCCCGGGCGAACCGTCCGGCTTGAAGGGGAATCGCATGCTTTCTTTCGCAAGGGGGTGGATGCTGTTAACGATCTCTTCGACCTGGCAGACCAGAATCAGCCTCAGCAGCTGGTCAGCGGTGAAGGAGATGTCCTGGGCTGGTGGGTGGTGATCGACTTCTCAGATACGACCAGCCGATTCCTGCCGGGCGGCGGCCACCGAAACAAAAACTGGACGATGACGCTGAAACATTATGCCGATGACATATCAAACCCGTGACGGTGATGTGCTGGATGCGATCTGCTCGACGCATTACGGCACAGAGAACCTTTCTTATATTGTGACGCAGGTTCTTGAAGCGAATCCTGGACTGGCTGACCGTGGGGCCGTTTATCCTTCAGGTCTGTTTATCACTTTACCGGATCTGGCTCCGCCGGTTCAGGCTTCTGCTTACAGCCTGTGGGATTAAAAATGGCAGATCAGATTGTTAAACCGGAATATGCTCCCGCTTTCAGCGTCAGCGCTGAAGGAAAAGATATTACCCGTGCGCTGCAACAATGCCTGGCAGAGCTGACGCTGACTGATTACGGAGGTGCCACGGCAAAAGCAGATGAGCTGAAAATCACCCTGCTCTCGGAAACGCTCCCCCTTCCGACAAAAGGCGCTCGTCTTCGCGTGGCGCTGGGTTTTAATGATCATCTGGTGGATAAGGGCTGGTTCGTGGTTTCCGGCGTGGCCAGCAGCGGCCCGCCACGTCGTATCGAAATTTATGCCACCGCTGCGCCAATGAACGCGCAAAAACAACCGGGTGATGTGATCAGCCAGAAAACACGCAGCTGGGATAACCTGCGACTGGCGGATTTGGTTAAAACGGTAGCGAAAGAAAACGGACTGGTACCAAAAGTGGCCGCAGAGCTGGCCGACATTCATATCGACCACGTTGACCAGGTGGCAGAATCGGACGCCAATCTGCTGACGCGCCTGGCCCGAACATGGAATGCTGTCAGTAAACCGTCGGGCGGATACTGGCTCTTTCTGCGTCAGGGAGCCACGGCAAATGCGTCCGGCGAACAGACCGCAGCTCTGATTATCACACCAGAAGAGGTGTCAAACTGGTCTTACAGCGAAGGAGAGCGGGGCAGTTCGACAGGGAAGGCCACCGCCAGCAGTGGTAAGTCTTCAGGCAAAATCGGCGTACGTTATTACGATGAGGCTGACGGGAAGACCAAAACCACCACGGTTGATCATGATGGTCCCTCAATGGCTAACCCGTATACCCAGCCTGTAAAAGCTACTGCCGATCAGCAGGCCAAAGCGAAAAAAACGCAGGCCCGCCGCAATGAACAAAAAATGACAGTAACGGGGCCCTGCCGACCCAGACACGTTCCTCTTACGGCAGAGTCTGGCGTATCCACGTCCGGCTTTGGCGAACGGGAAGATCGCGCCTGGGTGGTTGAGTCGCTGGTGTTTTCCCTGACACCTGCGGGTTTCAGTTTCACATACAACCTGGTGGTTGATATTCGCAAGCCTGCGAAATCCTCAAAAAAATCCGGCAGCAAGGATAAGACCGGCACGGATTACTTCGGATAACTCTCAGCCATCCGACAAACAGATACGGAAAATACTATGAACGGTGTAAACAGCCGGACCGGGAAACGCCTGTCCGGTAGCGATCATCTGCGCCAGTCCGTCAGCGATATTCTCTCCACGCCCGTCGGCAGCCGTGTACTGATCCGTGATTATGGCAGTGACCTGTTTTCGCTGGTTGATAACCCTCGTGATGACCTGACCAGGCTTCGCATTATCGCCGCGACCGCCTCGGCGCTGGCACGCTGGGAACCCCGGCTTAAGGTCACGCGCGTTGTCGTTTCTTTCCCTGCTGACGAAACGGGGTGTGTGGTGGATATCGAAGGGATTAACAAACAGAACAATCTTCCTGTCAGCACCGGAGGCATACCGATTTATGGCAAGCAGCTATGACGTAATTAACCTGTCCGCCCTGGCGGTGCCGGATGCTATCGTGGTACCGGATGCCGCTGACATTTTTACCCGCTGGCTGGCGCGCCTGCGCGAACTGGATCCGGAATTTGATGCGCTGGTGGAATCTGACCCGGCGTATAAACAGGGTGAAATCAACGCCTACCAGCTCACCCTGGCGTTCCAGCGGGTTAACGACGCAGTACGCGCAGTTTTCCTTGCCAGTGCCAGAGGGGCCGATCTCGACCAGCTGGGCGCGGCCTTTAACGTTTCCCGTCTGGTGATTAATCCCGGCGATCCGGATGCGGTTCCCCCTGTCGACCCTGTTTATGAAGACGACGACGCTTTCCGGGAACGTATACAGCTTTCGTGGGCGCAGCTGAATACGGCCGGCGCGCGTAACGCTTATCGCTTTCATGCCAAATCTGCGGATAACGATGTGCTGGATGCGGACGCCTACGGGCCTGAAACCCATAACCGGCCCGGCGAGGTAGATGTGTACGTGCTCTCGCGCACAGGGAACGGTCAGGCAGGACTCATTCTTATTGAAACTGTCATGAACACACTGAGCGCGGATGAAGTCAGGCCGCTCACCGATTTTGTCAGTGTGAAGAGTGCCAGTATCGCCAGCTATACCGTTAAGGCTGAACTCGAAATACCAGACGGTCCGGATGCACAGACGGTACTGGAAAACGCGATAAGTACGCTGACGAGCTACACACAGCTTTCCCATCGTATTAATGCCATCGTTCCGCTTTCCGCGATTTACTCAGCACTTCAGCAGCCCGGCGTATCCAGAGTTAAGTTGCTCAGCCCGACGGCTGATCTGGAAGCGGCAGCAGGACAGGCCCCGTGGTGCAGCGCGATAAACGTCACCCGTAAAGGAGGAGTGAGTGGATAAATTTCGATCTCTGCTTCCACCTTCAGCTATTCACCCGGAACGGGCGCAGGAACAGGCAAGCACTGAGCTGATCACGGCGCTGGATACTGACATGGTACGTAAGGTGAAAAATCCTGATACCTGTCCCGCACATTTGCTGCCATGGCTGGCCTGGGAATTCGCGGTGGATTCATGGGAGGAGGCTTGGACCGAGCAAGAAAAAAGGCAGGTGATCAGGGATGCCGCTTATGTCCATCAGCACCGGGGCACCGCCGGGGCGGTCAGGCGGTCGCTGAGCGCCGTCAGCCTCCCGACCACCGTGATTGAGTGGTGGGAGGATACACCGCGCAAGGATCCCTACACCTTCCGCGTGGAGGTTTACAGCTTACAGGCTGTTGACGAAGCACTTTACCAGCGCATACGGCGCCAGGTCGATAAAGCCAAAAACCTCCGCAGCCTGTTGACCACTATCGATGTGATCGCCGATCTGGGTGCGAAGGGAACTTATTATGCCGGCGGTGCTGTTACCGCCTGGATTGACGTTGTTATTGAGGCCGGAGAATAACCATGGCTGAGAAGTATTACAGCATTCTGACAAACCGGGGCAAGGAGCTGGAGACGCAATCCTCTGCAACCGGGAAGCCCGTCATCATCAAAGATTTTGTTGTGGGGGACGGGAACGGGCAGGCCGTTAAACCGGATCCTGCGCAGACGAAGCTGGTGCGTGAGGTATATCGCAGCGCAATTTCTGCACTACAGGTTTCTCCGGATCAGGCGAACCAGTTTTTTGCTCAGCTGGTACTTCCGGTTGCCGTTGGTGGATTTGTAGTCAGGGAAGTTGGCCTGCTGACAGATGCAGGCGAACTGTATTCTGTTGCGAACTGTGCTGCCATTGAAAAGCCTGAAAACGGTGTCAGCGTTAATCTGCAATTCCGTCTTGCGGTATCTGATGCGGCAAACGTAGAGCTCAAAGTAGCGACCGGAGATGGTCTGTTCCTGCGCATTGATAAAAACCTTTCTGAAATAGCGGCGAGAGGGGAGGCTGCACAAAAAGGGGCTCGCGAAGCCATAGGCGTTTATGATGCGACAACCTCACGTAAAGGACTTGTGCAGCTCAGTAGCGAAACCGACAGCTCGTCAGAGACGCTGGCTGCGACACCGAAAGCTGTCAGAGAAGCCGCTAAGGAGATCAAGGACGCGCTGGGAACGTCCGCATCTAAAGACGTCGTCACATCAAAAACAGATGCAACTGCTGGCCGCGTGCCGGTTGTAGGCTGGATGGGATTAGGTGGATATGGTTCGGACATTCTGCTTTCTGCTGCTGATGCCAGAAAACCTCTGCGGAATGGCTTCTACGGCGTGCAGTCGGAGCCGACATATGGAAATGCTGCCCTGATTAGTTTTGCCTATGACTCAGGCTCTCAGGTGCACCTTATTGCAAAACAAGGCGGCCAGGCGCCGTTAATCGGGCTGGCAGGCTCTACGCCACAAGGCGTTTTTGGTGACTGGGGAAAAATTTACACAGAGTTTCAGAAGCCCACCGCAATTGAAGTCGGTGCTGTTCCATATCGAGGGACGCTTGGTAATGTCGATTTGAATACAGTCAGAGGTACGCAGTACGGGCGGTTTAATCAGGCTTTAACTGCCAATGCTACTACTGCGAGGAATTACCCCATTACTGAAGCCGGCGAACTGGATGTTCACCAGACCAGTGCAAATGGAGCGGAGGCCTGCGTACAGGAATATCGTACTTTCAGTTCTCGTCGTGTTTTCCTTCGATCTTATAACCCGGCAGATAACACGTGGACAGAATGGTGTGAGTTCTATACAACAGCCAAAAAACCAACCGCGACGGAGGTTGGAGCTCTGCCTATTACTGGTGGGACCGTCACGGGTAATGTGATTGCGAATGGGTATTTGCGTTCAGGTAATACTCGCAAGCTTGAAGTCAGTTCTTCAAATACATCCACTCTTGATGGGATAATTAATCTTTGGGGTAATGCTGACCGACCGACAGTATTAGAATTTAAAGATGCGACGGGATACCACTTTTATTCGCAACGTAATGTAAATGGTTCCATATCATTTAATTTTAATGGTGCCGCAGAAGTCCGGGGGGCAATTTCTGCTCATGGTGAAATTGTTTCAAGAGCTGCGAATGGCCTGCGTATCGCCTACGGTAATTTTGGCGCATTCTGGCGAAATGATGGCACAACGCTTTATTTGATGTTAACAAACTCTGGCGATTCGCTGGGTAATTACAACTCACTTCGCCCGCTGTATGTGAATCTAACCACGGGCGCCCTTCAGTCAGGAACGCCGCTATCGGTTTACAACACAATCACTGCAAGCGAACAAATTACCGCAGGCAAAGAAATGGTGGCAGGTTATTCCGGTCCCTACGCCTGGGCTGAACAGTACAAATCGAAAGCGCCATTTTTTAACTCGTATTCGACTACCAACCCGAGTGAGTATCATCCGGTTATTAAACAGCAGTCAACCGTTACTGGTAAGAACTCCTGGGCATTTTCAATGGGGACGTTAGTTAGCGGAGATGTTCTTTCGTGGCACCTGCATATGAAGGGAAGTGGCTCGCAGGATATTAATTTCAAATGGGACACTAACGGCAACTTTAACGCGCCGGGCCAGGTGAATCCGGGAAGTTATGCCAATTTTGATAACCGTTATTACACCAAAACACAATCAGATGCGGGGTACATGCCAAAAACAGGCGCGTACACCAAAGCTGAAAGTGACGGGCGTTTTCAGCCTAAAGGCAGCTACACCCCTGCGGGGCAGGCTTACACGAAGGCGGAAAGCGATGCACGGTACAACCTCAAAAATACCGCAACCAAATCAGCCAATGCCATGACGCATAAAGATGCTTCAACAGGTGTTATGGAAGTAGTTATGAGTAATATAAACGTTCCAAGCAAAACAAATGTTAACGTGACATTTCCAGCGGCTTTTCCAAATGCATGTGTAGGAGTTGTAATTACATATAATGGGGCAGGGCATGGGTCTGGCGATGATTCGGTAATTTATGTTCCGTCTTATTCACGTACAGGATGCACATTATATGCTCATAACGCCGATGGTAAATTTATGCTAATTGCTAAAGGATATTGAAATGAGGATTTATTTTAGCCCTAGCGAAATTGGTTTTTATCATGAATCAGATAAACAAGCTTATTTACTAGCAGGTACGTGGCCGAATGATTTACTTGAAATTTCGGAGAAGTGGTTCCTGTATCTATTGGAAGGTCAACAGAAAGGTAAGGTAATCACTGTAAATGATTACGATCAGCCTGTCCTTGTAGACCCGCCAACCGCCACTAAAGAGCAGCTCCTTGCCGAGGCTGATGCTCAGAAAGAAGCGCTCATGAACTCAGCCACTGCCGTAATTGAGCCATTGAAAGATGCCGTTGAGTTGGGCATGTCAACAGATGAAGAGGAAGATTTACTGTTGGCATGGCAGCAATATAGGGTGCTGTTGATGCGGGTTGATACATCGCATGCACCAGATATCGAGTGGCCTGTATTGCCAGCATGATAATCAGGAATGCTTAAATTTTAATATTAACTTCTTCTCATTGTAGGCAACAGTGTTGTCCGGAATGTCTTTATTAACAAAAGTCATAGCGCCTATCGTGACATTGCTGCCTATAGTGAGATTGTTACCGATAATCGAGGTCCCAACTCCCAGATCAACGTTATCACCTATTGTTATCCTTGGGCTGGAGTTTTCATTCTTTACCCCCCCACCAATGCCAATGGTACAGTTATGTCTTATTTTGAAATTTCGTCCGATAATTACACATCCGTTTATAACAACTGATGTGAAGTGAGTTATATGAAGACCAGGTGCAATTGTAGCTGGCAGCTGTATCTCAGTGTTGTACTTTTGGACAAGTTTTCTATTAATTCTTCTGGCCAATTGTTTTTTCCATTTGGCATCGGAACTATAAAGATAAGAAGCAACTCGCCACCAAAAATTAAAGCGTCTCTCAGGGCACTTTAATGCTTTATGAAAAACGCGCGTCCATGAGAATTTCTTGTCGCTTTTCATTACTTCAGCTTGTAAGCACTCACGTAAATGGCGTTTTGATAGTTGATTACTCATTTTGAAATTCTCATTTTCACTTTTTCTGACTGGATCCGCGAATACATAGAGGGCACTTTCGCTAAAAGCCTCTTTCGAGGCTTATCGTTTTTCTCGTCCAATTACTTTATCTGCCGCGACGCGCGATAAGAAGCCAGACCGACTGCCGTATTCTGGATGCGCGGCCACAAACTGATCGATACGACGGATCAGTAATGAGGGAAGCGTCACATTGATTTTTTCCGCTTTTCCCATCAGGCGAGTTATATCCACGTCAACCAGGGCCCATACCGCACCGGTGTATTCCGGATCAGATAGCCAGTTTTCGACGGTCGTTGCTTCCGGAACGTTCTCGCCATCTTCAACCAGTAATTCGATGTGTGCCTCGATCGCTTCACGTACGCTTTCGATCGCGTCCTGATAATCATCACCACCAGAGAAGCAGCCAGGAATATCAGGTACGCGAACGCCGAAGGATGAATCGCCTTTATCAATAGCAACAGGGTACAACATGTAAACCTCCAGTAGGGGGGCTTAGAGCCCCGCCTGTTTTTTGATGCTTTTCAGTGTTGGTAACGGTATGTCTTTCTGTGGATGCTTTACCGTTACCAGCCCCTTTTTCGTTGGGTGTTTGAACTGGTGATGACTGCCTTTAACTCTCACCAGATACCACCCATCGGCTTCTATCATTGCTATTGCATTCCTGCTATCCATCCTCCGGCTCTCTGTGTTGTCTTGATGGGGTTATAATAACCCCTCGCTAATCGAGTGTCAATGATTTTGGGGTTATTGGGGTTATTGGGGTTATTAAATGCAAACGGCAGAAGAGAAGTGTAAGCAGCAATTGAGGATGAAGAGATTTTACTTAGATATGTGGTGCGTAGAATGCACTGGCGATCTTGCTGTCTGCATCCTTGATAAGAATTTCTCTGTCCTAAAAGACAGTTTTGATAGATAAAAAGATTAAAAGTTATCAGGATTATTCGATGTACTAATGCCGACTTTGATGAGACTCAATATCATCAACCCAAGAACTACTGCCACGGTAGAAGTGATTATGAATGCTGTCATGATGACCCTTTAATTGGTGAGCATGTTTATTAGACTCTGCGGATTCATAAACGTTCAGATTGCCCTGCAATATAGGTAGAGTTTTATCATGCGTCACTGAAGAATAACCAATCATAAGCGGCTGGTTTTTTTGTGTGGTTTTGGTCGGAACGAAAGAATTTTTAACCTCCGCCTTCAACACTCCATTGTCGGTGAGCGGACCAAAAAAGTTTCGCCATTATGATTTTTTGTTACCCGTAAGCAGTTGATTCATTTGATCATAAAATTATGAATTAATGGTGAAAATTAAACGTATGTATCTGATTACTATAGATAACACGCGTGATTTAAAATCCCTCGGCGTTCGCGCTGTGTGGGTTCAAGTCCCACTCCGGCTACCATGGGAAAACGCAGAATAATCAAAGCAATAAGCAGTGTCGTGAAACCACCGAAAGGTGGTTTTTTTGTGCCTGCAATTCCCCCTTCCTGACAACAAATCTTATTTTTCGTGCCTGACCCATGCACAACCATAATTTTTCGATCATTATGCGTCGAGGGCGTTTCCTTATCGCGTAAATTCTTATATCTCCGTTTCATCGATTGCCCTGCGGCAGCTTCGCAGATAACTTCATTTGGATTTTCCTTAGAAAAAGTGGAAGAGCTTGCAAATGGGCTGGGCAAGGGTATCAACAAATGATCAAAACATTGTTCTCCGGCGACAAGCTCTCGAACGTACAGGATATGAACTACGGTTGACAAGAGGCATCTAAAACCGCAATGGCGCTGGATTTGACCACTGGGAGCATTACGGGATGGCAGATGTACCAGATAGCTAAAGAGAATTGATTATGTCACAAGAATTAGAATTTTCGCTTCATCCACCCGTTTGGCCTGCCATCGTCTATTTTGTTGTATCTGTTGCAATTTTTTTCTTGCTTTATCTCGGGAAACTAAAAGTTAACAGGCTGCATAAATACCCGCTATTTATCGCATATATGGTGTTTGTAATCGCTGTTGCAGCCGTTCAGATAAACATCTTTGCTAATGGCTACGAGTTTGTCCGCAGCTTTTTGCATATCGATTTTGACCCCTATCGATATGACTCGGTATATTGGGGATCATTGTTTTTCTCCATAATTTACTTGCTGGCGTTGCCCCGGAACAAGTTTTAGCATAATGAAATTTTCATTTAAGGGACGTTATGTCTTTACCGCCATTGTATGCACTGCGTGCGTTTGAAGTTGCTGCGCGGTTGAACTCCTTCAGTAAAGCCGCTGAAACGCTCAATATTACGCCGGGTGCGGTCAGCAGACATGTTCGTACCCTTGAACTGTGGTTCGACTGCGAGCTTTTCAAAAGGCAAGGTCCTCGCGTGGAGGTCACTGAAGCCGGGCGAGTGCTTGCCGGACAGCTGAACGAGAGCTTCACGAGCATTGAATGGGCCTGCCGGGCATTTCGCAGTGAAAACCACCTGCTGCGGTTAAAAGCACCCAGCACCCTGACCATGAGATGGCTTCTCGACGTGCTGCGATCTTTTCGCAACAACCATGCAAAACCACAGGTTGAGATTGCCAGCGTCTGGATGGACATTGATACCGTTGATTTCAATCTTGAGCCCTACGACTGCGCCATCCTTCTTGGTAATGGCCGTTTTGGTGACACAACGGAAAGTCAGCTGCTTTTTCATGAATGGCTTATCCCGGTTTGTACTCCATCACTTATCGAACCGGCCCGGCAACGGCTTCCGCAATGTGATTTGATCCATCCTTCACCCGATAGACGTGACTGGCGGCGCTGGCTGCGAAGAACAGGATTGTTCCCGGGGCTCGATATGAGCAGCGGTATGGTGTTCGATACCCTTGAACAGGGAAGTATTGCCGCGATGAACGGGCACGGCATCGCTATCGCCGACCTGCATCTCACGCTTGATGCCCTGAAAAGCGGCCTGCTGGGCCTGCCGTTCAGGGAAGCTATTGCGACAGGGGATGGCTACTACCTCGTCTGGCCAAAAAATTCACTCAAAAGAGAGAGCATTCAGCATCTTCTGGCCTGGCTGCAAAACCATACCCCGGTCGTTCCGGCGCTGGATATCGATTATCTGGAATACGATGACAGTCGGGTTTATTAATACCGTTATGAATAAGATATGTTTGCCATCTTTTTATAACGTTCTGGCAAAGCGCTGTTCAGGCTGAGTACCTTATCCAGAATATAAAATGCTGGCGTGTTTTTCTGTTGCTCAGCGTCAATGATTGCCGCGCGTAATAGCGTGGCGGCAGACGAAATTCTGTGAAAATATTCTTCAGTCTCGGGCGTCTGTAATTCACCCGACGTGGCGTAACGCACGTCCGGCCAGCCGGAGAAGTCGAGCAGCGGAAGGGGCTTTCCTGCTTCAGGATGACAGGCTGAAATCAGCGCAGCCGCTTGCTTAGGGTCGCGATGGGCAACGGATAGCATGTATACGCGCTGCGCAAACGGTGACAGAGCCTCAGAGTGATGTTTCGTCGCCATAAGCATGGCCATAAAATCCTGTAAATCATCGGCTGAATCGGTGTCAGGTGGTAATACAGTTTTCAATAACTGATATAACGCATCAAGTGTCATATTTGCCCCGGATCCTCTTATCATTATTATTCAGTTTGCGGCTGAACGTTTTATCGACCCGCGCAAAGGCGGGTCGTGAAGATGATATTTGAATGCGGTCGCATCAGAAAAACGATTAATAATGGCAATCACTGTGAGTTTTTCTCACTATAGCCTTTTCGTTTCACACTCCACCCAGGTACGCCTTCCTCACCTCCGGATCCTTCAGCAACGCCTCGCCGCTGCCGCTTAACCGAATCTGGCCGTTAACCATCACATAGCCGCGGTCGGACAACTTCAGCGCGTGGTGCGCATTCTGCTCGACCAGAAAAATCGTCATTCCGTTACGGGCCAGTTCGCGCAGCGTCTGGAAGATCTGTTTAACCACGATTGGCGCGAGGCCGAGGCTGGGTTCATCCAGCAGCAGAAGTTTAGGACGGCTCATCAGCGCGCGGGCGATAGCCAGCATTTGCTGTTCACCGCCTGAAAGCGTCATCGCCCGCTGGTTACGTCGCTCTTTGAGGCGAGGGAAGAGGTCGAACATGCTTTGCATATCTTCCGCTGCATGCTGATTGCCGACGGGGATTGTCCCCATCAGCAGGTTCTCTTCTACAGACATATCCGGGAAAATGCGTCGTCCCTCAGGTGCCTGCGCGATGCCGCCGGTGGCAACATAGTGGGTAGATTTGTGGCTGATATCCTCGCCGCAGAAGAGGATCTGCCCGTTGCGGATCCGGGGCTGACCAAAGACAGACATCAGTAATGTTGACTTCCCCGCGCCGTTAGCGCCAATTAGGGCCACGGTTTCCCCTTTGTTAACCTCAAGCGAAACCTGCTTCAACGCCTGGATCACCCCGTAGAAAACATCCACATCCTGAAACTGAAGCATCGGTTCGCTCACAGATTTACCTCGCTTTCGTCGGTGCCCAGATACGCGGCAATCACTTTTTCATTGTGCTGAATCTCAGCCGGTTTACCTCTGGCAATTACATCGCCGTGATCGAGCACAATGATGTCATCTGAAATGCCCATCACCATCCCCATATCATGCTCGATCAGCAAAACCGTGATGTCATGGTGGTCGCGCAGGAACCGGATGATCTCACTCAGCTTGTGCGTCTCCACCGGGTTCAGGCCGGCAGCAGGTTCATCGAGACAAATCATCTCCGGGCCGGTACACATGGCGCGGGCGATTTCGAGGCGTCGTTGCTGACCATAGGACATTTCCCCGGCCAGACGGTTCGCGCAATCCACCAGATCCACCACCTCCAGCCAGTAAAACGCCCGGTCCAGCGCATCGTTTTCTGCCCGACGATACGCAGGGGTGTTCAGCACCCCCGCCAGCAGATTGCGGTTGACGCGCATGTGCTGTGCCACCAGCAGGTTTTCCACAACGGACATCTCGCGGAACAGGCGGATGTTCTGAAACGTGCGCGCAAGACCCGCGCGGTTCACCAGATGCGTGCCGCCAAACATTTTATAGAACAGGCGTTGACCAAGCTGCGCCGGGTTGAGCCAGTCGCCCGGCTGGAATTTCTGGCCGAGCACCTGAATGACATTGGTGGTTTTATTTCGTGCATTGAACAGAATGTTGCCGCCGGAGGCCCTGTAGAAACCGGTCAGGCAGTTAAAGACGGTCGTTTTTCCTGCGCCGTTAGGCCCAATCAGTGCGGTAATGGAGCCGCGCTGCACCTCAAGATTGACGTCGTTTAAGGCCTTGATCCCGCCGAAGTGCATCATCAGATGTTCTACACGTAAAATCGTTGTGTTCATGGCGCCACTCCTTTACGCACGGTAAATCCGCTGCGGTTGATGCGGATCAGACCGCGAGGACGCCAGATCATCATCACCACCATCAGCATGCCAAACAGCAGCACCCGGTATTCCGCAAAGCTGCGCAGCAGTTCCGGCGTGACGGTCAGCACAAAGGCGGCCAGTACGACGCCGACGGTGGAGCCCATCCCGCCCAGGACCACAATGGCGAGGATCAGGGCCGATTCAAAAAAGGTGAAAGAGGTCGGGTTAACAAACCCCTGGTAGGTGGCAAAAAACACCCCGGCGATACCTGCCGTCGATGCGCCCAGGGTGAAGGCCGAGAGTTTGACCAGAACGTGATTCAGCCCCATGGAACGGCAGGCAATCTCATCCTCACGGAGCGCTTCCCACGCCCGTCCAATGGGCATTCGGGTCAGCCGGTGTTTAATGTAGAGCACCAGCATGACTACCAGGAAAAGTACCGCATAGATGAAAATAAACTTCATGTTGGGGTTATAGGTCAGGCCGATGAACTCGTGGAAGGGGACGCCGCCTTCTTTGGCGCGTCGGCCAAACTCAAGGCCAAAAAAGGTTGGGGCAGGGGCTGAAACGCCGTTAGGCCCGCCGGTGAAGGTAAGCCAGTTGTTCAGCACCAGGCGGATGATCTCGCCAAACCCGAGCGTGACGATGGCGAGATAATCCCCGTGCATGCGCAACACCGGAAAGCCAAGCAGGGCGCCTGCGCCCGCGGCCATTAGCGCCGCCAGCGGCAGCATGCTCCAGAACCCAAGCCCCAGATACTGATACCCGAGCGCCAGCCCGTAAGCGCCGATGGCATAGAAGGCGACATAACCCAGATCCAGCAGCCCTGCCAGGCCAACAACAATGTTCAGCCCAAGACCGAGCAGGACGTAGATCAGTCCGAGAATGGCAACCGTCAGAAGGTATTTCGTTGCTACAAACGGGAAGCAGATCGCCAGCGTGACAATCAGCGGAATGATCCAGCGCATGCGGCTTTTATACGCCGGCGGCCGGACATACACGCCCGCATTGTCGGATTCAAACCGCGTCTGTAAACGTCTTCCGGCCGCCGTAGCTGAAAAGGCGCTCAGCAAAAAACGTCCCACCATCACCGTGCCAACAATCCACGCCAGCCGCTGGCCGTCAAAGGTAAAGCTGTAACCATCCAGTATCACACCCGCAATCGGGCCGAAAATAATCAGGGCGATCATTCCGGAAAAAATTGCGTCCAGAATGCAGCGCTTCAGGGAAAAACCGTCAGAGGTCATCGCGTTGTTCCTTACACTTTAGCCACGACAGGGCGGCCCAGCAGCCCCTGAGGACGGAAGATCAGAATTAAGACCAGCAATCCAAACGAGAACACGTCTTTATAATCCGAGTTCACCATCCCGGAGAATTGCGCTTCTGCGACGCCCAGAATCAGCCCGCCAAGCATCGCACCGGGCAAAGAGCCGATGCCGCCCAGCACCGCCGCCGTAAAGGCCTTGATGCCGATAACAAACCCGACGTAAAAATCAAAGGTGCCGTAATTCATGGTGATCAGCACGCCCGCCAGCCCGGCCATGGCTGCGCCGATAACAAACACCAGCGAAATTATTCTGTCGGTGTTGATACCCAGGATGGAGGCCATCTTACGATCCTGCTGTACCGCACGGCACATGCGTCCTAAGCGGGTACGGTTGATAATCCAGGTCAGCACCAGCATGCCCGCGAACGAGGCGATGAGGATAAAGACTTTGGTATAGGTTATCTGGACAAACCCTTCGCCAAGGTGAAAACGCAGCACGCCATCAAGCATGGTGGGCACGCCCTGCTGGCGCGGGCCCTGGCTGAGCTGGACGTAGTTTTGCAGTATCAACGACATCCCGATGGCCGAAATCAGCGGCGCCAGACGCGTCGAGTTGCGTAGCGGCTTATAGGCGATGCGCTCAATCGTCCAGCCATAAACGCCAGTGACCACGATGGTGAAAACCAGCGTTCCCAGGATCAGCAGCGGAAAGGAGTGGAGTCCAAAAAACGCCAGCAGGGCCAGGCCAATGGCCGAGAGATAGGCGGAGATCATATACACTTCGCCGTGAGCGAAATTGATCATACCGATGATGCCGTACACCATGGTGTAGCCGATGGCGATAAGACCGTAGACCGACCCCAGCGTTAAGCCATTAATTAATTGTTGCAGAAAGAATGTACTCATGGTCGCGCACCTGAATAAAGGGTTACGCCGACAGTCAGACCTGCCGGCGCTGAGCAGA
Organism: Enterobacter cloacae complex sp. CDL013; assembly: GCF_049238805.1. Taxonomy (NCBI): domain Bacteria; kingdom Pseudomonadati; phylum Pseudomonadota; class Gammaproteobacteria; order Enterobacterales; family Enterobacteriaceae; genus Enterobacter; species Enterobacter cloacae complex sp. CDL013. The sequence goes on along the minus strand of NZ_JBMKGT010000006.1, from coordinate 321,984 downwards.
TTCCGTCCCGTTATGGCACTTCTTTATATTTGCCTTTGTCATCCCACTGGTAGACCACGTAGTCAGAGACTTTGAGGTCACCTTTGCTGTCCCAGGCTTTTTTACCCATCACCGTGTCGACAGGGTTGGCCTTCAGCCACTCGCTGGCTTTTGCGGAATCCGTCCCTTTCGTGGCCTTGAATGCCGCCGCGATAGCCTGCACAGACGCGTAGGCGTAGAGGGTGTACCCTTCAGGTTCAAATTTACCGGTGCGGAATTTCTCGATGACGGCTTTTCCGTCCGGGATCAGGCGCGGATCTTTACCGAAGGTCATGTAAATACCGTTGGTGTACTGTGCCCCACCGGCGGCGGTGACCATCTCTTCATTGACGATACAGTCTCCCGAGAAGAACTTCGCCTGCACGCCCTGTTCACGCATCTGGCGAACCAGCGGGCCCGCTTCCGGGTGACAGCCCCCGAAGAACACCACGTCCGGTTTTTGTGCGCCGATTTTGGTCACCAGCGCGTTAAAGTCTTTCTCCCCGCGGGACAACCCTTCGTACATCACCTCCTTAACGCCGCGTTTCGCCAGCGCCGCTTTAGTGGCATCCGCCAGCCCCTGACCGTAGGTGTCTTTATCGTGGATGATGACCACCCGTTTGGCTTTCAGCTTATCAAGAATAAAATCGCTGGCGACCTGGCCCTGCTGGTCGTCACGTCCGCACATGCGAAATATGTCGCTCATGCCACGTTCGGTAATCAGTGGGTTCGTTGAGCCGGGAGTGATGGAGAGGATCCCGGCATCGCTATAGACCTCGGAGGCGGGCATGGTCGACGAAGAGCAGAAGTGGCCGACGACCGCTTTCACCTTATCCTGATCGACTAAGCGGTTGGCAACGGCGACGGCCTGTTTGGGCTCGCAGGCGTCGTCGCCCTGAACCAGTTTGATTTTCTCACCGTTGATCCCGCCGGCGGCGTTAATGTCTTCCGCCGCCTGCGTAGCGCCATGCCAGTATTGATCGCCGTAGGTTGCGTTCGGGCCTGTGAACGGCCCGGCCACGCCGATGACGATATCGGCCTGCGCGGAAAAGGCCGTCACCAGACAACCGGCCAGCACCAGGGAGAGGGGAGTTTTGGTAAATTTCAGCGACATTATTATGTTCCTTAGCAAAGAGGTTTTTGCACCAGGTATAAACCCGAACGCCTGATGGCATCGTAAATCCAAAAACAAGAGCGAGAACAAAATGCACTTTAGAAGCAATCTCATGCTTAATACGGCGAGGATCCCACGCACCGCGAAGCGCGCAGAACATTAAGCAAAAAGGTTGCCAGAATGGTTAATCCCTTGACCGGGTCACAACACGTTGAGTATAGAGCGCCGTTTTATGCGCCTTTGCGGGATGAGATGAATTTACAGCGGAGATCACATCTCCTTAACAACAAAGCCCATAAGTTGTGCAACGGTCACGATTTGCACGTTTTTGCAGCAATAAAGACCTAAACTTCAGATAGGCACGCGCGGCGATATATGTCAGGATCGTTTTTTTTATCAGGAGTATCAGCAATGGCTGAAGGCCCATTAAATGAAAGCGAGATGGCGTGGCTGGAAGAGACATTAATCTCTTACGGTCACGACGATGCATCCGTGATTGACGTGTCCGAACTGGACGGCATGCTTACCGCAGTACTTTCCGGTCCCGTTGTGGTGGAGCCCGACACCTGGCTGGTGGCGGTCTGGGGTGGTGAGAAATATATTCCTCGCTGGAAAAACGATCGTGAGATGAACCGTTTTATCGATCTCTGCTTTAAGCACATGAACGATATTGCCGAGCGTTTGAGCGAATACCCGGATCAGTTTGAACCGCTGTTTGGCTATAACGACGTTGACGGTCAGAGCTATACCGTGGTGGAAGAGTGGTGCTATGGCTACATGCGCGGCGTGGCGCTGACGGACTGGTCATCCCTGCCGGAAGCGCTGGAAGCGGACCTGGCGGTGATTGCCCTGCACGGGACGGAAGAGAACAGCGAGAAGCTGGATGCGCTGACCGAAGAGGAGTATATGGCCAGCATCGAGAGCATTCAGCCTGCGGCGCTGCGTTTGTATGACTACTGGGTGGCTAACCCGCAGCAGCCGGAAGCGAAAAAGCCGATCGTGAACGGGTCGAAGGTGGGGCGTAATGACCCGTGCCCGTGCGGGAGTGGGAAGAAGTTTAAAAGCTGCTGCCTGCATTAAATCATTAATTACTGTGGCCTGAATGGGGCACGAGTGTTGAGTCCCCGCTAAAATCGGCGAACCGGAGACCAGATGACAAGGGCTGGACGCCATGGATGGCGGCCAGAGGCGAATCGAGACAGGATGTCGAGTTGAGCCGACCGCAGGCAGATGGTCGGGAGGTGAGCGCAGTGCGAAGCACCGATTTTCCGCGGGGCCGCGGGGATTGATAAGGGGGCCGCGGCGGCCCCTTATCCCGTTCACATGCTGTGAAAAAATTATATTCTGTTGATCTTAAGGTGAACGGAACAGTACCTCAGGACCTGTATAAATAAGTTATCCCACTTCCGGCAGCATCCCCGCTGCAATCAAAATCTGCACCAGAATAATCGCCACGCCGCACCCAAACACCACGCACAGCATTGGCGTACCACCCGCCACGCGATACCCCTGCTGCGGATGTTGCTGGCGGCTCTTCCACGCCAGCAGGGAAGGCAGCAGCAGGGCCAGTACCGATAACGCCACGCCAGCATACCCCAGCGCCATCACAAACCCGCGCGGGTAAAAGAGCGCGAAGGCCAGCGGCGGCAGGAAGGTCATCGCCCCCGTCTGTAAGCGTCCCGCAACGGTATTGCGCCGCTGGAACAGATCCGCCATATAGTCAAACAGGCCAAGCGCCACGCCGAGGAAGGAAGTTGCCAGGGCCAGGTCAGCAAACAGATGTACCGCCAGCTCCACGTGTGAAGAGGCCACCACGTTACGCAGGGCAATCAGGAATCCATTCAGACCAGAATGCTCTGCCATCAGGCCGATAAAGGTATTGGAATCAATACTGCCCAGCGTCACCAGCTGCCAGAACAGGTAAGCAATCAACGGAATGGCGCTGCCGATAACAAAGACGCGGCGTAGCTTGCGAATATCACCGTTCATATAGCTCACGATGCTCGGCACGCTGCCGTGAAAACCGAAGGAGGTGAAAATAACCGGGATGGCCGAAAGCGCCAGACCTTTCTCCAGCGGGAGGGAGAGCAGGTTAACCTTGTGCACATGCGGTGCCAGCAGCACCAGCATCACAACAAGGAAGAGAATTTTGGTGCTGAACAAAAAACGGTTAAACAGATCGACCAGCGATGTGCCCGCGCAAACCACGCCGCCACCAATCAGCGTAAAGACAATGGCGCCTGTTTCCGGTGAAAGCGACGCACCGAAGCCGTCATTGATACTTGACGCAATCAGCTCCCCGGCGCCGCTGATGTAAGCGGCAGTCAGGGCGTACATCAGGAACATCATGCTGAAACCGGTGATCCACTGCCCGTAGCGTCCAAGATAGCGTGCAGCCAGGGAGCCTAAGCCAGTATCGGCAGGGACATGCTGATAAACCTCCAGCAATAATAGCGCGGTGTAACACATCAGGGCCCACAGACCGCCCAGCAGCACTACGGTAATCCCAAACCCGACGCCAGCGGCAGCCAACGGCATGGCCAACATTCCTGCGCCAATTGTCGTTCCGGCGACGATAAAAATACTTCCCAGAGTTCTGTTCTTCACGCTTTCCTCTACAACGCTTCCACACCGCGACTCATTCTGCGGCGCAGAGTAAGGGAAAAGCCCCGTCTCGTCAAATCACCGTTACATAGTGTGTAATGATTAATTTACAAAAAGAAAAGGGTAACCTGAGCCAGCGCAAAGCGTGCCGTGGAGGGAGCGTTTAGTCTGCTTTTTTATTTACGAGAGGTAACTATGTCAATTCACGGACACGACGTGCTGAATATGATGATTGAGTCAGGTGAGCGGTATACTGAGGAGAGTCTGGTTGAGGCGATACATGCCCGCTTTGGCGAAGCGGCGCGTTTCCATACCTGTTCAGCTTCAGAGATGACGGCCGCGGAGCTGGTGGCGTTTCTGGCGGCGCGCGGAAAATTCATTCCGGCAGCAGACGGATTTTCCACTCACGAAAGTAAAATTTGCCGTCATTAAATAAAACGGTGCTGAAAACTCAGCACCGCTTTTCTGTTAATTCTGCGTGTCGAGCGTCGACAGCTCTTTATCAATGAAGTACAGACCTTCCCCGGATTTACCTGCCAGAGATAATTTATCCAGCACGGATTTAAACAGCTTCTCTTCTTCGTGCTGTTCAGCCACATACCACTGAAGAAAATTAAAGGTTGGATAATCCTGGCTGGTCATGGCGGCATGAGCCAGTTCATTAATTTTCTGGGTGATCAGCTGTTCGTGCTCATAGGTGGCGCGGAACAGTTCATCAAGAGAGCCGTATTCGGCAAAAGGGGATGCCACGTTATCAATACGCGGCAGGCTGCCGGTGTCCGTCAGGTAATCAAACAGACGCTGCATGTGCGTCATCTCTTCCTGGGCATGACGACGCAGGAAGGCGGCCGCTCCTTCAAAGCTGTGATAGCTGCACCAGGCGCTCATCTGCTGATAAAGCAGGGAAGAAAAAAGCTCAAGATTCATTTGCGCATTGAGCTTGTCGATCATTTCAGTTTTTAACATGGTGCAGCTCCGGTTTATTAATTCTGGTTCACGATGAGCGACACTATAATTTGTTATTTAATTATTTGCAAAAAGTAAAATAAATATTTCTTTATAAAAATACGAATGGGAATAAAACGCATTGCCGATATTTATATTTATTAATGAGAATTGTTTTAGTTCTTATTAAATAAACTGCCAGCGTGACTGGCAGTAGCGGTTAATACCACGGATTCTGGCTGGAAGAGGTAACAGCATATCCCTGACATTTATACTGAATGGTCACACTTTCGTTCAGACAGAGTGAACCGCTGATCAGGGTGCAGGTTTTAATTGGCTGCCCGTAGGCTGACGCGGTGGCGTAGCCCATATGTTGACAGGCTTTGGTTGCCGTACCGTTATTAACATACTCATCAGACCAGGCGTTTTGCAGCATGGCCTGGCCATAGTCGAGGCGCACAATTCCGTTTGGGGCATCCGTACTGCTGACTTCTGCCTGACGGTTGATGCTGCACCCAGCGAGCAACAGGATCGTTCCGGCTATGATTACACGTTTCATGGTTCACTCTGCGTGACGGGAAATACGCCATTGTAACCAACGCGATGTGACGCAATGGCCGGAATAGCCGGAGGATCTGCCCTCTCACTGTGCAACGAGCCGGGCCACCGCGAGAAATTGTGAGCGCATCTTTGTTTTTTAAAACAAGTTTTCACTTAATTTGAAAGTGTGTTTGTTTGATAGTAAGGTTAAGTGGAAAAAGTATCCACAGCGGGATCGCCCGCCATGCATTCAGGAGAGACAAGATGAAAATTGCACTGATGATGGAAAACAGCCAGGCCGCTAAAAATCCCATCATCCTTAATGAGCTGAAAGCCGTTGCTGATGAGAAAGGTTTCCCGGTCTATAACGTCGGTATGACTGATGAGAACGATCATCATCTCACCTATATTCACCTGGGCATCATGGCGAGCATTCTGCTTAACGCTAAAGCTGTCGATTTTGTTGTCACCGGCTGCGGTACCGGGCAGGGCGCGTTGATGTCCCTGAACATCCATCCGGGTGTGATTTGCGGTTACTGCATCGATCCTGCGGATGCCTTCCTGTTTGCGCAAATCAACAACGGTAACGCGCTTTCTCTGCCTTTTGCGAAGGGCTTCGGCTGGGGGGCAGAACTGAACGTACGCTTTATCTTTGAGAAAGCGTTTACCGGACGCAATGGCGAAGGTTATCCACCAGAGCGTAAAGAGCCGCAGGTGCGTAACGCCGGGATCCTGAACCAGGTGAAAGCGGCGGTGGTGAAAGAAAACTATCTGGATACCCTGCGAGCAATCGATCCTGAGCTGGTTAAAACCGCCGTCTCAGGCCAGCGCTTCCAGCAGTGCTTCTTCGAGAACTGCCAGGACAAAGAGATCGAAGCCTTCGTGCGCGGTATTGTTGGCTGATTCCGTTTTGCCGGGCGGTGCGTTGCCTGCCCGGCAGATAGCGTTACTTTTTCGATGAGACCGCGCTGCCTGCATCTTTGGTCAGACGCAGCGTGTCAACCATTCCCACCAGGCAGATTAGTGCGATCGCCACAAATGCCAGCCGGAAGCTCATTCCCGGCATGCCGGCAATCCCCATCGCCTCACTGACTTTTTCCCCGATACGAATACCAATCGCCCCGAGCGTGATCCCAAGCCCCACGGCAAGCTGCGTTGCGGTTGAAAACAGAGTATTGGCATAGCTCATCTGCACCGATGGCACATCCGCAAAAGCCAGCGTACTGATGGCCGTAAACTGAATCGAACGGAAAACGCCGCCCAGATAAAGGATCAGGATGACGAGCCACGCGGGCGTCTGCGGCGTCAGAAACGCGCAGGCCAGCAATGCCAGGACATTCAACGCACCGTTAATCAGCAAAAGCCGCTTAAACCCCAGGCTGCGGATAAGCGGCGTCGTCGCCGGTTTAATGGTGAGATTGCCAACGAAAACCGCCAGCACCATCAGGCCCGAATGGAACGCGCCCATGCCAAAGCCGACCTGGAACATCAGCGGTAACAGGAACGGAACCGCGCTGATGGAGGCGCGAAACAGCGATCCGCCATACAGGGTGACGCGAAACGTCGGCACCTGCATCGCATCGAGTCTGATCATCGGCCAGGTTGCCCGCTTAAAGTGACGCAGCGCCAGGCTTAAGGCGACGACACCGACGATAAACAGCGTGGCGGTTAATCCTGTTCGCAGAGGCTCTGCGCCCATCAACTCCATCGCATAAACCAGGCTCACCATGGCAAGGGTGGTGACAACAAAACCCGGTAAATCAAACGGTCGGCGCGTATCTTCATGCAGGTCTGGAATGATGCGCAGTGCCAGCAAAATGGCGATTATCCCCAGCGGCACGTTAATAAAGAAGATCCACCGCCAGTCGGCATAGCTGGTAATGAACCCACCCAGCGGCGGGCCGATGATCGGCGCGACCAGCGCAGGCCACGTCAGGGTGGCGATTGCCGTGATGAGCTGATGTTTTGGCGTGGTGCGTAGCACGGCCAGGCGACCCACGGGCACCATCAGCGCGCCACCCATGCCCTGAAGGACGCGCATCGCGACGAACTGATCGAGCGTGGTGGACAGGCCGCAAAATACCGAAGCCAGCGTGAAGATTGCCAGCGCGAGGGCAAACACTTTTCGCGCGCCGAAGCGGTCGGCGATCCAGCCGCTGGCGGGGATCAGCACGGCCAGGGTGATCAGGTAGGCGCTGATGCCGATATTCAGATCCACGGCCTGTACACCGAAGCTTTTTGCCATGTCCGGCAGCGCGGTGGCAATCACCGTCCCGTCCAGAAACTCCATAAAGAAAGCACCGGCCACCAGCAGCGCCGCAGACGATAATCCACGGCTCTCTTTGCCGGATACGTTTTCACTCATTCTCTTCCTGCCCGCTCAAAAAATTTTATAAACATTTACTGGAATTTATAAGACTGTAACGTGCAGATTTATCATGGCTTTTTTTAACAAACCAGCAGCACTGAGGGTTTAATAACCGTGATGCAGGTCACAAAATGGTTGATTTTTGTGATGGTGGTCATATTATAAGCGTATTGACAATAACACCTGCATAACACGTTACTGGAGCAACATAATGAAACTGCGCAAAATCCTGAAAAGCATGTGGGCAAACTACTGCACAACGTTTAAAGACGTCCCACCGGGTGCGATGTTCTGATAAAAAAACCTGCTTCGGCAGGTTTTTTTATGTCTGCGGACGACGAGAGGGAGATGGAAGGGCGTCTGTTTTGCTACTATGGCGGCCTTTGAATAAGGAGAACCCCATGTCACAAAACCTGAGCGCCGATCAGGAACTGGTATCTGACGTCGTCGCCTGCCAGCTGGTTATCAAACAAATCCTTGATGTGATTGACGTTATCGCGCCGGTTGAGGTACGCGAAAAGATGTCGACCCAACTGAAAAACATCGATTTCACCAACCATCCTGCTGCGGCGGACCCGGTTACGCTCCGCGCGATCCAGAAAGCGATTGCGCTGATTGAACTCCGCTTCACACCGCAGGGTGAGTCACACTAAAATAAACCGATGTTTTAAAATTAGAAACCCTTTTCTGCTTTTACGTCGAAGGGCGACAAAGCCTGTCGCCCGCAGAAGGATCAGAAGAACGTCTGCACCAGCAGATAGCTCACCACGCAGGCACAGCTGACGCCAATCAGCCCCGGCAGAATAAAGCTGTGGTTGATGATGAATTTACCGATGCGGGTGGTACCGGAGCGATCGAATCCGATACAGGCCAGATCGCTCGGATAGGTCGGCAGCACAAAGTAGCCGTAGGATGCCGGGAAGAAGGCCACCAGCATTTTCGGATCGATGCCCAGCATCAACCCCATCGGGGCGACCGCGGTCAAGGCCGCAGCCTGGCTGTTGACCAGTTTTGATACCAGGAACAGCACGATGGCATACGTCCAGGGATGACTCTTCACCACCCCCTCCAGCGCCATTTTCAGCTCGTCGAGATGCGCCTGAAAAAAGGTATCGCTCATCCACGCCACGCCAAACACCGAGAAAATCGCGACCATCCCCGCCTTAAATACCGCCCCGTTTGAAATGGCCGACGCATTCACCTTGCAGGTCATCAGCATGATGGCCCCGGCGATCAGCATCATCATTTGAATGACAAGGTTCATCGACAGTGCTGTCATTTTCCCTTTGATCTCAAACGCCGGACGCAGCTCGGGCAGCGCACCCAGCAGGACCACTACGGCAATCCCGGCGAAGAAGATCCACGTGGACCAGTAGGCCTGTTTCGGGAAACGCTGATCCATCAACGTCTCCGTTCCTCCATAGATAAACTCCCGCTGTTTCGGATCTTTCAGCTTTTCCTGAAATTCAGTATCGTCTGCGAGGTTTTTCCCCCGGCGCAGGCTCCACAGTGCCGCAATGGCGACGCCAGACAGTGAGGCCGGTACGGAAACGGCGAGGATTTCGAGGATCCCCCACGCGTGACCGATGCCGTGCTGCGCACCCAGAATTGAGACCAGCGAAACGACGGCCACGGAAACGGGGGAGGCGGTGATCGCCATCTGAGAGGCCACCGAGGCCACCGCCATCGGCCGTTCCGGGCGAATGCCTTTTTTCAGGGCGATATCCGCGATAATGGGAAACATGGTGTAGACGACGTGACCGGTCCCGCACAGGAAGGTCAACATCCAGGTGGTAAACGGTGCGAGAAGGGTGATGTGTTGGGGATGTTTACGCAGCAGGCGCTCTGCAAACTGCATCATTACATTCAGGCCACCGGCGGTCTGTAGCGTGGCCGCACAGCCGATGACGGCGAGGATTGTGAGCATCACGTCAACGGGCGGTTTACCGGGTTGCAGACCAAAGACAAAACTTAAAATAAACAGGCCGATACCGCTTATCAGCCCCAGGCCCATCCCGCCGAAGCGGGTGCCTATCAGCAGGCAGAGGATAATGACAATAAACTCAATGGTGATCATGATGCTCCCTCGTCAATGAATGTAATTAAACAAATCATTACACGATGTGTGGTTATTCATTGGGAGCAAGATCTGATTTGTTAAATGTCAGCAAAAGCAGGGAGTTGGTACCCACCCCCTGACGGGAGCGGGTGAAGGGACTTAGTGGTGTTGCACGGTAGCTATGTCGAGAAGATGGCGGTCCGTCTGCTCCAGACAAATCCCCGCACGTTTCGCGTTGCGGATTTCATCTGCGAGCGTCTTCAGCAGCATGCCATCCTGCTGCTGCTCTCTGTCCATATCGCGTAAAAACGTGAGGGTAATGATGTCCCGTTGCGCTTTGGCTTCATCAGCCAGTTTGCTCAGCTTCGCACAGCGTTGCTCGTACTCTTCGAGCGTTTTCTGGAACAGTTCTTCCAGAGAAGTGTAATTATCTTCAATCGTTTCAAGCTCTTTGACGGTAGGGTTTGCCCCGACAGCTTTCAAAAAGTTAAAGACACGCATCATGTGCGTGACGTTACTTTGCGCCTGAGTACGAAAGAAGGTGGCAGTGCCGTTGAGGCTTTTTCTGGAACACCACGCGCTCAAATGCAGATGCAGATTTGAAGCATAAAACTCCAGGTTCATCTGGGCATTCAGTTTTTGCATCATCGTTTGGGTAGTCATTCTCATATCCTTATTGACTGTGGGACTTGATGTCCGCTACTTAACCTGACCCGGCAGGTATTGACGATTGAATGGCAGAAATAGATTTCTGCAAGGTAAAAACTCGAAAATTCACTTCCTGTGTTCGATTTAAATAAGCATACGCTTCTCTTCGACTTAAGAAAACTCTTAATTAGGCTGTGTTTACCATAGATTACAAATTTAAATATAGCCCAGAATAGAAAGAAGGTTACAAGATTGATAATTATATAACATGTTGATTTAAAAGGATGTAAAATTAATTTTGCTCATTTTTATCGTTTCAGGAAACGTTCTTTGGCGGGAAATTCTGTAAAAGTGATAAATCAGAAATAATTTTTGCAAATATATCCTGTCGTATCAAATTTGAGCTAAATCAATTTTCACTCAATATACGGTTCTGTGATCGCGGCGCAAGATTGTGATCTGATAACGCGAGAAAATGAAACGATGTTTTACATTGTTTCATTATTTGAGGTTTATGATGGCTAACGTTGCGGTGCTGCTGGCACCTGGTTTTGAAGAAGCAGAAGCGATTATCACTATTGATATTCTGCGGCGTTTACAGATTGAGGTGGAGACGCTGGCCTGCGCGGAGTCCCGTGCGGTAGTGAGTTACCATAATATCCCCATGGTGGCTGACAGTACGTTAACGGAGCGCATTAATAGGCTGTATGACGCGGTCGTGTTGCCCGGTGGGCCGCAGGGGAGTGTCAATCTTGCTGCTAACCAGGAGGTGATCCGCTTTGTTTCCGCCCATGACGAGCACGGCAAACTTATCTGCCCGATCTGCTCTGCGGCCGCGCGGGTGCTGGGCGGTAACGGGCTACTGAAGGGGCGCCGCTACGTCTGTTCCGGCGATCTGTGGCAGAGCGTTGATGATGGAGTATATGTAGATGCGCCGGTCGTGGAGGATAATAACCTCATCAGCGGCAAGGGGCTGGGGCACGCTTTTGACTTTGCGCTGACGCTCTCTGCTCGTTTGTTGGGTGACGACGCCCCCGTGCGCGATCATGCTGAACACATCTATTACCGCTGGTAAATTTTCTGCCGGACGCTAAGGCGTCCGGGTTACAGGGATTTCTTAGCTGACCTTATGGATAATCCTGCTTAACTCCTTTCCATTTGTAGGACAATTACGTCCTTTTTTATGTCATTTTCCGCTGAATTTATGTACGCAATTACTGTAATTCTGCGGTGTGATGTCGCTCTCTTATGGATGATTAATTTCCCGCTAAAACTATCTCCAGCACTAACGCTTATAACGAGGTAAGCGCTAATGCCTTGTTTTAAGTCCGATTAAATAAGTTGTTCGCCAATATTCCCTACAGATAAGAATGCTTAAGCTGGAGTTTACCATGCACAAATTTACTAAAGCGCTGGCGGCCATCGGCCTGGCTGCCGTTATGTCACAATCCGCTATCGCTGAAAATTTAAAGCTCGGTTTTCTGGTTAAACAGCCTGAAGAACCGTGGTTCCAGACCGAATGGAAATTTGCTGATAAAGCCGGAAAAGATTTGGGATTTGAGGTAATTAAAATCGCCGTACCTGACGGTGAGAAAACGCTGAACGCCATTGATAGCCTGGCGGCCAGCGGTGCGAAAGGTTTCGTTATCTGTACGCCGGATCCAAAACTGGGGTCAGCGATTGCCGCGAAAGCGCGCGGTTACGACATGAAAGTGATTGCGGTGGACGATCAGTTCGTGAACGCCAAAGGTAAACCGATGGATACCGTTCCGCTGGTAATGATGGCGGCCACTAAAATCGGTGAGCGTCAGGGCCAGGAGCTCTATAAAGAGATGCAAAAACGCGGCTGGGATGTCAAAGAGACCGCCGTGATGGCCATTACCGCTGACGAGCTGGACACCGCCCGTCGTCGTACCACCGGGTCCATGGACGCCCTGAAAGCGGCTGGCTTCCCGGAAAAACAGATCTACAAAGTCCCGACCAAATCCAACGATATTCCGGGCGCCTTTGATGCGGCGAACTCCATGCTCGTCCAGCATCCGGAAGTGAAGCACTGGCTGGTGGTGGGAATGAACGACAACACCGTACTGGGCGGCGTGCGTGCAACGGAAGGCCAGGGCTTTAAAGCACCGGACGTGATCGGGATCGGCATTAACGGCGTTGACGCCGTGAGCGAACTGTCTAAAGCGCAGGCGACCGGCTTCTATGGCTCACTGCTGCCAAGCCCGGATGTCCACGGCTATAAATCCAGCGAAATGCTCTACAACTGGGTGACCAAAGGGGTTGAACCGCCGAAATTCACTGAAGTGACCGATGTGGTGCTGATCACCCGCGATAACTTCAAAGAGGAGCTGGCGAAAAAAGGACTGGGCGGTAAGTAATACGCTGTGATTGCGCCCCTCACTCACCGTGAGGGGCCAGACGTACACACTACAGGAATCACGGAGTCGTTATGCAACAGTCTGATCCGTATCTCTCTTTCCGCGGCATCGGAAAAACGTTCCCCGGTGTAAACGCGCTGACCGATATCAGCTTCGACTGCTATGCCGGCCAGGTTCACGCCCTGATGGGGGAGAATGGCGCGGGAAAATCCACGCTGCTAAAAATTCTCAGCGGCAACTACACGCCCACCACCGGCACGCTGGCTATTCGCGGCGAAGAGGTGGCCTTTGCCGACACCACGGCAGCGTTAAATGCGGGCGTCGCCATCATCTATCAGGAGCTGCATCTCATTCCTGAAATGACCGTGGCGGAGAACATCTATCTGGGCCAGCTTCCGCATAAAAGCGGCGTGGTCAACCGCTCGCTGCTCAATTATGAAGCGGGCTTGCAGCTCAAGCACCTTGGGCTGGATGTCGATCCGCAAACGCCCCTTAAGTATCTCTCCATCGGCCAGTGGCAGATGGTGGAAATTGCCAAAGCGCTGGCGCGTAACGCCAAAATTATCGCCTTCGATGAGCCAACCAGCTCGCTCTCGGCGCGTGAAATAGAAAATCTCTTTCGCGTGATCCGCGAGCTGCGCAAAGAGGGCCGCATCATTCTGTACGTTTCTCACCGTATGGAAGAGATTTTTGCCTTAAGCGATGCCATCACCGTGTTTAAAGATGGACGCTACGTGCGCACCTTCACCGATATGCAGCAGGTTAATCACGATCAGCTGGTGCAGGCGATGGTCGGACGCGATCTGGGGGACATTTACCACTGGAAACCGCGCGAGTATGGCCCGGAGCGTCTGCGTCTGGATAACGTCAAAGCCCCAGGCGTGCGCACGCCCATTTCACTCTCGGTGCGCAGCGGCGAAATCGTCGGGCTGTTTGGCCTTGTGGGGGCAGGGCGCAGCGAGCTGATGAAAGGGCTGTTTGGCGGGACGCGCATAACCCAGGGCCAGGTTTTCGTCGACGGGAAAAAGGTCGATATTCAGAAGCCTGCGCAGGCGATTAACGCGGGGATTATGCTCTGCCCGGAGGATCGAAAGGCAGAGGGCATTATTCCGGTGCACTCGGTGCGCGACAACATCAACATCTCTGCCCGGCGCAAGTTTATCCGCGCGGGATGTCTGATTAACGACGGCTGGGAGGCGAGCAACGCGGATCACCATATCCGTTCGCTGAACATTAAAACCCCCGGCGCTGAACAGCTGATCATGAACCTGTCCGGCGGTAACCAGCAAAAAGCCATTCTGGGGCGCTGGCTATCGGAAGATATGAAGGTCATTTTGCTGGATGAACCAACGCGCGGTATTGACGTGGGGGCGAAACACGAAATCTATAACGTCATCTATGAACTGGCAAAACGTGGTGTGGCGGTCCTGTTCGCCTCCAGCGATCTGCCCGAGGTGCTGGGCGTCGCCGACCGCATTGTAGTGATGCGTGAAGGCGAAATTGCCGGTGAATTGCTGCATGAACAGGCGAATGAACAACAGGCGTTGAGTGTCGCCATGCCTAAAGTTAGCCAGGCTGTCGCCTGAGTAAGGAGTCAATGATGTCCTCTGTTACTACATCCGGAGCGCCGAAGTCGGCTTTCAGTTTTGGCCGCATCTGGGACCAGTACGGCATGCTGGTGGTCTTTGCTGCCCTCTTCGTCGCCTGCGCGATTTTTGTGCCGAACTTCGCCACGTTCATCAATATGAAGGGGCTGGGGCTGGCTATCTCCATGTCCGGCATGGTGGCCTGCGGAATGCTGTTCTGCCTGGCCTCCGGTGATTTTGACCTGTCGGTCGCCTCGGTGATTGCCTGTGCAGGCGTCACCACTGCCGTGGTGATCAACATGACCGAAAGCCTGTGGATCGGCGTGCTGGCCGGGCTGCTGCTCGGCGTGTTGAGCGGCCTGGTGAACGGGTTTGTCATTGCGCGCCTGAAGATTAACGCCCTGATTACGACGCTGGCGACCATGCAAATCGTGCGCGGTCTGGCCTATATCATCTCCGACGGCAAAGCGGTCGGGATCGAAGACGAGCGTTTCTTCACTCTGGGCTATGCCAACTGGCTGGGGCTGCCTGCGCCAATCTGGCTGACGGTAGGCTGTTTGATCCTGTTCGGTTTCCTGCTCAACCGCACCACCTTTGGCCGAAATACCCTGGCGATTGGCGGCAATGAAGAGGCGGCGCGTCTGGCGGGTGTCCCGGTCGTACGGACCAAGATCATTATCTTCGTGCTTTCCGGGCTGGTATCGGCGGCGGCGGGGATTATTCTGGCGTCGCGCATGACCAGCGGCCAGCCTATGACCTCCATTGGTTATGAGCTGATCGTCATCTCAGCCTGCGTTTTGGGGGGCGTTTCCCTCAAGGGCGGCATCGGAAAAATCTCATATGTGGTGGCGGGGATCCTGATTCTGGGGACCGTAGAGAACGCCATGAATCTGCTCAATATTTCTCCGTTCTCTCAGTACGTCGTACGCGGCCTGATCCTGCTGGCAGCGGTGATCTTCGACCGTTACAAGCAAAAAGCGAAGCGTACCGTCTGATTTATTTTTAGTCACTAACCTGCTCAACTATTAACCATAGTTGACCCCCTGACCGGCCCGCCAGTTTTGTTGACGGGCCGGTTGCTAAATGGCGAGCACCGTCACACTGTCTATACTTACATGGCTGTTTTGTTCACTGTAAGGAGGATTAGGGTGGCTGACTTGTTAACCGCACCGCCTGTACTGCCCGGAAAATTTGCTTTCTTTTTTGACCTCGACGGGACGCTCGCCGGGATTGAACCGCATCCGGATGACGTTGTTGTACCGGACACGGTGTTAGAGAATTTGCAGCAGCTCTCCCGACAGAACGAGGGGGCACTGGCATTGATTTCAGGGCGCTCAATGGCCGAGCTGGACGTGCTCGCCAGTCCTTATCACTTTCCGCTGGCCGGTGTGCACGGAGCGGAGCGCCGCGATATCCATGATCAACTGCATATAGTTTCACTCCCCGACACGCTGATTCAGGCGCTGCATGCGCAACTCTCTTCGGCTCTGGAAATGCTTCCCGGTACGGAACTGGAAGCCAAAGGCATGGCTTTTGCGCTGCACTACCGTCAGGCGCCCCATCATGAGGCGGCGATATTTTCGATAGCAAGAAGCGTGGCCGAAGCCCATCCGGAGCTGGCGTTACAGCCGGGTAAATGTGTGGTCGAGATTAAACCGGCAGGAATTAACAAAGGCGCTGCCATTGCAGCGTTTATGGCGGAAGCGCCGTTCAAAGGGCGTACGCCAGTCTTTTTTGGGGATGACCTGACCGACGAGGCCGGGTTCAGGGTGGTAAACCAGGCCCAGGGCATGTCTGTCAAGGTTGGATCTGGTGAAACCATTGCCGGATGGCGGCTGGATAATGTCGCCAGCGTCTGGCAGTGGATATCTGACGTCGCTAACCAGCAACAACAACAAATAGCGCAAAACAACGGGAGAAATCATTATGGGTCGCTTAGTCGTCGTCTCTAATCGCATCGCACCGCCGGATGATAAAAAAGCCAGTGCCGGTGGCCTGGCGGTCGGGGTATTAGGTGCCCTCAAAGCCGCGGGTGGTCTCTGGTTTGGCTGGAGCGGGGAAATCAGTAACGAAGAGAAACCGCTAAAAAAGGTGTCACGGGGCAATATCACGTGGGCCTCCTTCGCCCTTAGCGAGAAGGACTATGATGAATATTATTCCGAGTTCTCAAACGCCGTGCTGTGGCCAGCGTTTCACTATCGTCTGGATCTGGTGAAATTCCAGCGTGAATCCTATGAAGGCTACATGCGCGTCAACGCGCTGCTGGCAGATAAACTACTGCCGCTGATCGAAGAAGACGATATCTTATGGATCCACGATTATCATCTGCTGCCCTTCGCCAGGGAGTTGCGGAAACGGGGTGTGAATAACCGAATCGGTTTCTTCCTGCATATTCCGTTCCCGACCCCGGAGATCTTTACGGCGCTGCCGCAGCACGAGGAGATCCTGGAGGCGCTGTCAGATTACGACCTGCTCGGTTTCCAGACGGAAAATGACAGGCTGGCCTTCCTCGACAGCGTGTCGGGCAAAACCCGGCTGGTCACTCACGGCGGTAAATCTCATACCGCGTGGGGACGAAATTTCCATACCGAAGTCTACCCGATCGGTATTGAGCCAGACGAAATTGCCGAGCAGGCCTCCGGTCCGCTGCCGCCGAAGCTTGCCCAGCTCAAGGACGAACTCAAGCACGTTAAGAATATCTTTTCGGTTGAACGACTGGATTATTCCAAAGGGTTGCCGGAGCGATTCCTCGCCTATGAAACCCTGCTGGATAAATTCCCGCAGCATCATGGCAAGATCCGCTACACCCAGATAGCGCCGACCTCGCGCGGTGAGGTTCAGGCCTACCAGGATATTCGTCACCAGCTTGAGACCGAAGCAGGGCGCATCAACGGGCGCTATGGCCAGCTCGGCTGGACTCCACTTTTCTATCTGAATCAGCATTTTGAGCGCAAAATCCTGATGAAAGTGTTCCGCTATGCGGACGTCGGGCTGGTCACGCCGCTGCGCGACGGGATGAATCTGGTGGCAAAAGAGTATGTCGCAGCACAAGATCCTGCTGACCCGGGCGTGCTGGTGCTGTCCCAATTTGCCGGTGCGGCAAACGAGTTAACCTCAGCGCTGATTGTGAACCCTTACGATCGCGATGACGTGGCAAATGCCCTGAATCGCGCGTTAACCATGCCGCTTGCGGAACGCATTTCACGTCATTCGGAAATGATGGAGACCATCGTCAAGAATGATATCAACCGCTGGCAGGCGCGTTTTATTGACGATTTGCGCGCGATCCAGCCGCAAAGTCAGGAAGGTGATCTGCAAAAAAAGATCGCGACCTTCCCTAAACTCGCCTGATTTCCTTCGGGGGCATTAATTGCCCCCGAGAGGCACCAGCAGGACATCCACCTGGCTTGACGAAACGATGGATTTTGCCGAGCATGCCGCCCGGGAAAAAAAGCTCTGGTTATGATTTCCGCAAATGACCAAATCAATATTCTGTTTCCGACAAATGTCGAGAATATGTTCACTTAATTCCCCGGTGGCAATCACCGTCTGATGGACAGGATAGTTTGCCCGCTCAACCAGCTCGCGCAGAAATTGCTGCGTTTCTTCCTGAAGAACCTCACGAATATCTTCCAGCATAGGCGCTGCCAGTTGGTTATACATTTCGGGTTCAGCTGCCAGGGTGATCAGACTTATGCGGGCGTTGTTCGGGCGGGCAATGGAAACGGCACGGGCGACGAGTTGATGACTTTCTGGGGAAACCGCAACAGAAACAAGAAGATGGGAGTAACTCATCACACACTCCTTTTATGTCAAAATGACACGTTTCTCAAGCTTTACCGCGAATCTGCCGCTTCTGCAAGAGCTACATGCGACAATAGTGTGAACCTTATCATAATTATTCATTAATTATTCTTATAAGAAGAATAACGAAATGGGATCGCAAAATGAAAGTAATTAACAACTTAACGTAAATCACACATTTAGCCTTCCGTGCTGTTAAATCGCGTTAACCGATCGTCAACGCAAGCGTGATGCTGACCCATGGAAGCTCCTGTCTCGAATTGAAAGCTTAACCTGCTGTTTTTACTTAATTAAATCTGGCTGTTCCCTGACGTTCGCGCCCGTTCAGACGCGGAAGGGCAGCGCTTCTCCGACATAGCAATTTTCATACCCGATCCACTCATCCCTCTGCATGAGTATTCGTTCCATAAGAATATAACCAAGCTTCGGTTGCTCAATAAACAGTCAAATTACAAGTCGCGCTGATGGATTTATGGGTTACATTCGCGTAAATTATGTGACGAAGATCACATTTTTTTAAATTCCAGGGGGGGCTGCATTGTATGTGTCAAAACTGACGAGTAGAGTTTGCGTCGAATTAGGAAAAATCTTAGTTATTTGTAAGAAAATATAAAATGTGTAACCGACATTTTGGCCATGTTAACCGGTCACGCGCTTTACGACGTACAAACCTAAATTCAACTATGCATTTGGCCTTTTCTTTTTATACCGGGTGATTTCCCGGCGACATCACGGGGTGCGGTCTTTCCGCATAAAAATAATAGTTGGTTATTCGGGATGGGAAAAATGCATACATCCGAGTTGCTAAAACATATTTATGACATCAATTTGTCGTATTTATTGCTCGCGCAGCGTTTGATTAGTCAGGACAAACCTTCAGCGATGTTTCGTCTGGGTGTTAACGAAGAGATGGCAACCATGCTGGGTGGATTAACCCTCCCGCAAATGGTCAAGCTGGCTGAAACCAATCAACTTGTCTGCCAGTTCCGTTTTGATAACCCGCAGACCATTACGCGTCTGACTCAGGAATCTCGCGTGGACGATCTGCAACAAATCCACACCGGTATTCTTCTCTCCACCCGTCTGCTCAACGAAATCAGCCAGCCTGATGACGTAGCCCGGAAGAAAAGGGCTTAACAATGAGCGAAAAAAGCATTGTTCAGGAAGCCCGTGATATCCAGCTGGCAATGGAACTCATCACGCTGGGCGCGCGTTTACAAATGCTGGAAAGCGAGACGCAGTTGAGCCGTGGTCGTCTGATCAAGCTGTACAAAGAACTGCGTGGTAGCCCGCCGCCAAAAGGCATGCTGCCGTTTTCCACTGACTGGTTCATGACCTGGGAGCAGAACATTCATGCTTCCATGTTCTGTAACGCCTGGCAGTACCTGCTTAAAACGGGGTTATGCAGCGGCGTTGATGCCGTGATCAAAGCCTACAAACTTTACCTTGAGCAATGCCCGCAGCAGGAAGAGGGACCTCTGCTGGCGCTGACCCGCGCCTGGACGCTGGTGCGTTTTGTTGAAAGCGGCATGCTTGAATTGTCGCGCTGCAACTGCTGTGACGGCAATTTTATTACCCACGCGCATCAGCCTGCGGGCAGCTTCGCCTGTAGTTTGTGCCAGCCTCCATCCCGAGCCGTAAAAAGACGTAAACTTTCCCGGGATGCTGCCGATATTATTCCACAACTGCTGGATGAACAGATCGAACACGCTGTTTAACCCGAACCTGTGGGCAAGATTCCAGCAGCGGTAAGCGATTACCGCTGCTTTTTTTTACCCTGCGTTCAGGTCTCGCGCTCGAAATGAACGTCCTGCCATAGTCACTAGCGGAAGGATGATGTCGTGCTTATCTTATTAGGTTACCTGGTAGTTCTCGGTACAGTTTTCGGCGGTTACATGATGACCGGCGGGCACCTTGGTGCACTCTATCAACCGGCTGAACTTGTCATCATCGGCGGTGCAGGGGTAGGGGCTTTTATCGTTGGTAACAACGGTAAATCGATCAAGGGCACGCTGAAGGCGATTCCGCTGCTGTTTCGTCGCTCGAAATACACCAAAAGCATGTATATGGATCTGCTGGCGCTGCTCTATCGCCTGATGGCGAAGTCACGTCAGCAGGGGATGTTCTCGCTGGAGCGGGACATCGAAAATCCGAAAGAGAGCGAAATTTTCGCCAGCTACCCGCGTATTCTGGCCGACGCGATGATGCTCGATTTTATCGTCGATTACCTGCGCCTGATCATCAGCGGCAACATGAACACCTTCGAAATTGAAGCCCTGATGGACGAAGAGATTGAAACCCATGAGAGCGAATCCGAAGTGCCGGCCAACAGCCTGGCGCTGGTGGGCGACTCGCTTCCGGCGTTCGGCATCGTGGCGGCGGTAATGGGCGTGGTACATGCTCTGGCCTCGGCGGATCGCCCGGCGGCTGAGCTGGGCGCGCTGATTGCCCACGCGATGGTGGGGACGTTCCTCGGTATTTTACTGGCCTACGGCTTTATCTCCCCGCTGGCGAGCGTGCTGCGCCAGAAGAGCGCCGAAACCACCAAAATGATGCAGTGCGTGAAAATTACGCTGCTCTCAAACCTCAACGGTTATGCTCCGCCGATCGCCGTCGAATTTGGTCGTAAGACGCTCTACTCCAGCGAACGTCCGTCGTTTATCGAACTGGAAGAGCACGTGCGCGCGGTGAAAAACCCCAACCAACAGACGACAACTGAGGACGCATGAAAAACCAGTCCCATCCGATCGTCATCGTAAAAAAGCGCAAGCATAAGGGGCACGGGCACGGTTCTCACGGCTCCTGGAAGATCGCGTACGCCGACTTTATGACCGCCATGATGGCGTTCTTCCTGGTGATGTGGCTGATCTCCATCTCCAGCCCGAAAGAGCTTATCCAGATTGCGGAATATTTCAGGACGCCGCTGGCGACGGCGGTCACCGGCGGGCCGCGCATTTCGAATAGCGACAGCCCGATCCCCGGCGGCGGTGACGATTACACCCAGCAGCAGGGCGAAGTGAAAAAACAGCCTAACATCGACGAGCTGAAAAAACGGATGGAGCAGGCGCGCCTGAAAAAACTGCGCGGTGACCTGGATCAGCTGATTGAAGCGGACCCCAAGCTGCGCGCGCTGCGTCCGCATCTGAAAATTGACCTGGTACAGGAAGGGCTGCGTATTCAGATCATCGACAGCCAGAACCGGCCGATGTTTAAAACCGGCAGCGCCGAAGTCGAGCCCTACATGCGCGATATTCTGCGTGCGATTGCACCGGTGCTGAACGGTATTCCTAACCGCATTAGCCTGTCCGGACACACGGATGATTTCCCGTACGCCACGGGAGAGAAAGGATACAGCAACTGGGAGCTTTCTGCCGATCGCGCCAACGCCTCGCGTCGCGAGCTGGTGGCGGGTGGGCTTGATGATGGCAAGGTCCTGCGCGTGGTCGGCATGGCTGCAACCATGCGCCTTACCGACCGCGGACCGGATGACGCCATCAACCGTCGTATCAGTCTTTTAGTGCTGAACCAGCAGGCGGAGCAGGCCATCCTGCATGAAAACGCCGAAAGTCAGAATGAGTCACTGGACGATTTAAAACAGCCTGGGGCCGTCCCTTCGGCTGCCGTTCCAACATCGCCACCAGCCAATCCGAGGTGATAGCGTGAGCATGGATATTACCGATTTTTACCAGACATTTTTTGATGAAGCCGACGAATTGTTGGCCGATATGGAGCAACATTTGCTGGATCTGGTGCCCGAGGCGCCGGACTCAGAACAGCTCAATGCCATCTTCCGTGCGGCGCATTCCATTAAAGGCGGAGCCGGAACGTTTGGATTTACCATTTTGCAGGAAACCACCCATTTAATGGAAAACCTGCTGGATGAAGCACGACGCGGTGAGATGCAGCTCAATACCGACATTATCAACCTGTTTTTGGAAACGAAAGATATTATGCAGGAACAGCTCGACGCCTATAAAAGTTCGGCAGAGCCTGATGCCGCCAGCTTTGAATACATCTGCAACGCGCTGCGTCAGTTAGCGCTGGAAGCCAAAGGTGAGGCGTCTGCGCCCGCTGTCCCTGCGGCAAAACTGAGCGTTGTTGACGCCGTGGCCGAACCCGCTACGGCGCCTGACGCGCCCGCAGGAAAACTGCGCGTGGTGCTGTCACGTCTGAAGGAGAACGAGGTCAACCTGCTGGAAGAGGAGCTGGGGAACCTGGCGACGCTCAGCAACGTGGTGAAGGGCAAAGACAGCCTGGCCGCGACGCTCGACGGCGGGATCGGCCAAGATGACATCGTGGCAGTGCTCTGCTTCGTCATTGAAGCGGATCAGATTGCGTTTGAAACCGAGGCGGCGGCAGTTGAAGCGCCAGCTCCGGCAGAGAATACCCCTGCGGTAGTTGCCGCTGCCCCGGCACTGAAAGCCGTGCCAAAAGAGACGGCTGCCCCGGCCCGCGGTGAAAAACCGGCGGCGCGTTCCAGCGAGTCCACGAGCATTCGCGTGGCGGTGGAGAAAGTGGATCAGCTAATCAACCTGGTGGGTGAACTGGTGATCACCCAGTCGATGCTGGCCCAGCGTTCCAACGAGCTGGACCCGGTGACTCACGGCGATCTCATCACCAGCATGGGCCAGTTACAACGTAACGCCCGCGATTTGCAGGAATCGGTGATGTCCATCCGCATGATGCCGATGGAATATGTCTTCAGCCGCTTCCCGCGCCTGGTGCGCGACCTGGCCGGCAAGCTCAACAAACAGATCGAACTCACGCTGATGGGCAGCTCCACCGAGCTGGACAAGAGCCTGATCGAACGCATTATCGACCCGTTAACGCACCTGGTGCGTAACAGCCTCGACCACGGCATTGAGCTGCCGGAAAATCGCGTGGCAGCCGGAAAATCGCCCGTGGGCAACCTGATCCTGTCAGCGGAACATCAGGGCGGCAACATCTGCATCGAAGTGACCGATGACGGCGCGGGCCTGAACCGCGAGCGCATTCTGGCGAAGGCGATCTCGCAGGGAATGGCGGTCAACGAAAACATGACGGACGAAGAAGTGGGCATGCTGATTTTTGCCCCCGGCTTCTCAACCGCAGAGCAGGTCACCGACGTTTCCGGCCGTGGCGTGGGCATGGACGTGGTGAAACGTAACATTCAGGAGATGGGCGGTCACGTTGAGATCCAGTCTAAGCAGGGTGCAGGCACCACGATTCGTATCCTGCTGCCGCTGACGCTGGCCATTCTTGACGGCATGTCCGTTAAAGTGGCGGACGAAGTCTTTATTCTGCCGCTGAACGCGGTGATGGAGTCCCTCCAGCCGCGTGAAGAAGATCTGCATCCGCTGGCGGGCGGGGAGCGCGTGCTCGAAGTACGCGGCGAGTATCTGCCGCTGGTGGAACTGTGGAAAGTGTTCGAAGTGGACGGGGCAAAAACCGAGGCCACGCAGGGTATCGTTGTGATCCTGCAAAGCGCCGGACGCCGCTACGCGCTGCTGGTTGATCAGCTGATTGGTCAGCATCAGGTGGTGGTTAAGAACCTGGAAAGTAACTACCGCAAAGTGCCGGGGATCTCTGCTGCCACCATCCTGGGTGATGGTAGCGTCGCACTGATCGTCGATGTATCGGCACTTCAGGGATTAAATCGTGAACAACGTGTGGCGAACACAGCCGCCTGATTAAGTAAAAGGTAATAACATGACCGGTATGAGTAACGTAACGAAACTGGCGGGCGAGCCATCGGGGCAGGAATTCCTGATTTTCACTTTAGGTGATGAAGAGTACGGTATCGACATCCTGAAAGTGCAGGAAATTCGTGGTTACGACCAGGTAACGCGCATTGCGAACACGCCAGCGTTTATCAAGGGTGTGACCAACCTGCGCGGTGTGATTGTGCCTATCGTGGACCTGCGCGTGAAGTTCAGCCAGGGCGATGTGGAGTACAACGATAACACGGTGGTGATCGTCCTGAATCTGGGGCAGCGCGTGGTGGGGATCGTGGTGGATGGCGTGTCTGATGTACTGTCGCTGACCGCAGATCAAATCCGTCCTGCGCCGGAGTTTGCGGTCACGCTGTCGACGGAATACCTGACGGGGTTGGGTGCGCTCGGCGAGCGTATGCTAATTCTGGTGAATATTGAGAAGCTGCTGAACAGTGAAGAGATGGCGCTGCTGGATATTGCGGCGAATCATGTAGCATAAAATGAAGCCGGGTAAGCGTCAGCGCCACCCGGCTCTTTTGTATCCTTACGCCTCCTGCTCCACCAGCTCTGCCTCCGCTTCCCGCGCCCCTTCATTCTGCGACAGCATCGCTGTCGCAATCCCGTTCCCCAGCACGTTAATGGCGGACCGTCCCATATCCAGGAAATGATCAATCCCCATCAGCAGCAGGATCCCGGCCACCGGAATGTTAAAGCTCGGAATGGTTGCCGCCAGCACCACCAGCGACGAGCGCGGTACACCCGCAATGCCTTTCGAGGCCAGCATCAGCGTTAACATCAGCACCGTCACCTCGGTGAAACTCAGGTGAATGTTGTACGCCTGGGCGATAAACATTGAGGCGAACGAGCAGTACACCATGGAGCCGACCAGGTTAAACGAGTAGCCGATCGGCAGGACGAAAGAGGCGATATTCCGTGAACAGCCGAAGCGCGCTAACTGCTCCAGCGTTTTCGGGTATGCCGCTTCAGAGCTGCTGGTGGTAAACGCGACCAGCACCGGATCTTTCAGCATCGCCACCAGACGAAAAATCTCTTTTTTCAGCACCATGTAACCTACCGCCAGCAATACCAGACAGGTCAGAAGGATCGCCACATAGTAACCGCCAATAAACGAGGCATAGTTCAGCAAAATGCCCAGCCCCTGGGTGGCAATGACGGACGAAATTGCGGCAAAAATGGCCAGCGGCGCAACGTACATCACGTAGCCCGTCACCTTCAGCATAATGTGGGAGACCACATCCAGCGCCGCGACCAGCGGGGCGTTGAATTTTTGGCCCAGTGACGCGCCGCCAATGCCGAAGAACATCGAGAAGACCACAATTTGCAGGATCTCATTGTTCGCCATCGCGCCGGCAATGCTGGTTGGAATGGTGTGTGACAGGAAGGCTTTCAGCGACATCCCACTAACGGCCAGGCCGGTATCAACCGTCTCTGTGGGTATGCTCAGGTTCAGACCGCTGCCGGGTTGTTCAAGGGTAACAATAAACAGCCCCACCAGAATGGAAAGCACGGATGAGCTGATAAACCACACCATCGCTTTACCCCCGACGCGCCCAATCGTCGACGTTTCACCCAGCTTCATAATGCCCACCGTCAGGGTGCTGAACACCAGCGGGGCAATCACCATCTTAATCAGCCGCAGGAAAATATCGGTCAGTAGCGTAATGTTCTCCGACCAGGCCTGTATCGCGTCGGACGAAGCATACTCATGGATCGCCGCACCTGAAAGAATACCCGCCAGCATGAAAATCACGATGAAGAGCGTGAGTTTGTTTGCACTTGCCACAAAAAATCCTCTATGCGCTAAAAGAGTTTCCTGCGTCGATGCATACAAAATTTTTATTTAAGCGCAGGAAAATATTCGAGGCATAAATTGAAGTAAAGCTGCGTGAGTTACAACTTGTTTTTAATTTTTATGAAATTCGTTGTTTTTATCATAACGATATATTGTGATGCAGATCACATTACACGCGATATATCCTCAGATTAAGCAAGAATAATGCCCGTTTTATTTTGCTAACTCTTTGTAATGTTTGTTAATAGTCTGTTAATTGGGGGGCGGGTGTCTCACCTTCGTTGAAAGTGGTTGAAGCGTGAACCATAAACTAAATTCTCAGTAACCGCGCCGGGGAATGTTTAAGCGGGGCTAACATACTGAACAGTATGAATAAAATATGGCAAGCGGACCATTATTTCTTCTGGAGGGTGGTAAATGAAAAGAAAACTTCTTTTTATCTGCGCGGGTACACTGCTGACGGCGGCGACTGTCGGTCAGGCGCTGGCAGTCACCAGTAGCGGTACTATCGGGGCGACGCTGACGTTGACGAACGGTTGTTTGATCAACGGCTCGCCAACGCAAAACGGCATTAACTTCGGGACACTCGATTTCGGGACCCATCCTGCGACATTCTCCACCCTGACAACCCAGTTAACCGGGGCCAGCGGCGGAAATACCTTTACCATTCAATGTACCACTGCCAGTTACACGGTGGCGATCACCGGCAACACCAACGCGACCGCACCCGGAACCGTTGTCGGCACCCCCGGCACACCCGCCCGATATCTGGTGAACACCGCCAATGCGGCACAGGGCGTGGCATACAGCCTCTATAGCGACAGCGGGTACAACAACGTGATTGCTAACAACGCCGCGTTGCCCGTAGCTTCCACAGCGGGCGGGGTGAACAGCTATACCCTCTACGGGCGCATAACAGGCGGCGGCAATAGCGTAACGGTTGTACCGGGAACCTATACCGACACGATTAACGTCAGCGTCACCTACTGATTCAGCCATGAAGGCATTGTGTTTATGTCTGCGCGAAAGCGCAGAGGGCGTCGTGCACCCTTTTTTGGCCCTGATCGTCGGGCTGATGATGATCTGCGACGCCAGGGCGGTGACCTCCCAGTCCTTCAGGGTGAGCGCGACGGTAGTACCAGGATGCTCGGTGAGTACCGGCACGGGCGGGCGCTTTGGGACGCTGGATTTTGGAACCCGCAATGGCGTGGACAACACGCCGGTCAGCACCAGCTTTGTCGCCGACGGCGCGTTGTCCATCGCCTGCACACCGGGTGTGGCGCTAAGTATGAGCATTAACGGCGGTCAGAATTATAGCTCTGTGAGGCGGATGACGCGTTCAGGCGGGACAGAGGTGGTCGGTTACCGGCTCTACAGCAGCAGCTCACTGGCCGCGAACAGTGAAATTGGCGTTAACCAGGCCATACCGATTACCTATACCAACAGCAATAACATCGCGCTGCCTCTTTTTGGCGTCGCGCTCCTGACGGGGTTTAGCCTGCCGGGAACATATTCAGATCAACTCACCGTGACCTTGTCATGGTAGGAAAGGGAGAACATCGATGAAGCCATTTTTCAGGCGATCAGGCCTGGTGGGTCTGTTGGGGGCAACGGCTCTGGCAGCGGGCCAGGCGCAGGCAGCGGCAACCATTCTTTTGTGGCCCATCGATCCGTGGCTTTCGGCAGAGGCCAGAGCAACTGAATTGTGGATCCAGAATCAGGGCAACAGCGCCACGACAATGTAGATACGCATTGTGCGCTGGAAACAGGAGGGCGGATATGAGCGTTACACCGCCCAGCAGGATGTGGTCGCCAGCCCGCCGATCGTGACTATCGCTAAAGGCAGTAAACAGCTTATTCGCCTGATCAAGCAGGGGACGATCCCGTCGGGGGTTGAGCAGGCCTACCGCATTATTGTGGATGAAATTCCCCAGCCGGATGCCAAAGCGGAACCGTCCATGGGCCTCAAACTGCAAATGCGCTATTCGATTCCTTTATTTGTTTATGGGCAGGGGATCCCCACCCTCAACGAAGGGGCACACCACGCGCTGGCGAACACCCAACAGCTGAGCTGGCGGGTCGTTCAGGAGGGGGGGAAACCCGCGCTTCAGGTCCGTAATCAGGGGGATGTTCACGTCCGGCTCAGCCAGGTTGCGGTTGAGCAGGGCGGGCAAAAACGCACGGTTGCCGAGGGGCTGCTGGGTTATGTGCTGCCAGGCAGCACCCGAAGCTGGCCGCTTCCGGCAGGGATTTATCAGCCGAACCGGATGAGCGCGCAAATTAATGCCAGGGATACGCAATGGCAATCGACGCCCGTCAACTGAAACCGGCGATGATGATCCTGCTTTGCGTCAGTACCAGCGCCTTTGCCGAAACCGGTGACGACAGTTTACCGCCGCCGCCGGATGCACGGACGATGAACGGCGAAGCAGTATTCCAGCTCGCCCTGGTGCTGAACCACTATGACACGGGTCTGGTGGTGCCGGTGACGCAGCGCGAGGGTGCCTGGTTTATTTCGGGCGCGGATTTGCTCCGCGCCGGGCTGCCGCCCGCGCATGTGCCTGCCGGAGAGGTGAATCTCTCGACGCTTACGTCGGTACGCGCAGAGTACGACAGCACGGCCCAGCGTCTGTTGCTGACGGTCCCCCGGGACTGGGTCGCCGCGCGGATCACGCCGTTCAGCGAACAGAACACGCATAGCAAGCCGCACTATGGCCGCGGCGCGTTGCTCAATTACGACGTTTATACCAACCATTCCGAGCACACGGGCGGCCAGGCGTCGGTCTGGCACGAGTTCCGCTATTTCAATGAGGATTATTCGTTTTCATCGACGGGTTACGCCCGGCAGAATTTCACCGGTAACAGCGGGCAGCAGGAAGGGTACGTGCGCTACGACTCAACGTTTCTGATCACCAACGAGGAAGATGCCACCACCTGGACCGTCGGGGACGTCATCAGCGATGCGCTGAGCTGGAGCACCAGCGTGCGCATGGGCGGGATCAGCTACGGGCGCGACTTCTCCCTGCGTCCTGATCTGGTGACCTGGCCGCTGCCGGCGTTTTCCGGCGAGGCGGCTGTCCCGACCTCGGTCGATCTCTTTATTAATGGCTACCGTTCCGGCTCCACCCGCCTTCAGCCGGGGCCGTTTACCCTCACCAATCTGCCGTATATCAACGGTGCCGGGGATGCGGTGCTGGTTACCACTGATGCGCTGGGTCGTCAGGTGAGTACCACGCTGCCGTTTTATGTCAGCAGCGATCTGCTTAAGCAGGGGTTAAGCGACGGCGCCGTGACGCTGGGCAGCCTGCGGCGTAACTACGGTATTGAGAATTTTGACTATGGCCCGGCGGCGGGCAGCGGATCGTATCGCTACGGGGTGACCGACTGGCTGACGCTGGAGGGGCATGCGGAAGGGGCGGAGTCGCTGGCGCTCGGCGGAGCGGGCACGGTGCTGAAGCTCGGGCGTTTTGGCGTGGTAAATACCTCGTGGACCCAAAGCCGCATGCGCGGCGATAGCGGCGGCCAGATAAACTGGGGCTATCAGTACAACACCAGCGAGTTTAGCGTAGCGACCCAGCATACCCGGCGCGACCGTGGCTTCGGCAACCTCGCCCTGTACGATCAGCCCACCGTTTATGATGAAAATGATAACCCCGTTGCCAGCCTGAGCCGCAATACCGACCAGTATTCCTTAACTTTTAACCTCGGCGGTTACGGCAATATCGGCGCGGCGTGGATCGGGGTTGAAAGTTTTGACAGCAAAAAAACTGAGCTGCTCAACCTCTCCTGGAGCCGTAATTTGTGGGGCTCAAGCAGTATTTATCTGGCTGCCAGCCGTGACCAGCAGCGGGGCGACTGGACGGTTGCGCTGTCGTTGCAGGTTCCCCTCGGCGAACGTGACAGCGCCGCCGTCACCTTTGAAAACACCCCTGACGCAGGCAGCACTCAACGCATTAACTACAACCACTCGATGCCTTCAGACGGCGGCTTTAGCTGGAACATGGCCTGGGCCAACCAGTCGCGGTCGAGTAACTATCAGCAGGCTACGCTCGGCTGGCGGAATAACAATGTGGAGCTACAGGGCGGCGGCTACGGTGAGAAGGGCATGATGACCTGGTGGGGCGAGGCGATGGGTTCTGTTGTGCTGATGGACGGTGAGCTGTTTGCGGCGAACAAAATCAACGATGCGTTTGTGGTGATCAGCACCGACGGACATCCGGACGTACCCGTCAGCTACGAAAACCAGCCGGTTGGTAAAACCAATAACAAAGGTTATCTGTTGGTCAGCGGCGTTTCCGCCTATTACCCGGCAAGCTACCGCATTGATACCCTGAACTTACCTGCGGATACCCGGCTGAAAGAGACCGAGCGTCGGGTGGCGATTCGTCGGCATAACGGTTATCTGGTGGATTTCCCGATGGAGCAGGAGCGGGTTGCCAGCGTCATTCTGCACGATGCGCAGGGCAATGCGATCCCGGTGGGAAGCCAGGTTAGACGCGCATCCCGCAGCAGCGCGGTTGTCGGCTATGACGGCCTCGCCTGGCTGGAAAACCTCAACGATGTAAATCCGCTTGAGGTCATCACCCCGGAGGGTAAACGCTGTACGGCAACGCTGACCGTTGGCGCAAACCCTGAGCATAAGCTGCAAACCTACGGTCCGCTGACCTGTCGGGAGGCGCCGTGAGACGCCTGTTAATCGCGCTTCTGCTGCTGTGCTCCGGCGGCAGCTGGGCGGCCTGTACCGTCAGTACGGTGAATGCCTCGTTTGGCAGCGTCACCTCGTTCGCACTCAGCGGCACCGGGGAAGTGGAAACGACGGGCACGCTGGTGGTGACCTGCGATACCGTTCTCAACCTGTTAACCAACGACTCGGTGACGCTGACTTACACTTCGGCATCCGTCTTTGCGAATAGCCGGGCGACCATGAAGCGTACGGATAACGCGGCTATTACCGATGTCATTCCTACGCGCCTGTGCGGGGCGTCCGGCTGCGGCGGAAACAGTGAAGTACAAATCAGCAAAGCCTATACCTGGAGTGGAAACACGCTGCTCGGGCTGCTGGGTTCAAGGCGCTACAACATTCCCCTTTATTTCCGGACCGTAATGGGGCAGAACGTCACTGCCGGGCCGTACCAGGTGTTGTTAACGTTCAGCATCAACTACAACGTGTGCGCTGTTGGCGCGGTCGGTGCGTGCCTGACCCCGCAAACCGGCACGGCAACCACCTCCATTCTCGTCAACATGACCGTCACCAACGATTGCAGCACCATGACCACGCCGGACGTGAATTTTAACAGCGCGCCGCTGGTGCAAAATTTTCCCACCGTTTCACAGTCGGTTGCCGTCACCTGTACCAAAGGCAGCACCTACACCATAGGCATTAATAATGGGGCAAATGCCCTGAACAACGTGCGTCGTATGGTCAGCGGCAGCAACTTCATGAGTTACGACATCTACAAA
Organism: Enterobacter cloacae complex sp. CDL013; assembly: GCF_049238805.1. Lineage (NCBI taxonomy): Bacteria > Pseudomonadati > Pseudomonadota > Gammaproteobacteria > Enterobacterales > Enterobacteriaceae > Enterobacter > Enterobacter cloacae complex sp. CDL013. Next base: position 290,951 of record NZ_JBMKGT010000006.1, on the reverse strand, counting down.
GAGGCGACCAGCAACCGCTGGGGTAGCAGCGGCAGCGAGCGCTGGGCCAGCGCCAGCTCATCGCAGGTCAGTACGGACGGGCTTTTACGTACCTACAACTACACCGCCAAAGTTCTGACCAGCCAGGCCACGCCGCCTGCCGGAACCTACACCGACACGCTGATTGTCGACGTCGCATTCTGACTCCCGCGCTTTTCCCTTTCGCAAATGTAAAGTTCCTGTGGCCTGTGCCGATAACACCGTTAATAAATCTATGAGAAGGTGTTGTATGTTGAACCGTATCCGCGTTGTCACAATGCTTATGATGGTGCTGGTCATTTTCGCACTTCTTCAGCTTACTTCTGGCGGCCTCTTTTTCTCGTCGTTAAAACAGAACCAGGACAGCTTCGCGGCCTCGAACGATTTGCGAATGCAGCAAAGCGAACTGACCACGACCTGGGATCTGATGTTGCAGACGCGTATCAACCTGAGCCGCTCGTCTGCCCGCATGATGATGGACCCAAATAACCAGCAGAGCAGCGCAAAAACGGAACTGCTGAAGAATGCGCGCGCCACGCTGGCAGACGCGGCGAAACATTACGACGCCTTCAAAAAAATCGCCCCTCAGCCGGCAATGGCGCAGGCGAGCGCGAACATAGATGAAAAATATCAGGCCTACTTCGCCGGCCTCACGGAGCTGGTGCAGTTCCTGGAGAAGGGCAATATGGACGCCTATTTCGCGCAGCCGACCCAGGGAATGCAGAACGCCCTCGGCGCGGCGCTCGGCGAGTACGCTAAAGCCAGCGGCGAGCTTTATCACTCCGCGTTCACGCAAAGCCAGAACGACTACCGTTTCGCTAAATGGCAGATGGCGGTTCTCGCCCTCGCGCTGGTCATCGTACTGGTGGCCGTGTGGTACGGCATTCGTCATATCCTTCTTAACCCGCTTGGCCGCGTCATTGCCCATATCCGTGATATAGGCCGGGGCGATCTCACGAAAACGCTGTCCGTTATTGGCCGCAATGAGATCTCCGAGCTGGCAACCAGCGTCGACCATATGCAGCGTTCGCTGATTGATACCGTCGCCAACGTGCGCGAGGGGGCGGATGCCATCTATACCGGCACGAGTGAAATCGCGATGGGCAACAACGATCTTTCGTCCCGTACCGAACAGCAGGCGTCCGCTCTGGAAGAGACGGCGGCCAGCATGGAGCAGCTCACCGCGACCGTGAAGCAGAATGCCGACAATGCCCGCCAGGCGTCGCAGCTTGCAGAAAGCGCGTCCGACACCGCCCAACGCGGCGGTCGGGTGGTCGACGGCGTGGTGAAAACCATGCATGACATTGCCGACAGCTCGAAGAAAATCGCCGACATCATCAGCGTTATCGACGGCATCGCCTTCCAGACCAACATCCTGGCGCTGAACGCGGCCGTTGAAGCGGCGCGTGCGGGCGAGCAGGGCCGCGGGTTTGCCGTAGTCGCCGGCGAAGTGCGTAACCTCGCCAGCCGCAGCGCCAATGCGGCGAAAGAGATCAAAGCTCTGATTGAAGACTCTGTTTCACGCGTGGATACCGGCTCGGTGCTGGTGGAAAGTGCGGGTGAAACCATGAATGACATCGTGAATGCCGTGACGCGCGTGACGGACATCATGGGTGAAATCGCCTCTGCATCGGATGAGCAGAGTCGTGGTATTGACCAGGTCGCCCTGGCGGTATCGGAAATGGATCGTGTGACGCAGCAAAACGCCGCCCTGGTGCAGGAGTCCGCTGCCGCGGCCGCTGCGCTGGAGGACCAGGCGAGCCGCCTGAAAATGGCCGTCTCGGCGTTCCGTCTTACTTCAAAAACAACAAATACGGTCAGCTCGCGATCGGTGTACGGCGAAGCAGCCCCGGCGCCCGTGACAGCACGTACGCGCGCAGCGGTGACCGGACGAGATGAAAACTGGGAAACATTTTGACTGACAATTAAACCGCGGCTGCTTGCCGCTTGATGGGAGCGTGGATGTTAAATCGTATTCGTATCTCGACCACACTGTTTTTGATTCTGATCCTGTGTGGGGTTTTGCAGGTTGGCAGTAACGGGTTGTCTTTCTGGGCGTTTCGCGATGGCTATCAGAATTTGCAGGAAGTTGAGACGAGTAATCAGCAGCGCTCCGCACTGGCACAAACGCGTGCCGTGCTGTTGCAGGCAAGCACTGCGCTGAACAAAGCAGGGACGTTAACCGCGCTGAGCTATCCGCCGGAGGATATTAAGGCGCTGATGGTTGTGGCCCGCAGCAGCCTGAAGCAGGCCGACGCGCAGTTTAAGGCTTTTACGGCGCAGGAGGCGGTCAGTGAGAAAGAGAAAGCGCTCAAAGTCGCCATGAAAAAGACCTTTGATGTGTGGTACGGCGATCTCGACCATCAGGCGACGTGGCTGGAGAACAACCAGCTTTCTGACTTCCTGACCGCGCCGGTGCAGGCGTCTCAGGCGGCGTTTGACGACAGCTTTAACGCATGGCAGCAGGATATTAACCAGTTTGTGGCGCGTGCCGGTGCGGACAGCCGTACCAGTTACCGCATGTCAGGGGTGATATTCCTGACCATGGTAATCCTGGCGGCCCTGCTGACCGGCGGCTCGCTGTGGTGGTCGCGCAAAATGATCGTCCAGCCGCTGGCCATCGTCAGCAGTCACTTCGACAGTATTGCGAAGGGCGATCTGGCGCGTCCGGTGGCCGTGTATGGCAGGAATGAAATATCAGCGATTTTCGCCAGCCTGAAGGCGATGCAGAGTTCGCTACGGGAAACGGTAAGCAACGTTCGCCAGGGCAGTTACGCCATGCATACCGGGATCTCCGAGATTGCGGCAGGCAATAACGACCTCTCATCCCGTACTGAACAGCAGGCGGTATCGCTGGCGCAGACGGCGGCCAGCATGGAGCAACTGACCGCGACGGTAAGCCAGAACGCCGATAACGCGCGTCAGGCGTCCGACTTGTCAAAACAGGCCGCGATGACGGCGAAACGTGGGGGCGATCAGGCTTCTCACGTCGCCAGCACGATGCAGGAGATTGCCGCCAGCTCGCAGAAAATTGGCGACATTATCAGCGTTATCGACGGTATCGCGTTCCAGACCAATATTCTGGCGCTGAACGCGGCGGTGGAAGCGGCGCGTGCCGGCGAGCAGGGGCGCGGGTTCGCGGTGGTTGCCGGTGAAGTGCGTAACCTGGCCAGCCGCAGCGCCAATGCGGCGAAAGAGATCAAAGGGCTGATAGAAGAGTCGGTCTCCCGCGTTCAGCAGGGCTCCGCGCTGGTGGATACCGCCGCGCAGACCATGCACGAGATAGTCACCTCCGTGACGCGGGTTAACGACATTATGGGCGAGATTGCCTCGGCGTCTGATGAACAACGCCGTGGTATTGAGCAGGTGGCGCAGGCCGTTACACAGATGGATCAGGTTACACAGCAGAACGCCTCACTGGTGGAAGAGGCGGCGGCTGCGACCGATCAGCTGGCAAACCAGGCGGATCACCTTACCGGGTTAGTCGCCGTATTTAATGTAAAAGAGCACGTTGAAGCAGTAACAGAAGTCGGACGGTCACAGGCCGTGCCCGTTGTATCCTGAATGTGATTGAGAAGGCGCTATGACATCACCCATGCCCTCAGGGCAAACGTCATTATTGTTGCAGATGACACAGCGCCTCGCGCTGTCCGACGCGCATTTTCGTCGGATATGTCAGTTAATCTACCAGCGTGCGGGGATCGTGCTTGCGGACCATAAGCGAGACATGGTCTACAACCGGCTGGTGCGGCGCTTGCGCACGCTGGGGCTGGACGATTTTGGCCGCTATCTGAGCATGCTCGAAGCGAACCAGAACAGCGCCGAATGGCAGGCATTTATCAACTCATTAACCACCAACCTGACCGCGTTTTTCCGCGAGGCGCATCACTTCCCGGTGCTGGCGGAACACGCCCGCCGCCGTGGCGGAGAGTATCGCGTCTGGAGCGCGGCGGCCTCTACCGGGGAAGAGCCGTACTCGCTGGCCATCACCCTGGCGGACACCCTGGGCATGGCGCCGGGTCGCTGGAAAGTATACGCCAGCGACATCGACACGGAAGTGCTGGAAAAAGCCCGTAACGGCGTTTATCGCCAGGATGAGCTGAAAACGCTGTCTCCCCAGCAGCTACAGCGTTACTTCATGCGCGGTACCGGCCCGCATGAAGGACTGGTGCGCGTACGCCAGGAGCTGGCGAACTGCGTGGAATTTGCCCCCGTTAATTTACTGGATAAGCAGTACAACGTGCCGGGGCCATTCGACGCCATTTTTTGCCGTAACGTGATGATCTATTTTGATAAAACGACGCAGCAGGACATTTTGCGTCGCTTTGTTCCGTTGCTCAAGCCTGACGGTTTACTGTTTGCCGGGCACTCGGAAAACTTCAGCAACCTCGTGCGTGAGTTTAGCCTGCGTGGGCAAACGGTATATGCGCTGAGTAAGGAAAAAGCATGAGTAAAATCAGGGTATTGTCTGTCGATGATTCGGCGCTGATGCGTCAGATCATGACCGAAATCATCAATAGCCACAGCGATATGGAGATGGTGGCGACAGCGCCCGATCCACTGGTCGCGCGGGATTTAATCAAAAAATATAACCCCGACGTGCTGACGCTGGATGTTGAAATGCCGCGCATGGATGGCATCGATTTCCTGGAAAAATTAATGCGCCTGCGCCCGATGCCGGTGGTGATGGTGTCATCTCTGACCGGTAAGGGTTCAGAAATCACCCTGCGCGCGCTGGAGCTGGGGGCGGTGGATTTTGTCACCAAGCCGCAGCTCGGCATTCGCGAGGGGATGCTGGCGTACAGCGAGATGATCGCCGAGAAGATCCGCACCGCGTCCCGGGCGAAGCTTGCCGCGCATAAACCGACGGCAGCCCCGGCAACCCTGAAGGCGGGGCCGTTACTCAGCTCGGAAAAGTTGCTGGTAATTGGCGCGTCAACCGGAGGAACAGAGGCAATTCGCCATGTACTCCAGCCATTGCCGCTCTCAAGCCCGGGTATTCTGATTACGCAACATATGCCGCCGGGCTTTACCCGCTCGTTCGCGGAGCGCCTGAATAAGCTGTGCCAGATCAGCGTGAAAGAGGCGGAAGACGGCGAGCGCGTGCTGCCGGGTCACGCCTATATCGCCCCGGGTGACAAGCACATGGAGCTGGCGCGCAGCGGGGCGAACTATCAAATCAAAATTCATGACGGGCCGCCGGTTAACCGGCACCGTCCGTCGGTGGATGTGCTGTTTCATTCGGTGGCGAAACATGCGGGGCGCAACGCCGTTGGGGTGATCCTGACGGGGATGGGTAACGACGGCGCCGCCGGAATGCTTGCGATGCACCAGGCTGGCGCCTGGACGATTGCGCAGAATGAAGCAAGTTGTGTGGTGTTCGGCATGCCGCGCGAGGCCATCAATATGGGTGGCGTAAGCGAAGTGGTCGATCTTAGCCAGGTAAGCCAGCAGATGCTGGCGAAAATCAGTGCCGGACAGGCAATACGTATTTGACTCAGGAGTATTATTTTATGGCGGATAAAGAGCTTAAGTTTTTGGTTGTGGATGACTTTTCCACCATGCGTCGCATTGTGCGCAACCTGCTGAAAGAGCTGGGCTTCAACAATGTTGAAGAAGCAGAAGACGGGGTGGATGCGCTGAACAAGCTCCAGGCTGGCGGGTTTGGTTTTGTGATTTCCGACTGGAACATGCCGAACATGGACGGTCTCGAACTGCTGAAAACCATCCGCGCGGATGCAGGCATGGCCTCTCTGCCGGTGCTGATGGTGACCGCAGAAGCGAAGAAAGAGAACATTATTGCCGCTGCACAGGCGGGCGCAAGCGGCTACGTGGTGAAGCCATTCACCGCGGCGACTCTGGAAGAGAAGCTCGGGAAGATCTTCGAGAAACTCGGCATGTGAGGTGATGGATATGTTGCAACCTGCTATGAAACCCGTTGAAGAACATTCGCCGAGCGACATTATTGCCCGCATTGGTAGCCTGACCCGCATGCTGCGCGACAGCCTGCGTGAGCTGGGGCTGGACCAGGCGATCGCCGAAGCGGCGGAAGCCATCCCTGACGCGCGCGACCGTCTGGACTACGTCGTGCAGATGACCGCGCAGGCGGCCGAGCGTGCGCTGAACAGCGTTGAAGCCTCGCAGCCGCACCAGGATGCCATGGAGAAGGGTGCGAAAGCGCTGAGCAAACGCTGGGATGAGTGGTTTGAGAACCCTATTGAGCTGGCGGATGCCCGCGAACTGGTAACGGATACCCGTCAGTACCTGGGTGACGTGCCGGGCCACACCAGCTTCACTAACGCCCAGCTGCTGGACATCATGATGGCGCAGGATTTCCAGGACCTTACCGGCCAGGTGATCAAGCGCATGATGGATGTGATTCAGGAGATTGAACGTCAGCTGCTGATGGTGCTGCTGGAGAACATTCCGGAACCGGCTGCCCGTCCGAAACGCGAGAACGAAAGCCTGCTCAATGGTCCACAGCTTGACACCAGCAAAGCGGGCGTGGTGGCAAGCCAGGATCAGGTGGACGATCTGCTGGATAGCCTTGGTTTCTGATTGCCCGTTCTGCCTCAGGTCGTTAACGCGGCCTGAGGCAGCTCAGAACAAAAACAGCGAAAAGAGCCCGAATAAACGGGCTTTTCCCGCCATTGGATTTTCTCTGCGCTGGCATGATACCCGTGAATTAATGGGCTGCGAGCAGGCACAGTGGCAGAAGAGAACGACGACAAAACAGAAGCCCCCACACCCCACCGACTTGAAAAAGCCCGTGAGGATGGGCAGATCCCCCGATCCCGAGAGCTGACATCCCTGCTGATCCTGGTGGTGGGCGTCTGCATAATCTGGTGGGGCGGGGAGATGCTCGCCCGCAGACTGGCGGGAATGCTCTCTGCTGGCTTACGTTTTGATCACAGCATGGTCAATGACCCCAATCTGATCCTCATTCAAATCATCAACCTTGTGAAAAGCGCGATGATCGCCTTGCTGCCGCTGATCGCGGGCGTGGTCATCGTGGCCCTTGTTTCGCCGGTCATGCTCGGTGGCCTGGTGTTCAGCGGTAAATCGCTGCAACCGAAATTCTCCAAGCTCAACCCGCTACCCGGTATTGCGAAAATGTTCTCCGCGCAAACCGGGGCTGAGCTTCTTAAAGCGATCCTGAAATCGCTTCTTATGGGCAGTACAGCCGGGTTTTTTCTGTGGCACCACTGGCCGGAGATGATGCGCCTGATCAGCGAATCCCCGATGACGGCGATGAAAAATGCCCTGAACCTGGTCGGGTTATGCTCGCTGCTGGTGGTACTCAGCATTATTCCGATGGTGGCGTTCGACGTTATCTTCCAGATCTATTCCCATATCAAAAAGCTGCGAATGTCGCGTCAGGACATCCGCGATGAATATAAACAGATGGAAGGCGACCCCCACGTTAAGGGCCGTATCCGGCAGATGCAGCGTGCCGCCGCGCGTCGGCGCATGATGGAAGATGTGCCGAAAGCCGACGTCATCGTCACCAACCCGACCCACTACTCCGTGGCGCTTCAGTACGACGAAAACAAAATGAGCGCGCCGAAAGTGGTGGCGAAAGGGGCCGGGCTGATTGCGCTGCGCATTCGTGAAATCGCGACGGAAAACCGCGTACCGATCCTGGAAGCACCGCCGCTGGCCCGTGCGCTGTATCGCCACGCGGAAATTGGACAACAGATCCCGGGCCAGCTCTACGCCGCTGTCGCAGAGGTGCTGGCCTGGGTGTGGCAACTGAAACGCTGGCGTTTAGCGGGCGGTCAACGACCTGTAAAACCTGAGAACCTTCCGGTGCCTGAAGCACTGGATTTTTTGAACGAGAAGGACACTGATGGCTAATCTGGTGGCAATGTTGCGCCTGCCCGGCAACCTGAAATCGACGCAATGGCAGATCCTTGCCGGACCGATTCTGATCCTGCTAATTCTGTCGATGATGGTGCTGCCGTTACCGGCATTTATTCTCGACCTGCTTTTCACCTTCAACATTGCGTTGTCCATCATGGTGTTGCTGGTGGCGATGTTCACCCAGCGCACGCTGGAGTTCGCCGCGTTTCCAACGATCCTGCTGTTCACCACGCTGCTGCGTCTGGCGCTGAACGTTGCCTCCACGCGTATCATCCTGATGGAAGGGCACACCGGCGCGGCGGCGGCGGGCAAGGTGGTCGAAGCCTTCGGTCACTTCCTGGTGGGCGGCAACTTCGCCATCGGTATCGTGGTGTTCGTCATTCTGGTGATTATCAACTTCATGGTTATCACTAAAGGTGCGGGGCGTATCGCAGAAGTAGGCGCGCGCTTCGTGCTCGACGGGATGCCGGGTAAGCAGATGGCCATCGACGCCGACCTGAATGCCGGGCTGATCGCGGAAGATGAAGCAAAAAAACGCCGTGCCGAAGTGACCCAGGAGGCAGATTTCTACGGCTCCATGGACGGTGCGAGTAAGTTTGTGCGCGGTGACGCCATCGCGGGCATTCTGATCATGGTGATTAACGTCGTCGGCGGCCTGCTTGTCGGCGTGCTGCAACACGGCATGGACATGGGCCACGCAGCGGAAAGCTATACGCTGCTGACCATTGGTGATGGTCTGGTGGCGCAGATCCCGGCGCTGGTGATCTCCACCGCGGCGGGTGTGATTGTGACCCGCGTCAGCACCGATCAGGATGTAGGCGAGCAGATGGTGGGGCAGTTGTTCAGCAACCCGCGCGTTATGCTGCTCTCCGCGGCGGTACTGGGCCTGCTCGGTATGGTGCCTGGCATGCCAAACCTGGTATTCCTGCTGTTTACTGCCGCGCTGCTGGGCCTTGCCTGGTGGATGCGTGGCCGTGAAACGCAGCCTAAGGCAGAGCCAGCGCCGGTCAAAATGCCTGAGAACACCCAGGCGGTGGAGGCCACCTGGAACGACGTTCAGCTCGAAGATTCGCTGGGGATGGAAGTGGGGTACCGCCTGATCCCGATGGTGGATTTCCAGCAGGATGGTGAACTGCTTGGCCGTATCCGCAGCATTCGTAAAAAATTCGCCCAGGATATGGGCTTCCTGCCGCCGGTGGTCCACATCCGGGACAACATGGATCTCCCGCCCGCGCGCTATCGCATCCTGATGAAAGGGGTAGAAATCGGCAGCGGTGATGCGTACCCCGGCCGCTGGCTGGCAATTAACCCGGGCACGGCCGCAGGCACGTTGCCGGGTGAGCAGACGACCGACCCGGCCTTTGGTCTGGCGGCAATCTGGATTGAGAGCGCTCTGAAAGAGCAGGCGCAGATCCAGGGTTACACGGTTGTTGAGGCCAGTACCGTGGTGGCGACGCACCTCAACCATCTGATTGGCCAGTTCTCTGCGGAACTGTTTGGTCGTCAGGAGGCGCAGCAGCTGCTCGACCGCGTAACGCAGGAGATGCCGAAACTGACCGAAGATTTAGTGCCGGGCGTGCTGACCTTAACCACCCTGCATAAAGTGCTGCAAAACTTGCTCGACGAGAAGGTGCCCATTCGCGATATGCGTACCATCCTTGAGACGCTGGCCGAACATGCGCCGCTGCAAAGCGATCCGCACGAACTGACGGCGGTGGTACGCGTGGCGCTCGGACGCGCCATTACCCAGCAATGGTTCCCGGGAACCGGCGAAGTGCAGGTCATTGGCCTGGATACGCCGCTGGAACGGCTGCTGCTTCAGGCGTTGCAGGGCGGTGGCGGGCTGGAGCCGGGTCTGGCGGACAGATTACTGGCGCAAACCCAGGAGGCGCTGGCGCGTCAGGAGATGCTGGGCGCGCCGCCGGTGCTGCTGGTGAATCATGCGCTGCGTCCGCTGCTGTCGCGCTTCCTGCGCCGGAGCCTGAACCAGCTGGTGGTGCTGTCGAATATGGAGCTGTCCGATAACCGCAATATTCGCATGACGGCGACCATAGGAGGGAAATAATGCGGAAGTGGCTGTGGATCTTACTTTTCCCGCTGGCGGCGCAGGCCGCAGGCGAGGGGGCATGGCAGGCCAGCAGTATAGGCTTAACGCTCAACCATCGCGGGGAGTCGATCTCCTCCCGTCCGTTGTCCGCCTCTGAGCCCGTGTCCGGGCAGATGACGCTGGTGGCCTGGAATTACACCCTGACGGGACCCACACCGGCCGGGTTGCGGGTGCGTCTGTGCTCGCTGACCCGCTGCGCGGAAATCGAGGGACAAAGTGGCACCACCCAGGCCTTCAACGGGGTGTCTGCTCAGGAGCCTTTACGCTTTATCTGGGAAGTGCCAGGCGGTGGACGTCTGATCCCGGCGCTGAAAGTTCAGCGCAACGAGGTGCTCGTCAACTACCGCTAACTGCCTGCCTTTTCACCAGCCTTCAGGCATTTCTGAAGGCTGGCTCGCAAAAATGACCTTCCCTTTTGATACAAAAGAAACGCTGTTTTATAAATCAGTGACACGCGTATTGACACTCTTTGCATTTTTGCCATTCACCCCTTTGTGATGGCAGAAACAGAAAGGTATCAACAGGTCGATACTTTTACTGTAGCCGTGTAAAAACTCCCGGACGAGGTTTGCTTACAGGGAGTCTCCCAAAACTGATTAGGGTTGACGGCAATGAAAACACGTAAAATTGGACTCGCAAATTATCTTGCTTATGGGTCAGGGGACTTCCTCGGGGCGGGAACCACCGCCCTGACGGCCGCCTGGCTTTTGTATTTTTATACCACCTTCTGTGGACTCACACCGATTGAAGCAACCTTTATCTTCGCCGCCGCAAGGGTGCTGGATGCGGTTGTCAGCCCGTTAATGGGCTTTTTAACCGATAACTTTGGCACCACCTGGCTGGGCAAGCGTTTTGGCCGTCGTAAGTTCTTCATCCTGCTCGGTATTCCCTGCGTTTTCAGCTACTCGCTGATGTGGGTAGGGGACATGAGTTTCTGGTACTACCTGCTGACCTATCTGATCTTTGATATCGTCTACACCATGATCCTGGTGCCATACGAAACGCTGGTGCCGGAGATGACGGACGATTTCAAACAGAAAACCAAATTCTCCGGGGCGCGTATCTCTATGGCGCAGATGTCCGCTATTCTGGCTTCCTTCCTCCCGGGGATCCTGCTCACGCATTTCGGCAAAGACAACGCGATCTCCTTCTTCTATGCAAGCCTGGTCTTCTCCGTACTCTGCGCACTGATGCTTACGTTCGTCTGGTTCTTTACCTGGGAGCGCCCGCGGGAAGAGTGGTCTGAAGCGGCCCTGCGTGCTGAAGAAGAGAAGAAAAAGCTGACCCTTGGGCAGAGCCTGAATCGCCTTTTTGTTGAATTAAGTTCGACGCTGCGTATCAAGATTTTCCGCCAGCATCTGGGGATGTACCTTGGCGGCTACATCGCACAGGACGTCTTTAATGCCGTGTTTACCTATTACGTGGTATTTGTGCTGATGCAGGAGGCGTCAATGGCGTCCAACCTGCTGGGCACGATGGCCATCTTCCAGTTCCTCGCCGTGATCGGCATGATCCCGCTGTGCATTCGCTTCGGACCTGCGCCGTCTTACCGCATGGTGGTCGTGCTGTTTGGCCTGGCCTCGCTCTCTTACGCGGTGCTTTATTACGCGGGCCTGAGCGACGTTTACGCTCTGCTGCTGCTGATCTCTGCGGTTGCCGGTCTTGGTCGCGGGGGGATCAACTACGTACCGTGGAATACCTACACCTACATTGCTGACGTGGACGAAGTGATCACCGGTCAGCGTCGCGAAGGGATCTTCGCGGGCATCATGACGCTGACCCGTAAAGCGTCCCAGGCCGGTGCGGTAATGCTGGTGGGGATCGTGATGCAGATGTCTGGCTTTGTCAGCGGTCAAAAAGTGCAGCCTGCGGAAGTGAGCCACACTATCCTGATGATCCTGAGCGTCGGCACCATTCTGGTACTGTTCTGCGGCTTCCTGGTCTCCCTGCGCTTCAAACTCAATTTGCAGACCCACAGCACCCTGCGTGAAGAGACCGCGAAAATGCGCGAGTCCGGCCATGCGATGCCGGAGGCGGCGACCCCGCAGGCCCGCGCCACCGTGGAGATGCTGGCCGGTATGCCGTATGAATCCCTGTGGGGCAACAACAATATCGGTTATCTGAATCGCAATAAGCCGGCGGCCCCTTCGCTGAAGGATCGCGCGGTACTGAATTCGACATACAACAGAGGTTAAGATGATGAAAGTTTGGCCTGTCAAACATAGCCCGTTACTGCGTCAGCCTGAGCGCTTTATCGCCAGGGATGAGCTGAAATCGCTGATTCAAAAGGTGACGCATAACCTGGTCAATATCCACGACAAAACGGGTGAGTTTTTGCTGCGGCTGGACGACGGGCGCGTGATCGACACCAAAGGCTGGGCCGGATGGGAATGGACCCACGGCGTCGGTTTATACGGTATCTGGCAGTATTACTGCCAGACCGGTGACGAAGGCACGCGCGAGATTATCGACAGCTGGTTTACTGACCGTTTCGCTGAAGGCGCAACCACCAAAAACGTAAATACCATGTCGCCGTTCCTGACGCTGGCGTATCGCTACGAAGAGACCAAAAACCCGGCCTGGCTGCCGTGGCTGGAAAGCTGGGCGGAATGGGCGATGAATGAGATGCCGCGCACCGAACATGGTGGCATGCAGCACATCACCCTGGCGGAAGAGAACCATCAGCAAATGTGGGATGACACGCTGATGATGACGGTGCTGCCGCTGGCGAAAATCGGCAAGCTGCTGAACAAGCCGGAGTACGTCGAGGAGGCGATCTATCAGTTCCTGCTCCACGTACAGAATCTGATGGATCGGGAGACCGGGCTGTGGTTCCACGGCTGGAATTACGACGGCAATCACAACTTTGCCCGGGCCCGCTGGGCGCGCGGCAACAGCTGGCTGACCATCGTGATCCCGGATTTCCTCGAGCTGGTGGATCTGCCGGAAAACAACGCCGTTCGTCGCTATCTGGTGCAGGTACTGAACGCGCAGATCGCCGCACTGGCAAAATGTCAGGACGAGAGTGGCTTGTGGCATACGCTGCTGGACGATCCTGAATCTTATCTGGAGGCGTCGGCCACGGCAGGGTTTGCCTACGGCATTCTGAAAGCCGTGCGCAAGCGTTATGTCGGCGCAGAGTACGCAGAGGTGGCGGAGAAAGCGATTCGCGGTATCGTGAAAAACATCTCGCCGGAAGGGGAGCTGCTGCAAACCTCGTTCGGGACCGGGATGGGAAGCGATCTTGAGTTTTATCGCCAGATACCGCTCACGTCGATGCCGTACGGGCAGGCGATGGCGATACTGTGCCTGACGGAGTATTTGCGGAAGTATTTCTGATAATAAAAAACCCGGCGCTTGCCGGGTTTATTTTTTACATACGCTCTACGGTTTCGATACCCAGAGTATCCAGACCGAGCTTCAGGGTCTTCGCCGTCAGCTGCGCGAGCTTCAGGCGGCTGTGGCGCACCACTTCGCTCTCGGCAGAGAGGATAGGGCAGTGTTCGTAGAAGCCAGAGAACAGACCGGCCAGATCGTACAGGTAAGCACACATAACGTGCGGCGTACCGTCACGCGCGACCACGGAGAGCGTCTCTTCGAACTGAAGCAGGCGGGCAGCCAGCTGTGCTTCACGGTCTTCGGTAATAGACACCGTAGCATTCGCCAGCACGCTTTCGTCGATATTGGCTTTACGGAAGACGGAGAGTACGCGGGTGTAAGCGTACTGCATGTATGGCGCCGTGTTGCCTTCAAACGCCAGCATGTTGTCCCAGTCGAAGATATAGTCGGTGGTACGGTTCTTGGAGAGATCCGCGTATTTCACCGCGCCAATTCCCACCGCGTTAGCAAGTTTCTCCAGCTCGTCAGCAGGCATGTCCGGGTTCTTCTCGGCCACCAGGCGACGCGCGCGTTCCAGCGCTTCATCCAGCAGATCGGAAAGCTTCACGGTGCCGCCCGCACGGGTTTTGAACGGCTTACCGTCTTTACCCAGCATCATGCCGAACATGTGATGTTCCAGCGGCACGGAATCCGGCACATAACCCGCTTTACGCACGATAGTCCACGCCTGCATCAGATGCTGATGCTGACGGGAGTCGATGTAATACAGCACGCGGTCCGCATGCAGGGTTTCGTAACGGTATTTCGCACAGGCGATGTCGGTGGTGGTGTAAAGATAGCCGCCATCCTTTTTCTGGACGATCACGCCCATCGGTTCGCCTTCCTTGTTTTTATACTCATCAAGGAACACCACCGTTGCGCCTTCGCTTTCCACCGCCAGATTTTTAGCTTTCAGGTCCGCCACAATGCCTGGCAGCATCGGGTTATACAGGCTTTCACCCATCACGTCGTCACGGGTCAGGGTCACGTTCAGACGATTATAGGTAAGCTGGTTCTGGGACATGGTAATGTCCACCAGCTTGCGCCACATCTCGAGGAAGTACGGGTCGCCACCTTGAAGTTTCACCACGTAGCTGCGCGCGCGCTCGGCGAAGGCTTCGTCTTCGTCATAGTGCTTTTTGGCTTCACGGTAGAAACCTTCCAGGTCTGCCAGCGCCATTTCGCCTGCGTTTTCCTGCTGCTGTTTTTCCAGATACGCGATCAGCATGCCGAACTGCGTGCCCCAGTCGCCTACGTGGTTAGCGCGGATCACCTTGTGACCAAGGAACTCCAGGGTACGCACTGCCGCGTCACCGATGATGGTGGAGCGCAGGTGACCGACGTGCATCTCTTTCGCCACGTTTGGCGCGGAGTAGTCAACCACCACGGTCTGCGCTTCTGGCTGAGCCACGCCCAGACGGTCAGATTTCAGCGCCGCGTCAACGTGGCTTGCCAGGAATGCAGGCTCAAGGAAAATGTTGATAAAGCCTGGACCGGCGATTTCGGTTTTGCTGGCGATGCCGGTGAGATCCAGATGCGTCAGTACCTGCTCAGCGAGCTGTCGCGGCGGCATGCCCAGTTTTTTAGCCACTGCCATCACGCCATTAGCCTGATAGTCGCCAAACTGTACTTTCGCTGACTGACGAACCTGTGGTTCGCAATCCGCAGGCGCACCTGCGGCAATCAGTGCCTGACTGACTTTTTCTGAGAGAAGAGCCTGAATATTCACCTGGATACCTTACGTTTTTGATGCGGGTAAAAAACACCCACGCCAGTTTAAGAATTTAGGGCGGGAGTATACTGCAAATGCCTTCGGGCGTCAGCCCTGCGGGGGGCGAAGATCGCTCAGAATCCAGGCGAAGACGGTATGCATAATCATGCAGTCGAAAAAACCGTGATTCTGCGGTTGGTCGACAGGGGGCAACAGAGTAAATTAGCGGCTTTGCGACACGAAACGAGACTGACCTATGGCGAACTGGCACACCATTGACGAACTGCATGATATTTCCGCAGATTTACCGCGCTTCACCCAGGCGTTCACAGAACTTGCCACCCGTCTCGGGCTGGATATCGCGCCGCTTGAGGCCGATCACATCTCTTTGCGCTGCCACCAGAATGCCACCGCCGAACGCTGGCGGCGTGGCTTTGAACAGTGCGGAGAACTGCTGTCGGAGAATATCATTAACGGTCGCCCGATCTGCCTGTTCAAACTTCATGCGCCGGTAACGGTGGCGCACTGGCAATTCACCGTTGTGGAACTGCCCTGGCCAGGAGAGAAGCGTTATCCGCACGAAGGCTGGGAGCATATCGAAATTGTTCTGCCTGGGGAGCCCGAGACGCTGAACGCCCGTGCGCTGACGCTGCTTTCCGACGAGGGGTTAAGCCAGCCGGGTATTTTCGTCAAAACCAGCTCGCCAAAAGGGGAGCGCGAACGCTTACCGAACCCTACGCTTGCCGTAACGGACGGCAACGTGACGGTGAAATTCCATCCCTGGACTATTGAGCAGATCATCGCCAGCGAAGCGTAAGCATTGTGAGCGTCGATCCAGACACCAATCGGGCAACGTGCCACGATGGTACGTTGAGTGAAATTTAAGGAGGATGACATGGCGCTGCTGGAAATTTGTTGTTACAGCGTGGAGTGTGCCGTCACTGCGCAACGGCACGGGGCCGATCGCATCGAGCTTTGCGCGGCACCGAAAGAAGGAGGATTAACCCCGTCCTCTGGCGTTCTGAAATCAGCCCGTCAGGCCATCACTATTCCGGTGCACCCGATTATTCGCCCGCGCGGCGGTGATTTTTGTTATACGGCGGGTGAGTTCAGTGCCATGCTTGAGGATATCGCCCTCGTCCGTGATTTAGGTTTTCCGGGGCTGGTGATCGGTGTACTGGACGAAGACGGCAACATCGATCTTCCGCGTATGCGTCAGGTCATGCGCGCCGCCCGGGGGATGGCGGTCACTTTTCATCGTGCGTTCGATATGTGTCAGGATCCGATACAAGCCTTTGATACGCTGGCAGAACTGGGCGTGGCGCGCGTTCTGACGTCGGGCCAGCAGTCCTCGGCTGAAAAAGGACTGAAATTAATTACGGAACTAAAAGCACATTCCGGTGTTCCAATAATCATGGCGGGCGCAGGAGTACGCGCCAGCAATCTGGAACTGTTTTTAAACGCAGAGGTGGAAGAGCTGCACAGCTCAGCGGGTAAATGGATACCTTCACCCATGCGTTATCGCAATACAGGGTTGTCAATGTCGACGGATGCTGAAGCGGATGAGTACTCGCGCTACGGTGTGGATGGAGAGTCGGTTGCGGTAATGAAATCGTTGATTGAACGTCATCACGTGTAGCAACGTACCGATTTTTACCGCGCATCATGTCGCCCAATATGATGCTTGCTTGTACCAGGCCCCTGCAAATTACACAGGGGCCTTTTTTTCTCCTTCATATTTCAAGCCGCAGCCGCGTTGGCCGCCTCGCTCACCCCGGTCACTTACTGATGTAAGCTCCCGGGGATTCGCTGCGTTGCCGCCTTGCTGCAACTTGAACTATTTTGGAGAAAACGTGCGACGCGTAGGCCGGGTAAGGCGCAGCCGCCACCCGGCACAAACTACGGCTTCGTCGCAATCAATACCGCACGCATCGGGGCCGGATAGCCTTCGATGGTTTTACTGTGATCGTCCGGGTCGAGGAATTGCTCCAGCGATTCGGTGATCATCCAGTCGGTGCGACGCTGTTCTTCAATCGACGTCACGCACACATCGGCGATGCGTACATCGACAAACCCACATTTCTCCAGCCAGTTCTTCAGCGCCAGCGCGGAAGGGATGAAGTAAACGTTGCGCATCTGCGCATAGCGATCGCCCGGCACCAGAACGGCATGTTCATCGCCTTCGATAACCAACGTTTCGAGCACCAGTTCGCCGCCGCTGACCAGCTGATCTTTCAATTGCCAGAGATGCTCCAGCGGGGAACGACGGTGGTACAGCACGCCCATCGAGAAAACGGTATCAAAGGCTTTCAGGGCCGGGAGTTGCTCGATACCCAGCGGCAACAGGTGCGCACGCTGGTCGTTACCCAACAGCTTACGCACCGCTTCAAACTGGCACAGGAACAGCTGCATCGGATCGATACCGATGACCAGATGCGCGCCTGCGCCGATCATGCGCCACATGTGATAGCCGCTACCGCAGCCCACGTCCAGAATGGTGCGCCCGGTCAGGTCGGATAAATGCGGCAGAACGCGATCCCACTTCCAGTCGGAGCGCCACTCGGTGTTGATGTTTACGCCGTAAAGTGAAAACGGCCCTTTGCGCCACGGCATCAGGTTGCGCATCAGCGTTTCGATGCGGTTGATCTGCCCGGCCGGGAGCGGCTCTTCGCTCTCCGCCGTCACGCTGTGCAGTAAATCCAGACGATGAGGCGTCAGTTCAGGCAGAAACTCCACGGCGTTGGACCACTGCTTCAACAGACCATGCTGCTGATCGCGCTGCCAGGTGGCAATTTGCGCAGGCAGGGTTTCCAGCCAGTGGGAAAGATGGTTTTTGGCAATCAGCTGATAGAAATTACCGAACTCGATCATGCTGCGTCTCCGGCTTTCAGCGCCACCAGAGAACCAAAGTTAAAGCACTGGAACCACAGTTCGCTGTGTTCAAATCCGGCTTTGCGCAGGCGCGCTTTGTGGGTTTCTACGGAATCCGTCAGCATGACGTTTTCAAGCATGCTGCGCTTCTGGCTGATCTCCAGCTCGCTGTAGCCATTTGCACGCTTGAAATCATGGTGCATGTTGAACAGCAGTTCGCCCACGCTGGCATCTTCAAAGCTGAATTTCTCAGATAACACCAGCGCGCCGCCCGGGTTCAGGCCTTGATAAATTTTATCCAGCAACCGCTGACGATCGTCCGGCACCAGGAACTGAAGGGTAAAGTTCAGGACCACCATCGAGGCGTTCTGGATGTCGATATCGCGGATATCGCCTTCTACCACCTCCACAGGCGTAGGGGCTTTATACGCGTCAATGTGGCGACGGCAGCGTTCGACCATGGCCGGTGAGTTATCGACAGCCACAATCTTGCAGCCTTCGTGATGAACGTTACGACGAATGGACAGCGTTGCCGCTCCCAGCGAACAGCCCAGGTCATAGACCTGCGTGCCGGGTTGAACAAAACGCTCCGCCAGCATGCCGATCATGGAGATAATATTGGAATAACCGGGAACAGAGCGCTGGATCATATCCGGGAAGACTTCGGCTACCCGTTCATCAAAGGTCCAGTCGCCCAGGCTGGCGATAGGCGCGGAAAAAAGCGTGTCGCGATCTGACATAACGTAAAAATCCGGGAAAAATAAAGGGGCATATTGTGCGCTAATGGAAGGAGAAAACCAACTCCCACGGCATATACCAAAGGTTAGCCAGCACCATCAGCAAAAGCGAGCACCAGGTCGCGCTCATGCCGGAACGACGCCAGCGGATCAGGCGATGGTGAAAACCATAATAATGCATCAAACGCCCTGCTATCAGCAGCAGCCCGCAGACGTGCACCATCCAGGTTTCAGCGCCATCCATCTCCATTAACAGCAGTAAAATTAACGCGACGGGAATGTACTCGACCGCGTTGCCGTGGATCCGGATTGCGCTTTGCAGCTCAGAAAAGCCCCCGTCACCGTACGAGACGCGGTACTGCATTCTCAGGCGCACAACATCAAATGAAAACTTAATCAGCAGTAATGCACCTAACACCGCATACAGCGCGCTGACCATACTAACTCCCTGTTTTTGGCAGATGGCACGTCTCTATGATAGGGGGTGATTTCAGAAAAGAGAAGATTGTTGTGGGATGGACGGCGCGGGGCCAACCGACGGAACCGCCTGCTGCAAGGCCTGCCAGAGAGCATCGACCAGTTCAGGCGCCTGTGCGATATCCGGCGTATGTAAAAAAAGGTACGGCGTGGTGGTGTGCTCCCATTTCGCCAGCGTTTGCAGCCAGACGGCGAACATCTCCTCATTTTGCTGCATGTTATCGCTGCCGATAAACCGGACCATCGGGTTCTGCGCCGTTACGATCGCATGGACGGGCACTTTCGGTTTTTTGCGCTGGGCATCAACAACGGCTTCGCTGTGCGGGATTGCGCTGTGCACGGGGCGGCTGTCGAGGATCACGCGGTTGACCGATCGTTCATGCAGGCCGCGATTGAGCGCTTTCTCCGCGTCGCCTTTGGCAAAGAATTCCGGATGCCTCACTTCTACGCCGTAGGTGAAATCAAGTGGCAGGGCCTCGAGAAACTGCCAGAGGGCGGGCAGGTCGCGTGGGCCAAACGCGGCGGGAAGCTGGAGCCAGTACTGGCCAATACGGTTGGCCAGAGGCGACATCCGGGTGAAAAACTCGTGGGTTAAATCATCGCAGTTGCGCAGCGCGGCGTTGTGGGAGATGGTCGCCGGGAATTTAAAGCAAAAGCGGAAGTCGTCGGTGGTTTGCTCACGCCAGCGTTCGACGATCTCCGCGCGGGGCAGGGCGTACAGCGTGGTATTGCCCTCCACGCAGTTAAAGTGTCGGGCATACTCTTCAAGGCTGGTAATACCCAGGCGCACCCATTTCGGGTGCGACCACTGGGGCAGGCCCACGTACATCATAGCGCGCTGAGGATCTCATCCGTGCTGCGCACGCGACCGATACGCGGGAAGATATGGGTCATGCTGCACTGGTGCTGATCCGCAGAGGCTGCGCTGCACGCATCTTCCGCGATCACCAGGTTAAAGCCCAGCTCCCAGGCGTTACGGGCGGTGGATTCCACACCGATATTGGTGGAGATCCCGCACAGAATAATCGTGTCGATCCCGCGACGGCGCAGCTGGAGCTCCAGGTCGGTGCCGTAGAATGCGCCCCACTGGCGTTTGGTGACTTCTATATCGCTGTCGCGTTTACCGAGCGAGACAGGATATGTCCACCAGTTGTCCGGCAGCGCCTGCGCCGGGGCCTGAGCATCAACCGGCTGTTTTAACGCTTCGGCGAAATCAGCGGACCAGCCGACGCGCACCATAACAACAGGCGAGCCGCTGGCGCGGCATTTTTCTGCCAGGCGCGCAGCGCGGCTGACCACATCGTCAGCGGTGTGCGGACCACCGGCAAAAGGCAGAATGCCTTCCTGTAAATCAATGACCACAAGGGCGGTTTTGGTGGCATCAAGTGTAAACATCGTCGCTCCCGTCAAATGATTGCTTTTCTACACCTTACGACGTGATGGCCTGTTATCGGTCGGATAATTTTGTTAATTTTTGTGAGAATAGGCAATAAGAGTTCAGCAAACGCGCGTCAGGTCGTGCTTCGCTCTTATCGTGCGGCAGAATTTCCAGTATAATAGCCGCCTTTTTTCATCCAGTTGTGACATACAGAAAGCTGCGACATCGTAGCCTGCGAGACAGGCGACAATCAGCCTGCGGCTAATTAAGGGATATCTCATGCGTACAGAATATTGCGGGCAGCTGCGTCAGTCCCACGTCGGGCAGCAGGTCACCCTGTGTGGTTGGGTCAATCGTCGTCGCGATCTTGGTAGCCTTATCTTTATTGATATGCGTGACCGCGAAGGTATCGTTCAGGTGTTCTTCGATCCGGATCGCGCTGATGCGTTGAAGCTGGCTTCTGAGCTGCGCAATGAGTTCTGCATTCAGGTGACGGGCACCGTGCGTGCGCGTGACGAGAAAAACGTCAACGCCGACATGGCGACCGGCGCTATCGAAGTGCTGGCGTCCGATCTGACGATCATCAACCGCGCGGAAGCGTTGCCGCTGGACTCCAACCACGTCAACACTGAAGAAGCGCGTCTGAAATACCGCTACCTGGATCTGCGTCGTCCGGAAATGGCTCAGCGCCTGAAAACCCGTGCGAAAATCACCAGCCTGGTGCGCCGTTTTATGGATGACCACGGTTTCCTTGATATCGAAACCCCGATGCTGACCAAAGCCACGCCGGAAGGCGCGCGCGATTACCTGGTGCCATCCCGCGTCCATAAAGGCAAATTCTATGCGCTGCCGCAGTCTCCACAGCTGTTCAAACAGCTGCTGATGATGTCTGGCTTCGATCGCTACTATCAGATCGTGAAATGCTTCCGCGACGAAGACCTGCGCGCTGACCGTCAGCCAGAATTTACCCAGATCGATGTGGAAACCTCCTTCATGACCGCTGAGCAGGTGCGTGAAGTGATGGAAGCCCTGGTGCGTAGCCTGTGGAATGACGTGAAAGGCGTCGAGCTGGGCGATTTTCCAATCATGACCTTCGCGGAAGCCGAGCGTCGCTACGGCTCCGACAAACCAGACCTGCGTAACCCGATGGAGCTGGTGGACGTGGCAGACCTGGTGAAAGCCGTTGAGTTCGCGGTCTTTGCTGGCCCGGCTAACGATCCGAAAGGCCGCGTGGCGGCACTGCGCGTGCCGGGCGGAGCGGCTCTGAGCCGTAAGCAGATCGACGACTACGGCAACTTCATCAAGATCTACGGCGCGAAAGGTCTGGCCTATATTAAAGTGACCGAGCGTGCGAAAGGTCTGGAAGGTATCACCAGCCCGGTGGCGAAATTCCTGAACGCGGACATCGTGGAAGCGATCCTGGAGCGCACCGGCGCGCAGGACGGCGACATGATCTTCTTCGGTGCAGACAACAAGAAAGTGGTTGCGGATGCGATGGGCGCGCTGCGTCTGAAGCTCGGCAAAGACCTGAACCTGACCGACGAAAGTAAATGGGCGCCGCTGTGGGTGATCGACTTCCCGATGTTTGAAGACGACGGTGAAGGCGGCCTGACCGCGATGCACCACCCGTTCACCTCGCCAAAAGACATGACGCCGGCAGAGCTGAAGGCAGCACCGGAAGACGCAGTGGCAAACGCCTACGATATGGTCATCAACGGCTACGAAGTGGGCGGTGGTTCCGTGCGTATTCACAGCGGTGAAATGCAGCAGACCGTGTTCGGCATCCTGGGCATCAACGAACAGGAGCAGCGCGAGAAGTTCGGCTTCCTGCTGGACGCGCTGAAATACGGTACGCCTCCGCACGCGGGTCTGGCTTTCGGTCTTGACCGTCTGACCATGCTGCTGACCGGCACCGATAACATCCGTGATGTGATCGCCTTCCCGAAAACCACTGCCGCCGCGTGTCTGATGACCGAAGCGCCAAGCTTTGCCAACCCGGCCGCGCTGGCTGAGCTGGGCATTGAGGTGGTGAAGAAGGAAGAGAAAAACTGATATGGCATATAAGCGTCCCGTTTCGGTTCTGGTGGTCATTTATGCAGAAGACACGAACCGGGTGCTGATGTTGCAGCGGCGCGACGATCCGGATTTCTGGCAGTCGGTTACCGGCAGCCTGGAAGAGGGGGAGACCGCACCGCAGGCCGCCGCGCGTGAAGTAAAGGAAGAGGTCGCCATTGATGTTGCTTACGAGCAACTGACCCTGAAGGACTGTCAGCGCACGGTGGAGTTTGAAATTTTTAGCCATTTACGTCATCGCTATGCACCGGGAATTGAGCGCAATACGGAATCATGGTTCTGCCTTGCGCTTCCCCATGAGCGGGAGATCGTGTTCACGGAACACCTGACCTACCGCTGGGTGGATGCGGCGGATGCCGCCGCACTGACCAAGTCGTGGAGCAACCGGCAGGCGATTGAAGAATTTGTAATTAACGCTGCCTGAGAAGGCGCGATTTTTGGAGAACTTTTTATGGCAGGTCATAGTAAGTGGGCCAACACCAAACACCGCAAAGCGGCACAGGATGCCAAACGCGGTAAAATCTTTACCAAAATCATTCGTGAGCTGGTGACAGCGGCGCGTCTGGGCGGCGGCGATCCGGCCTCTAACCCACGTCTGCGCGCGGCGGTGGATAAAGCCCTGTCCAACAACATGACGCGTGACACCCTGAACCGTGCAATCGCACGTGGCGTGGGCGGTGATGAAGACGCGAACATGGAAACCATCATTTATGAAGGTTACGGTCCTGGCGGTACGGCGGTGATGGTTGAGTGTCTGTCCGACAACCGTAACCGTACCGTTGCGGAAGTGCGCCACGCGTTCACCAAAACCGGCGGCAACCTGGGCACTGATGGTTCTGTAGCGTACCTGTTCAGCAAAAAAGGCGTCATCTCCTTCGAGAAAGGCGACGAAGATGCGATCATGGAAGCGGCGCTGGAAGCCGGTGCGGAAGACGTGGTGACCTACGACGACGGCGCTATTGATGTTTACACCGCATGGGAAGAGATGGGGGCCGTGCGTGATGCGCTGGAAGCGGCTGGCCTGAAGGCGGATAACGCTGAAGTCTCCATGATCCCGTCTACCAAAGCGGACATGGATGCGGAAACCGCACCGAAACTGCTGCGTCTGATCGACATGCTCGAAGACTGCGACGACGTACAGGAAGTGTACCACAACGGTGAAATCTCTGATGAGGTTGCAGCGACTCTCTGATGAGAGCGTGTAGATCCGTTACAGGAGACGCGTGATGTCGATTATTCTCGGGATTGACCCAGGCTCACGCGTCACCGGGTATGGCGTTATCCGTCAGGTGGGACGCCAGTTAACCTACCTCGGCAGTGGGTGTATTCGCACCAAAGTGGACGATCTGCCGTCGCGCCTGAAGCTCATCTATGCGGGCGTGTCGGAGATCATCACCCAGTTTCAGCCGGACTATTTCGCCATCGAGCAGGTCTTTATGGCGAAAAATGCTGACTCGGCGTTAAAGCTCGGTCAGGCGCGCGGCGTGGCGATTGTTGCCGCCGTGAACCAGGATCTGCCGGTGTTCGAGTATGCGGCCCGTCAGGTTAAGCAGACGGTGGTGGGCATTGGTAGCGCGGAGAAAAGCCAGGTGCAGCACATGGTGCGTACCCTGCTGAAGCTCCCTGCGAACCCGCAGGCCGACGCCGCGGATGCGCTGGCCATTGCGATTACCCACTGTCACGTCAGCCAGAATGCGATGCAAATGAGCGAGTCGCGGCTCAATCTGGCGCGAGGCAGGTTACGATAATGACAAATCAGGCTGGATGTTTATCCAGCCTTTTTTTATTATGTCGGCAGATAATTTCTTCCAGAACGCAGGAGCGTCACGTGATAGGCAGACTCAGAGGCATCATCATTGAAAAACAACCCCCGTTAGTGCTGCTGGAAGTGGGTGGCGTGGGCTATGAAGTCCATATGCCGATGACCTGCTTCTACGAGCTTCCGGAGGCGGGCAAAGAGGCGGTTGTCTTTACCCAGTTTGTGGTGCGTGAAGACGCTCAGCTGCTGTACGGATTCAATAACAAACAGGAACGCACCCTGTTCCGCGAATTGATCAAAACCAACGGCGTCGGGCCGAAGCTGGCGCTTGCGATTCTGTCCGGTATGTCAGCGCCACAGTTTGTGAACGCCGTTGAGCGTGAAGATCCGGCTGCGTTAATTAAACTTCCGGGCATCGGGAAGAAAACTGCCGAGCGTTTAATTGTCGAGATGAAGGACCGCTTTAAAGGTCTGCATGGCGATCTGTTCACGCCGGCAGCCGATCTGGTGCTGACTTCCCCGGGCGCGCCTGCATCGGATGATGATGCCGAGCAGGAAGCGGTTGCCGCGCTGGTGGCGCTGGGCTATAAACCTCAGGAGGCCAGCCGGATGGTGAGCAAAATTGCTAAACCGGATGCCAGCAGTGAAACCCTGATTCGTGAAGCGCTGCGCGCTGCATTGTGAGGTAAAGGATGATTGAAGCAGACCGCCTGGTATCGGCAGGCACCATTCAGCCAGATGACGTGGTGGATCGCGCGATCCGCCCCAAACTGCTGGATGAGTATATCGGCCAGCCGCAGGTTCGTTCTCAGATGGAGATTTTCATCCAGGCGGCAAAGCTGCGCGGCGATGCGCTCGATCACCTGCTGATTTTTGGTCCGCCGGGGTTAGGTAAAACCACCCTGGCGAATATCGTCGCCAACGAAATGGGCGTTAACCTGCGTACCACTTCCGGCCCGGTACTGGAGAAAGCAGGGGACCTGGCGGCGATGCTGACCAACCTCGAACCGCATGACGTGCTGTTTATCGACGAGATCCATCGCCTGTCGCCGGTGGTGGAGGAAGTGCTCTATCCGGCAATGGAGGATTACCAGCTGGATATCATGATCGGTGAAGGTCCGGCCGCGCGCTCGATCAAAATCGATCTGCCACCGTTTACCCTGATTGGCGCCACGACCCGCGCCGGCTCGCTGACCTCTCCACTGCGTGACCGTTTTGGTATCGTGCAGCGTCTGGAGTTTTATCAGGTGCCCGACCTTCAGCATATTGTGGGGCGCAGCGCGCGCTACATGGGGCTGGATATGAGCGAAGAGGGGGCGTTTGAAGTGGCGAAGCGCTCCCGCGGTACGCCGCGTATCGCCAACCGCCTGCTGCGCCGGGTGCGTGACTTTGCCGAGGTGAAGCACGACGGCACTATATCGGCCGAGATCGCCGCCCAGGCGCTGGATATGCTGAACGTCGATGCTGAAGGTTTTGACTATATGGACCGTAAGCTGCTGCTGGCGGTGCTGGATAAGTTCTTTGGCGGGCCAGTAGGGCTGGATAACCTGGCGGCGGCAATTGGCGAAGAGCGTGAGACTATCGAAGATGTGCTGGAGCCGTATCTGATCCAGCAAGGCTTCTTGCAGCGTACCCCGCGCGGTCGTATGGCGACGGTGCGGGCGTGGAATCATTTCGGCATTACGCCGCCCGCGATGCCGTAAGTAGCGATAAATTCTAGCCCCGGTAAGCGAAGCGCCACCGGGGACATGCTGACTACTGCGCGGTCTTTTTCATCATACTGAAAATAAACAACACCGCCGCGCACAATACCACCGACGGCCCCGCTGGCGTGTCATAAAACGCCGAGAAGGTTAACCCGCCCGTCACCGCAATCATTCCGATAATCACCGCGATACCGGCCATTTGCTCCGGCGTACGCGCAAAACGGCGCGCCGTGGCGGCAGGAATTATCAGCAGCGACGTGATGATCAGCGCGCCAACAAATTTCATCGCCACGCCGATGGTTAACGCCGTCACCAGCATCAACAGCAGCTTCACGCGCTGAAGCTTCACGCCATCGACAAAGGCCAGATCCGGACTGACGGTCATCGCCAGTAAACTCCGCCACTGCCACAGCAGGATCCCGAGCACCACCGCCACGCCAATGGCAATGGAAATGAGATCTTCGGGCGTGACGGCCAGCAGATCGCCAAACAGGTAGGCCATCAGGTCTACGCGGATGTTTGACATCAGGCTCACTACCACCAGGCCCAGCGACAGGGCGCTGTGCGCCATAATGCCGAGCAGGGTATCAATTGCCAGGTGAGGGCGTTTTTCCAGCGAGACCAGACCGGCAGCCAGCAGCAGCGTGACGACAATCACCGCATAAAACGGGTTCACGTCCAGTAATAAACCAAACGCGACACCCAGCAATGAAGCATGGGCCAGCGTATCGCCGAAATAGGACATTCTGCGCCAGACGACAAACGAGCCGAGTGGACCCGCGGCGCAGGCAAGCATAATCCCGGCCAGCCAGCCGGGCAGTAACAGTTCAATCATGAGTGTCCATTTCCCCGACGCAGGACAATTCGTCCCTGTAAATCATGGCGGTGATTGTGATTATGGTGATAGATGCCCAGCTGTTCGGCGCCACGATGGCCAAACATGGAGATAAATTCGGGATGCATTGACACCACTTCCGGCGTGCCGGAACAACAAATGTGATGGTTCAGGCACAGTACTTCGTCGGTTTTGGCCATCACCAGATGCAGATCATGGGAGACCATCAGCACCGCGCAGTTAAGCTCCCGACGGAGCTGGTCAATCAGATCGTACAGCGCAACCTGACCGTTGACGTCAACACCCTGCGTCGGCTCGTCCAGGACCAGCAGCTGAGGGCTGCTGAGCAGGGCACGGGCAAGCAATACGCGCTGGGTTTCACCGCCCGACAGCTTTTGCAAGGGCGCCTCAACAAGATGTCCCGCCTGAACGCGTTTCAGCGCCGGGAGGATATCCGCTTTACGCGTACCGGGACGGAGGCGCAGGAAGCGGCTCACCGTCAGGGGCAGGGTGGCATCGAGGTGTAATTTTTGCGGCACATAGCCGATACGCAATTTGTCTTCGCGGACGATAACACCTGCGTCAGGGGCTACCAGGCCTAATACGACGCGTACCAGCGTCGACTTGCCTGCACCGTTAGGGCCGAGCAGCGTGAGTATTTTGCCGGGCTTCAGATTCAGCGACACGTCAGAAAGGACGCGGCGCTGGCCGAATGAGACCGAAACATTTTCAAGAGAAACTAAAGTCGTCATGTCAATTTAAGCTTGCAGAAGTCATCGAATGTTATAATATCACATTCCACGCATTCATTACGATGATTAGTCGCATTATGTTACAGAAAAATACGCTTCTTTTCGCAGCTTTATCCGCTGCTCTTTGGGGTACAACAGCACAAGATGTTAACGCCGCTGTTGTCGCTTCGCTTAAACCGCTTGGATTTATCGCCTCTGCCATCGCGGACGGTGTCACTGAGACACAGGTTCTGCTGCCTGACGGGGCTTCCGAGCATGATTATTCTCTGCGTCCATCTGATGTAAAACGCTTACAGAACGCGGACTTAGTCGTCTGGATTGGTCCTGAGATGGAAGCGTTCATGCAGAAGTCAGCCAGACAGCTTCCCGCTGAGAAACAGGTGACGATTGCCGGGCTGTCCGGCGTGAAACCGTTACTCATGAAAGGAGCTGAGGACGAGGGTGATGAGCATGACCACGACCATGCTCATGGTGAAAAAGGTGACGACCATCACCATCACGGCGAATACAACATGCATCTCTGGCTCTCCCCAGAGATAGCGCGGCTTACAGCGGTTGCAATCCACGACAAATTAGTGGAACTTATGCCGCAAAGTCGAATCAAACTCGACGCCAACCTGAAGGATTTTGAGGCTCAATTAGCCGCAACCGACAAACAGGTGGGTAACGAGCTCGCACCGCTTAAAGGAAAAGGGTACTTCGTTTTTCATGATGCCTACGGGTATTACGAGAAACATTACGGTCTGACCCCGCTGGGGCATTTTACCGTCAACCCTGAAATTCAGCCTGGTGCGCAGCGTTTACATGAAATCAGAACACAGTTGGTTGAGCAAAAAGCGACATGCGTTTTTGCTGAGCCACAGTTCAGGCCAGCGGTCGTAGAAGCCGTGGCCAGGGGAACATCCGTGCGCATGGGAACCCTTGACCCGCTAGGTACGAACATCCAGTTGAGCAAAGCGAGCTATTCGCAGTTCCTCAGCCAACTGGCGAATCAGTATGCGAGCTGCCTGAAAGGAGATTAACGAGGAAGTGAATACGTGCAACAGATAGCCCGCTCTGTCGCCCTGGCATTTAACAATCTGCCTCGACCCCACCGCGTTATGCTGGGGTCGCTTACAGTTCTCACATTAGCGGTCGCCGTCTGGCGGCCCTATGTTTACCACCCGAGTTCCGCCCCAATCATCAAAACCATCGAACTGGAGAAGAGCGAGATCCGCTCTCTGCTGCCCGAGGCCAGCGAGCCTATCGATCAGGCCGCTCAGGAAGATGAAGCGATTCCCCAGGATGAGCTGGATGACAAGATCCAGAATGAAGCTGGCATTCATGAATATGTTGTATCCACTGGCGATACGCTGAGTAGCGTCCTGAACCAGTACGGTATCGACATGGGCAACATCAGCCAGCTCGCCGCATCCGATAAAGAGCTGCGTAACCTGAAAATTGGTCAGCAACTTTCCTGGACCTTAACGCCCGACGGCGATCTGCAACGTCTGACCTGGGAGATGTCCCGTCGCGAAACCCGCACCTACGATCGCACTGCAAACGGTTTCAAAATGACCAGTGAATTGCAGCAGGGCGACTGGGTTAACAGCGTCATGAAAGGAACCGTCGGCGGCAGCTTTGTTTCCAGCGCACGCGATGCCGGCCTGACCAGCGCTGAAATCAGCTCGGTGATCAAAGCCATGCAGTGGCAGATGGATTTCCGCAAACTGAAAAAAGGCGATCAGTTCTCTGTCCTGATGTCCCGCGAAATGCTGGACGGTAAGCGCGAGCAGAGCCAGCTGGTGGGCGTTCGTCTGCGTTCAGACGGCAAAGACTACTACGCTATTCGCGCGGAAGACGGTAAGTTCTATGACCGCAGCGGTACGGGTCTGGCAAAAGGCTTCCTGCGTTTCCCAACGGCGAAACAGTTCCGCGTCTCCTCCAACTTTAACCCGCGTCGTCTGAACCCGGTAACGGGCCGCGTAGCGCCGCACCGTGGCGTTGACTTCGCTATGCCGCAGGGCACGCCAGTGCTGGCGGTAGGAGATGGTGAAGTGGTCATGGCGAAACGCAGCGGTGCTGCTGGCTATTACGTTGCTATTCGTCACGGTCGTACGTACACCACCCGCTACATGCACCTGCGTAAACTGCTGGTCAAACCGGGCCAGAAGGTGAAACGTGGCGATCGCATCGCGCTGTCCGGTAACACCGGCCGGTCGACGGGGCCGCACCTGCACTATGAAGTGTGGATCAACCAGCAGGCGGTTAACCCGCTGACGGCGAAACTGCCGCGCACCGAAGGGCTGACCGGGAAAGATCGCAAAGATTACCTGGCGCAGGTGAAAGAGGTGATGCCGCAGCTTCGCTTCGACTAAGCTCTCCTGATTTAAAAAGCCGGCGTCAGTATGCGCCGGCTTTTTCTTTTGTGCGCGGGCGGCAGCCTCGCTACACTATCCGCATATATTTTTGCGTCACCAGACCCTGGACCTCGCATGGAAACCAAAAAAAACAATATTGAATACATTCCCGAGTTTGAAAAATCTTTTCGCCACCCGCGTAACTGGGGCGCCTGGATTGGCGTATATGCGTTTGCTGGCATGGCGTTGCTACCTGCTTCCCTCCGCGATCCGGTGCTCGGTAAAGTGGGGCGCCTGGCAGGGCGCTTGGGTAAAAGCGCGCGCCGACGCGCGCAAATAAACCTGTTGTACTGTTTCCCGGATAAAAGCGACGCTGAACGCGAAGCAATCATTGATGACATGTATACCACTGCGCCGCAGGCGATGGCGATGATGGCGGAACTGGCACTGAAAGGGCCGGAGAAGATCGTCGAACGCGTTGACTGGAAAGGGCTGGAGATCATCGACGAGATGCGTCGCAATGATGAAAAGGTGATTTTCCTGGTGCCGCACGGCTGGGGGGTCGACATTCCGGCGATGTTAATGGCGTCGCAGGGCCAGAAAATGGCGGCGATGTTCCATAATCAGGGAAACAAAATCTACGATTTCGTCTGGAATACCGTGCGCCGTCGCTTTGGCGGACGCTTGCACGCCCGAAACGATGGCATTAAGCCTTTCATTCAGTCGGTACGTCAGGGTTACTGGGGCTACTATCTGCCCGATCAGGACCATGGTCCTGAGCACAGCGAGTTTGTCGATTTCTTCGCAACCTATAAAGCCACGCTACCAGCGATTGGTCGCCTGATGAAAGTCTGCCGCGCCCGCGTGATCCCACTGTTCCCGGCTTATGACGGTAAAACGCATCGCCTGAGCATTGAGGTACGTCCGCCGATGGACGATCTGCTGACCGCAGACGATCACACCATCGCACGCCGCATGAATGAAGAGGTGGAAGTGCTGGTGGGGCCGCATAAGGAGCAATATACGTGGATCCTGAAGCTGCTCAAAACGCGTAAACCTGGCGAAACAGAGCCGTACAAGCGTAAAGAACTTTTCCCGAAGAAATAGGAAACCTTCACCCCTCTCCCCTTAGGGGAGAGGGGATCAGAGCTTACTCTACGGTCAGTACGCGGGTGGTATTGGTTGAGCCGATGGTGCTCATCACGTCACCCTGCGTCACGATAACGATATCACCGGATACCAGATAACCTTTGTCGCGCAGCAGGTTCACGGCATCGTGCGCGGCGGCCACGCCGTCGTTGGTGCTGTCGAAGTATACTGGCGTCACGCCGCGATACAGCGCCGTCAGGTTCAGCGTACGCTCGTGACGGGACATGGCGAAGATCGGCAGACCGGAGCTGATACGGGACGTCATTAGCGCGGTACGGCCAGATTCGGTCATGGTGATGATCGCCGTGACCCCTTTCAGGTGGTTGGCTGCGTACATCGCGGACATCGCAATCGCTTCTTCCACATTGTCGAACTGGATATCCAGGCGGTGCTTGGAGACGTTAATGCTTGGGATCTTCTCTGCACCCAGGCAGACGCGCGCCATGGCGGCCACGGTTTCCGCCGGATACTGGCCCGCCGCGGTTTCCGCTGACAGCATCACCGCGTCAGTACCATCCAGCACGGCGTTCGCCACGTCCATGACTTCTGCACGGGTCGGCATTGGGTTGGTGATCATGGATTCCATCATCTGGGTGGCGGTGATCACCGCGCGGTTCAGCTGACGCGCGCGACGGATCAGCGCTTTCTGGATACCGACCAGTTCAGGGTCGCCAATTTCCACGCCCAGGTCACCACGGGCAACCATCACCACGTCAGACGCCAGGATCACGTCGTCCATCGCGTCCTGATCGCAGACCGCTTCAGCGCGTTCCACTTTTGCAACGATTTTCGCATCGCAGCCTGCATCGCGCGCCAGGCGGCGAGCATAGTTCAGATCTTCACCGCAGCGCGGGAAGGAGACGGCCAGATAATCCACGCCGATCTGCGCTGCGGTCACGATATCCGCTTTGTCTTTATCGGTCAGCGCTTCGGCAGACAGGCCACCGCCGAGTTTGTTGATGCCTTTGTTGTTGGAGAGCGGGCCGCCGACGGTCACTTCGGTGAACACCTTCATACCCTGAACTTCCAGCACTTTCAGCTGTACGCGTCCGTCGTCCAGCAGCAGGATGTCGCCAGGCACAACGTCAGCAGGCAGACCTTTGTAGTCGATACCCACTTTTTCCTTATCGCCTTCGCCTTTGCTCAGGTTGGCGTCCAGCAGGAATTTATCGCCGATGTTGAGGAAGACTTTGCCTTCTTTAAAGGTCGATACGCGGATTTTTGGACCTTGCAGGTCACCGAGGATAGCAACATGGCGGCCCAGTTTAGCTGCGATTTCACGCACTTTGTCGGCACGTAATTTATGGTCTTCTGGCGTACCGTGAGAGAAGTTCATACGCACCACGTTAGCACCCGCGGCGATAATCTTTTCGAGGTTATTATCGCGGTCGGTGGCCGGGCCTAAGGTGGTGACGATCTTGGTTCTGCGAAGCCTTCTGGACATGTAATACTCCGTTGACTGAAACAACTTTGGTGTTGCGTGAACATAGAATCGGCCTTCATCTATCGCAAGGCAGTAGCGAGGGGACCGAATGCCGTAAATCGTACTTCGTCGTTATTAGGGAACATCGCTCTTTATAAGCAATTCTTTATCAAAACGCGATTCTTTCAGGGCTTCCTTGACCCGCTTCAAGTTATCCCGGAATTTTGCGCCCCGGCGTAAGGTAAAACCGGTCGCCAGTACGTCGATGACCGTCAACTGCGCCAGGCGGGAGACCATCGGCATGTACATGTCGGTATCCTCCGGTACGTCCAGGGTAATGGCGAGCGTCGCTTCCCGGGCGAGCGGCGTACCTGCCGTCGTCAGGGCGATGACCATCGCATCGTTGTCACGCGCGAGCTGCGCCAGCTCCACCTGGCTCTTGGTGCGGCCCGTATGAGAGATGAGTACCACGACATCATCTTCGCTACAATTCATACAGCTCATGCGTTGCAGCACAATGTCATCGGAGTAAATCACCGGCACGTTAAAGCGAAAGAACTTATTCATGGCGTCATGCGCCACGGCGGCGGACGAGCCAAGGCCAAAGAAGGCAATCCGTTTGGCCTGCGTGAGAAGATCGACCGCGCGATTTACTGAACTCATGTCCAGAGACTGGCGAACGTGGTCGAGCGTGGCCATTGCCGATTCAAATATTTTTGCGGTGTATGCATCAACGCTGTCGTCTTCATCGACATTGCGATTAACATACGGGGTGCCGTTTGCCAGACTTTGGGCCAGATGCAGTTTAAAATCAGGAAAGCCGCGCGTGTCCAGACTACGACAGAATCGATTGACCGTCGGTTCGCTGACGCCCGATTCCTGTGCCAGAGCGGCGATGCTTGAATGAATCGCCTGAGCGGGCGCGGCGAGAATAACTTCAGCCACTTTGCGCTCGGATTTGCTAAGGTGTTCCAGTTGAAACTGGATTTTTTCCAGCATGTTCATTGTTAACAAGACGCTCATGAGGGCATAAACGATTTCATAAAGAGATGAAACCTTGATTCGATTTAGCCGATATTACCCCCAGGACTCCCGAAAGGGTAATCGTCGACAAGAAATGTTGTTGTTTTTTTTCATTACTTGATCGACGTCGGGTTTTGCTCTGACCCCGTTGCGCAAAGAATCGACGTTTGTTGCGTCATCAGACGGGCGTAATGGCCCAGGCGACGAAAAATCACCGTATCGCACGTGACGTTAAGCGCTAATGGTTTCAGGAAACGCGTAAAAGCAGTACAGTGCATTGTAATAAAATTACAACGATACCTGGCAGAGTACCAGGCGATCTAACTGAGGAGAATGACATGGCGGTAACGCAAACAGCCCAGGCATGTGACCTGGTCATTTTCGGCGCGAAAGGCGATCTTGCACGCCGAAAATTGCTGCCTTCCCTGTATCAGCTCGAAAAAGCGGGCCAGATCCATCCCGACACCCGGATCCTTGGGGTAGGGCGCGCAGACTGGGATAAGGAGGCTTATACCAAAGTCGTGCGTGAGGCGCTCGAAACGTTCATGAAAGAGAAAATCGATGAAAGCCTTTGGGATAAGCTGAGCGGGCGTCTCGATTTCTGCAACCTGGACGTCAACGATGTAGGCGCCTTTACCCGTCTGGGTGAAATGCTTGACCAGGAAAATCGTGTCACTATTAACTATTTCGCCATGCCGCCAAGCACCTTCGGCGCCATCTGCAAAGGTCTGGGCGAGGCGAAGCTGAACGCCAAACCGGCGCGCGTAGTGATGGAGAAACCGCTGGGTACGTCGCTGGCGACCTCGCGTGAAATCAACGACCAGGTAGGCGAGTTCTTTGAGGAGTGTCAGGTTTACCGTATTGACCACTATCTGGGCAAAGAGACGGTACTGAACCTGCTGGCGCTGCGTTTTGCCAACTCCCTGTTTGTGAACAACTGGGACAACCGCACTATCGACCACGTGGAAATTACCGTGGCGGAAGAGGTGGGCATCGAAGGCCGTTGGGGCTACTTCGACCAGGCCGGCCAGATGCGTGACATGATCCAGAACCACCTGCTGCAAATTCTGTGCATGATTGCCATGTCTCCACCGTCAGATCTGACGGCCGACAGCATTCGTGACGCCAAAGTGAAAGTGCTGAAATCACTGCGCCGTATTGACCGCTCCAACGTGCGTGAGAAAACCGTGCGCGGCCAGTACACCGCAGGTTTTGCCCAGGGGAAAAAAGTTCCTGGCTATCTGGAAGAAGAGGGCGCGAACAAGTCCAGCAACACCGAGACGTTTGTGGCGATCCGCGTGGATATCGATGACTGGCGCTGGGCCGGTGTGCCGTTCTACCTGCGTACCGGGAAACGTCTGCCAGCAAAATGCTCCGAAGTGGTGGTCTACTTCAAAAATCCGGAACTGAACCTGTTCAAAGAATCCTGGCAGGAACTGCCGCAGAACAAACTGACCATCCGTCTGCAACCGGACGAGGGTGTGGATATTCAGATCCTGAACAAAGTGCCGGGTCTTGATCACAAACACAACCTGCAAACCACCAAGCTCGACCTGAGCTACTCTGAAACCTTCAACCAGACGCATCTGGCCGATGCTTACGAGCGTCTGCTGCTGGAAACCATGCGTGGTATCCAGGCGCTGTTCGTCCGCCGCGATGAAGTGGAAGAGGCGTGGAAGTGGGTCGACTCCATCACCGAAGCGTGGGCAGCCGACCAGGACGCGCCAAAACCGTATCAGGCGGGAACATGGGGACCTGTCGCCTCCGTTGCGATGATCACCCGTGATGGCCGCTCCTGGAACGAGTTTGAATAACCACCTTCTCTAGCCCAAAGGTGTTATTTTACCGGTAACATGATCTAACACAGCAAGTGGCATAATTTTTATCTTTTAAGCTCCGCGTGGATTCACCCGCGGAGCTTTTTTTATTACACTCCCTTCAGATATTTTGCCCCTGTGCTCCGGATATCAGGCGTTTCAGCGTTGTTAA
Source organism: Enterobacter cloacae complex sp. CDL013 (assembly GCF_049238805.1). Classification (NCBI taxonomy): domain Bacteria; kingdom Pseudomonadati; phylum Pseudomonadota; class Gammaproteobacteria; order Enterobacterales; family Enterobacteriaceae; genus Enterobacter; species Enterobacter cloacae complex sp. CDL013. The sequence continues at coordinate 255,363 of NZ_JBMKGT010000006.1, read as the reverse complement.
CAACCGTCAGAAACTGTGTAAACTCCCGAGCCTGGACAGATAAATTAGAGGAGCTTTTATGAATCCGACATTGTTACGCGTAACACAACGCATTATTGAACGCTCGAAAGAGACCCGTGCTGCCTACCTTGCCCGCATCGAACAGGCGAAGAGTGAAACGGTCCATCGCTCACAGCTGGCCTGCGGGAATCTGGCCCACGGCTTTGCGGCCTGCCAGCCTGGTGATAAAGACGCGCTGAAAAGCATGTTGCGTAACAATATCGCCATTATTACCTCCTATAACGACATGCTTTCAGCCCACCAGCCGTATGAGGTCTACCCGTCTATCATCCGCAATGCGCTGCACAGCGTGAACGCGGTGGGCCAGGTTGCAGGCGGCGTGCCGGCCATGTGTGATGGCGTAACCCAGGGCCAGGACGGTATGGAGCTGTCCCTGCTGAGCCGCGAAGTGATCGCCATGTCGGCGGCAGTGGGCCTGTCTCACAATATGTTTGATGGCGCGCTCTATCTGGGCGTGTGCGACAAAATCGTCCCGGGGCTGGTGATGGCCGCGCTGTCGTTTGGCCATCTGCCAGCGATTTTTGTGCCGTCAGGCCCGATGGCTAGCGGTCTGCCAAACAAGGAAAAAGTCCGTATCCGTCAGCTGTATGCCGAAGGAAAAGCGGACCGTCAGGCACTGCTGGAAGCGGAAGCCGCGTCTTATCACGCGCCGGGCACCTGTACGTTCTACGGTACGGCCAACACCAACCAGATGGTGGTGGAGTTTATGGGGATGCAGCTACCGGGCTCGTCGTTCATCCAGCCGGATGCGCCACTGCGTAAAGCGCTGACCGAAGCCGCAGCCCGTCAGGTGACGCGCCTGACCGGTAACGGCAACGAGTGGATGCCAATGGGCAAAATGGTGGATGAAAAAGTTATCGTAAACGGGATTGTCGCCCTGCTGGCGACCGGCGGTTCAACCAACCATACCATGCACCTTGTCGCGATGGCGCGCGCGGCGGGCATTTTGATTAACTGGGATGACTTCTCCGATATCTCCTCTGTGGTACCGCTGATGGCGCGTCTGTACCCGAACGGTCCGGCGGACATCAACCACTTCCAGGCCGCGGGCGGCGTGCCGGTGCTGATGCGCGAGCTGCTGAAAGGCGGCCTGCTGCATGAGGATGTCAACACGGTGGCGGGCTTTGGCCTGCATCGCTATACCCTTGAACCCTGGCTGAACAACGGTGAGCTGGACTGGCGCGAAGGAGCGAGCGACTCGCTCGATCCTCAGGTTATCGCAACCTTCGAACAGCCGTTCTCACCTCACGGCGGTACCAAAGTGCTGAGCGGTAACCTTGGACGTGCCGTGATGAAAACTTCTGCCGTGCCGGAAGAGAATCAGGTGATTGAAGCCCCGGCGGTGGTGTTTGAAAGCCAGCACGACGTTTTACCTGCCTTTGACGCGGGTCTGCTTGATAAAGACTGCGTGGTCGTGGTGCGTCATCAGGGACCAAAAGCGAACGGGATGCCAGAATTACATAAACTTATGCCGCCGCTTGGTGTATTATTGGACCGCCGTTTCAAAATTGCACTGGTGACCGATGGACGCCTCTCGGGGGCATCCGGTAAAGTGCCTTCAGCGATTCATGTCACCCCGGAAGCCTACGACGGCGGCCTGCTGGCGAAAGTGCGTGATGGTGACATGATCCGCGTTAACGGTCAGACAGGCGAGTTAACCCTGCTGGTGGACGAAGCAGAGCTGGCGGCGCGTCAGCCACATATTCCTGACCTGAGCGCATCCCGCGTGGGTACCGGACGCGAAATGTTTGGTGCGTTGCGTGAGAAACTCTCCGGTGCGGAGCAGGGCGCAACCTGTATTACGTTTTAAGACGACTTGATTTTAACGATCTGGCGAGAGAAAACTCTGATGAAAAACTGGAAAACAAGTGCAGAAGCAATCCTGACTACTGGCCCTGTCGTGCCGGTTATTGTGGTAAACAAACTGGAGCACGCTGTCCCAATGGCGAAGGCGCTGGTTGCGGGTGGCGTTCGTGTTCTGGAAGTGACCCTGCGTACGGCCTGTGCGATGGATGCGATCCGTGCTATCGCCAAAGAAGTGCCGGAAGCGATCATCGGTGCAGGTACGGTTCTGAATGCGCAGCAGCTGGCGGAAGTGACCGAAGCGGGCGCACAGTTTGCCATCAGCCCGGGGCTGACCGAGCCCCTGCTGAAAGCCGCAATCGAAGGTTCTATTCCGCTGATCCCGGGTATCAGCACCGTTTCTGAACTGATGCTGGGCATGGACTACGGCCTGAAAGAATTCAAATTCTTCCCAGCTGAAGCGAACGGCGGCACCAAAGCGTTGCAGGCGATTGCGGGCCCATTCTCCCAGGTGCGTTTCTGCCCAACGGGCGGCATCTCTCCGGCAAACTACCGTGACTACCTGGCGCTGAAAAGCGTGCTGTGCATCGGTGGCTCCTGGCTGGTTCCGGCGGATGCGCTGGAAGCAGGCGACTGGGATCGCATCACTAAACTGGCTCGCGAAGCGGTAGAAGGCGCGAAACAGTAAGTTTGTTTGCCGGGTGTCGGCTGCGCCTAACCCGGCCAGCCAGACAGTTAAAACGGGCCTTTCGGCCCGTTTTTTTATCCTGCTACGCTGACGTTCGCAGCCGCTATTTTCGCTCTCGCGACGGCTTCGTCCACGTTTTCCCCGGTTGCTAATGCCACGCCCAGACGACGGCTTCCGTCGATCTCCGGTTTGCCGAACAGTCTGACCTGTAAGCCTGCACCAACCGCACCTTCGACGTTATCAAAGGTGACATTCTGGCTGGTCAGCTGCGGCAGGATCACCGCGGAGGCTGCCGGGCCGTATTGACGGATGCCGCCAACCGGCAGGCCGAGGAAAGCGCGCACGTGCAGCGCGAACTCGGAGAGATCCTGTGAAATCAGCGTAACCATCCCGGTATCGTGCGGGCGAGGGGAGACTTCGCTGAAGATCACCTCGTCGCCGCAAACAAACAATTCCACGCCGAACAGGCCGTAGCCGCCCAGCGCCAGCACCGTCTTGCGGGCGATCTCCTGCGCGCGTGCCAGCGCCAGCGCGCTCATCTGCTGCGGCTGCCAGGATTCTCGATAATCGCCGTCTTCCTGACGATGACCAATCGGGTCGCAGAAATAAACGCCGTCCACGGCACTGACGGTAAGCAGGGTAATTTCGAAATCAAACTTCACCACGCCTTCCACGATGACGCGCCCGGCACCGGCACGACCGCCCTGCTGGGCATAGTCCCAGGCCTGGTCCAGCGTGCTGCTGTCGCGGATAAAGCTCTGCCCTTTGCCGGAGGAGCTCATTACCGGCTTAATGATGCACGGGTAGCCAATCTCTTCGACGGCCTGGAGAAACGCAGCTTTATCCCCGGCAAAACGGTAGCTGGAGGTCGGGAGCTGTAATTCTTCTGCCGCCAGGCGACGAATGCCTTCCCGGTTCATGGTCAGTTTTGCCGCAGTGGCGCAAGGCACTACGCGCTGGCCTTCCTGCTCAAGGGCAACCAGCATCTCAGTGGCAATGGCCTCAATTTCAGGCACCACGAAATCCGGTTTTTCATCGGCAATTAACGCCCGCAGGGCATTGCCGTCAAGCATATCGATGACGTGCGAGCGATGCGCAACGTGCATGGCAGGGGCGTTCGCGTAACGGTCCACCGCAATCACCTCCACGCCCAAACGCTGGCATTCAATGGCCACTTCTTTACCCAGTTCACCCGATCCCAACAGCATGACGCGCGTCGCGGCAGGGCGCAGCGCGGTTCCTAAAAGAGTCATAAAAATCCCCCTGAAAAAGATGCGGGTAGTATAAACGAAAACGTTTTCGTCTGTCTTGTATGGGGATAACCGGACAGGGGGGAAATTTGCGCTTCTTTAGCACTGACAGACATTTCCTGACACCCGCTCGCTTAGGCTGTGAAGGTTACGCACTGTTACGTGAGGAAAAATATGTCAGGCTGGATGAATCAACTGCAATCCCTGTTGGGACAAAAAGGCTCGTCGTCGGGCGAGCAGGGTCTAAGCAAGCTGCTGGTGCCGGGTGCGCTTGGCGGGCTGGCCGGTTTGCTGGTTGCCAATAAATCATCGCGGAAACTGCTTACCAAATACGGTACCGGCGCGCTGCTGGCGGGCGGAGGGGCTATTGCAGGCTCCGTCTTATGGAACAAATACAAAGACAAGGTGCGCAGCGCGCATCAGGATGAACCGCAGTACGGGAAGCAGGTATCACCGTTAGATTTACGCACCGAGCGCCTGATCCTCGCCCTGGCCTTTGCAGCCAAGAGCGACGGGCATATTGATGCCAGTGAACGTGCCGCAATTGAACAGCAGATGCGGGAAGCGGGCGTTGAGGAGCAGGGCAGGGCGCTGGTGGCGCAGGCCATTGAACAGCCGCTCGATCCGCAGCGTCTGGCGCAAGGCGTGAAAAACGAAGAAGAGGCGCTGGAACTCTATTTTCTGAGCTGTGCCGCCATCGATATCGATCACTTTATGGAGCGCAGCTACCTGAACGCCCTGGGCGATGCGCTGAAGATCCCCCAGGACGTTCGCGAGGGAATTGAGCAGGATATTCAGCAGCAGAAGCAGACTCTCGCGGGCTAGAAGGCCATGTTTCGCTTGCATCATACGCGTGTTTTGCCAACCTTATAGGATGTAAAACGAAAAAGTAAGAATGCCATGCCTCCAAAAGCCCGACGTACTCCTTATGCGATCACCACGCATGGCGATACGCGTATTGATAACTACTACTGGCTGCGGGACGATTCTCGTTCCCGGCCAGAGGTGCTCGACTATCTGCACGAGGAAAACGACTATGGCCGCCAGGTCATGGCCAGCCAGCAGGCGCTTCAGGATCAGCTCCTGAACGAAATGGTGCAGCGTATCCCCCAGCGTGATGTCTCTGCCCCGTGGTGCAAAAACGGTTATCGCTATCGCCATATTTATGAGCCGGGAAACGAATATCCCATCTACCAGCGCCAGTCTGTGCTGAGCGCCGAGTGGGACGAATGGGAGATCCTGCTGGATGCCAACAAACGTGCTGCCCACAGTGAGTTTTATACGCTGGGCGGCATGTCCATTTCCCCCGATAACGCCATTATGGCGCTGGCTGAGGATTACCTCTCCCGCCGCCAGTACGGTTTGCGTTTCCGCAATCTTGAAACGGGAAACTGGTATCCCGAAATGCTGGATAATGTCTCCCCCGATTTCGTCTGGGGTAACGATTCAGAAACGGTCTACTACGTTAAAAAGCATGCCTCAACGCTGCTGCCTTATCAGGTCTGGCGTCATACGGTGGGGACCGATTCCGCCGACGATGAATTAGTCTACGAGGAAAAAGACGAGACGTTCTATGTCAGCCTGCACAAAACGTCGTCTCGCCACTACGTGATCATTTTCCTCTCCAGCGCCACCACTTCAGAAGTGCTGCTGCTGGATGCAGAGCTGCCGGATGCGCAGCCGCTGTGCTTCCTGCCGCGCCGTAAAGATCATGAGTACAGCCTGGATCACTTCCAGCACAGCTTTTACCTGCGTTCGAACCGCGAGGGCAAAAACTTTGGCCTTTATAAAACCAAAGTGCGCGATGAACGCAAATGGGAAGTGTTAATTCCCGCGCGCGATCAGGTGATGCTGGAGGGGTTCACCCTGTTTACCGACTGGCTGGTGGTGGAAGAGCGTCAGCGCGGACTGACCAGTATCCGCCAAATCAACCGCAAAACCCGCGAAGTGGTGGGCATTGCGTTCGATGACCCGGCTTACGTAACGTGGATCGGCTTTAACCCGGAACCGGAATCGTCCCGCCTGCGGTACGGCTATTCGTCGATGACCACCCCGGATACGTTGTTTGAACTGGATATGGACACCGGGCAGCGTCAGGTGATTAAACAGGCTGAGGTCCGGGGTTTTGAGTCGGAAAATTATCGCAGTGAGCACCTGTGGGTGAGCGCACGCGACGGCGTTGAAGTCCCTGTATCGCTCGTCTATCACAAGGCGCACTTCAACAAAGGTAAAAACCCCATCCTCGTCTATGGCTATGGCTCCTATGGATCAAGCATGGACGCCGATTTCAGCAGCAGCAGGCTGAGCCTGCTCGACCGCGGTTTTGTTTATGCGATTGCCCATATTCGCGGGGGCGGCGAACTGGGTCAGCACTGGTATGAAGACGGAAAATTTCTCAAAAAGAAAAATACCTTTAACGACTACCTTGATGTCTGCGATGCGCTGATCGCGCAGGGTTATGGCGATCCGCAGCTCTGCTTTGGCATGGGGGGCAGCGCCGGGGGCATGCTAATGGGCGCCGTCATCAACCAGCGGCCTGAACTGTTTAAAGGCGTTATCGCCCAGGTGCCGTTTGTGGACGTGGTGACGACCATGCTGGATGAGTCCATTCCACTGACCACCGGGGAGTTTGAGGAGTGGGGGAATCCGCAGGATGAAACCTATTATCGCTACATGAAAGAGTACAGCCCGTACGATAACGTCGAGGCGAAAGCCTATCCGCATATGCTGGTGACCACCGGCCTGCACGATTCCCAGGTGCAGTACTGGGAGCCCGCGAAATGGGTGGCGAAGCTGCGTGAGCTGAAAACTGACGATAATCTGCTGCTGCTGTGTACCGATATGGACTCAGGGCACGGAGGGAAATCAGGGCGATTTAAATCCTATGAAGGGGTGGCGCTGGAGTACGCCTTTTTGATTGGCCTGGCGCAGGATACGCTGCCAGGCCGGGCGGGGACTCAGGCTTCGCCTAAATAATGCTTCAGCGTCAGGCGCAGTTCCGGGCTCATTCTGTCGAGGTTGTTGTACAGCCAGCGCAGATAGCCCGGATCTTTGTCCGCCACTTCCGATACTGGCTTCCCGCGATATTTACCGAACGTAAAGGTAGTCAGTAGCGCGGGGCGCCCGGTAATGGTCGCCATATCGTCTGGCGTCCAGCCGGAAGTATTCATGATATCAATCAGGAGCGCTGCGGTGATGTAGCAGTCATAGAGGGCACGGTGATGATGCAGCCCTTCCGGCGTCCGCACGCTGAGTTTGCGCGACTTATACAGCGCCATATTGCTGTATTTGATCCCTGGCCACAGACGGCGCGCCAGCTTCATGGTGCAAATCCATTCGCCGGGCATCTCCGGCAGAACGCGGCGGTCAAAGCTGGCGTTATGGGCGACATACCACTGGCTACCGTGGTAAAGAGGGATGATCTCTTCAATCCACGGCTTATCCGCCACCATCGATTCCGTAATGCGATGTATAGCCATCGCCTGCGCACTGATGGGACGATCCGGGCGCACCAGATGGCTCATTGGGTTGACTATCTTTCCGTCAATCACGTCGACAGAAGCGACTTCCACAATTCCACCCTGCAAATCACAGGTTTCGGTATCGATAACGCGCAGCATTGATCGCTCCTGATCCTAAAATGCCTAGCCTAATGGAATGATATCGCCTTGCCAACCCTGTTGGCCTAAAGAACCGGTTAGCAGCAGTTCTCCCTTATCGGCACGTACAATCAGCTGACCTTTTTCATCCCATAACGCGCTACCGCCGCGCGCGTTCGCCATTAATACCGCGATGGCGTACTTGTGCGCGAAGCGTTGTAACGAACCGATCGATTGCCGCCAGCGGTGCTCGCCCACGGCCAGGCTGCTGGTGAACAGCGTTGCCTCCGGGTCCAGTTCCGGGGCGTCAGCCTGGTTATCCACGATGGTTAACCGTTTATCGCCAGGAATAACACCCGCACCGTTGCCCTGCGGATAACGCCGGATGGTCGACAGGTTAGGGGTGAAAAGCGCGAGTCCTTTCTGGCGCTGGCCGTGTTGCTGGAGCGTAATACCGGCAATCACCGTGATGAAACGTGACTGGGCGGCGTGAAGGAGGGAGGCAAGCTGCAAATCGTCAGGAGGTGGTGGTAAGGATGTTCCGCCTGGGCCGGTAAGCGAAAGCTCCGGAAAGACGATCAAATCGCACCCATGCCAGGCAGCTTCGGCAATAAAGTGCAGGTGATGTTTTACGTGCTCATCAACACAGTTGTGCCGCGGGGCATACTGAGCCGCGGCAATATTCCATCGTGACATCGTGACTTCCTTATACACTAAGTCGCTGGGATTTTAAGATTACACCTAAATTTATCAGGGTTTTCTTATCCTGCCACATAACGCGTAAGGAAGTGTAACGAGACGTTAAGCTTATTTAACTTTAGGTTCGTACGGCAGGCGCGAGAGATTGACGGAGGCGAGGCGATGCGCAATGAGACGTTCGCGAAACCAGTCGCGCAGATGTGCGGGTTGTTCACGCTCTACCACTTCAGCTACGACGGGCATGTTGTAACGCTCTTTGAATGCGACACCCGCGGCGGCGAGATCGACATTCACTTTGTCCATCTCGTCCTGAGGAAGGGCGGCCAGGTTAACGTTCATTTCCTTCTCCTTTTTCTGCGGCGGCAACGTTACCGCGATTGTTCAACGATGACAAGGGAGCAAAGGATGTTCCTCGACTCGTTAATTATACAGAGTTATTCTTTAGCATTCAGGCATAACGAAAAGGAATGATTGTGATGCACTTTACCCCTTCCCGCGTCGCGTGCGCGCTCGCATTTCTGCTCTCTTCAGCAACCGCGACCTCAGCTCTGGCCCATGCGCATCTTAAGCAGCAATCCCCGCAGGAAAATACCGTTGCGGTGGCACCAGAGGTCATTACCCTGAACTTCTCGGAAGGCATTGAGCCTGCCTTCAGCGGCGTGGTGGTGACGGACGCGCAGCAGCACAAGATCCAGACCGGCGCGGTGAAGCGTGACGAGAAGGATAACGCAAAGCTGATTGTTCCTCTTGAGAAACCGTTGCCGACCGGCACCTACACGGTGGACTGGCACGTGGTCTCCGTGGACGGCCACAAAACCAAGGGCAGCTATCACTTTAGTGTGAAATAGTATGCTGGCCCTGAGCTACGTCGCGTTACGCTTTATCCATTTTGCTGCGCTGATGCTGCTTTTCGGCAACGCGCTTTACAGCGTCTGGTTTGCACCGTCTTCGTTGCAGCGCCTCATGACCCGGCGTTTCCAGCGGCAGCAGAAACTCGCGGCCTTAATCAGCCTGATGGCGGCTCTGCTGATGTTTGGCCTGCAAAGTGGGTTGATGGGCAACGGCTGGGGCGATGTCATTCGTCCGGCGGTCTGGCGCAGCGTGCTGGGAACGCAATTTGGCGGCGTCTGGTTGTGGCAAATGGTGCTGGCCGCTGCGACGGCGGGCGCTGCATGGCTTACCCCGCAAAAAGGCTCACGGCTGTTACTGCTCGTGATGGGGCAGCTGGTGCTGTTGGCGGGCGTGGGACATGCCGCGATGAACGGTGGCGCACCGGGAGCATTGCATCGTCTCAACCATGCGCTTCACCTGCTCTGCGCCGCGACCTGGGTGGGTGGTTTACTGCCGCTGCTGTTTTGTATGCGTCTGGCGAAAGGCCGCTGGCAGCCAGCCGCTATCTTTACCATGATGCGCTTCTCCCGCGTGGGGCATTACGCCGTGGCAGGCGTGCTGCTGACCGGGATAATCAATACGCTCTTTATTGTTGGCATAAACGTGCCGTGGCATGCGCCTTATGTCCAGCTGTTGTTGTTCAAATGTGCGCTGGTCATGATGATGGTGGCAATTGCGCTGGCGAATCGGTATTTTCTTGTGCCACGCTTTCGCCCGGAGGCCGGGCGGGAACAACAGATTTTTATCAGGATGACACAGGCAGAGGTGGTGCTGGGCGCGCTGGTACTGGCGGCCGTCAGCCTGTTCGCGACCTGGGAACCCTTCTGACAAGGTTAAATAACATATGAAAAAGACACTGCTTTCTCTTTTACTTCTCACCTGTGCCAGCAGTGCGCTGGCCGCGCCGCAGGTCATCACCGTCAGCCGGTTTGAAGTGGGCAAGGACAACTGGGCATTTAATCGTGAAGAGGTCATGCTCACCTGCCGTCACGGTAACGCGCTGTATGTCATCAATCCCAGTACGCTCGTGCAGTATCCGTTAAATGACGTAGCGGAGCAGCAGGTGGCCAGCGGGAAAAGTAACGGACAGCCTGTCAGCGTGATCCAGGTGGATGACCCGGCAAACCCCGGGCAGAAGAAAAGTCTGGCACCGTTTATTGAGCGCGCTGAAAAGCTCTGCTAGCCGTCAGGTTTCCAGTAAAAAAAAACCGCAGGTGCTTGTAAAAGCTCTGCGGTTTTTCACATTTAGTGATGTTCTGACGCTTTTTTTCAGACCACTTTTACTGTGGACTGGAAAACCTGACGTCGTCATCTATTCTTAAAGGGCAAGGCGATTGAGCCTGCATTAATGCCAACTTTTAGCGCACGGCTCTCTCCCAAGAGCCATTTCCCTGGACCGAATACAGGAATCGTATTCGGTCTCTTTTTATCTATTTGTTTCTCAAGGGTTTTTTCGGTCTCAACACGAAATCCCCCGAAAATTACTCGAATATTCCATATCCTGTCTAAACCATAACATACTCTGCACCGCGTGCGTCCAGGTATTTTTTGGTCATTGTTAAATTTTTGTGGCCGAGTAAACGTTGAGCAAACTCTTCTCCACGCTCCTTTTCATATAGCCTGCTCGCCAGGCTTCTGATCTCATGGAAAGGAGGTGGGTTAGGGCCGAATTTTAACCCGGTCGAATCCCTTATCTCTGCAAAGGCCTGGGTGAGTCCGTCGGGAGTTAGCGGCCCCGGCTTTCTCCCGCCGCGGCGAACCGGAGAGTAAAGCATGAAGTCGGAAGGGTTGTTCACCCGGCATCGATCAATGACATCCTGCAACACAAGCCCGGCGACGTCCAGCCTCAAATCAAGGGGAAGTGCCAGTTTGTGACCTGTTTTCTCCTGCGTAACGAAAAGCCTCCCATCTTTAATGTCACTGAACCTGAACAGTGAGATATCCTCCCGCCGCTGGCCGGTGACCAGTGCAAGATCGCATGCGTTTGGCGCCCATTCAGAATGAGTTAATGCAGCCTGGCGGATGAGCGTGAATTGTTCGAGCAGCAAGCGTTCTCGCTTAACTTTCGGTGTCGGCGTTCGCGTCGGTTCTGCCGGGTTCCTGTCGACATGTCCTTCCACAATCGCCTCCCTGAAGATGTCCATCAGCACAGACCTGAGCCCGGAAGCCATGCTCTTTTTATCGCAGAGAATATACGCTTCAAGGAATGAAGCGATGTCCTTTGTCGTGACAGAAGCGAGGGGAATTTTGCCGAACTCTTCCTTAATGGTGGCGATCTGGTTTCGCCTGACCTTCATCGTGTTTGGTTTCAGCTCGCGCCGCTCGAGAATTACCTCGTAACGCTCAAGCCATGCGGCCACTGTGAAAGTGGGCACGTCTTTTATGCGATCCAGGAGAGAAGAGGGAAGGTAATTCTGGTCGATGTAGTTGTTGGCCTCAATGGCCTGGGCAACAGCATCCTTGCGATCAATCCGGCCAAGAGAAATCTCCTGCCCGGTCACCGGATTGCGCCAGCTGTAAAGTCTGTCTCTTTTACGATAGGTCAGGTTACGGGGCAGGTTAGCGTCGTAACGTACTGGCCTTTTCGCCATGAGTCAGTCTCTCCAGTAAGGTGCCGCCGGACGGCAGTTTTGTGTGTTTCGGTTTGGCGCGCAGATTCTTCTTGCGCGGATCCACGTAGATAGCGTCAGGCTGAACCTTATATTCCTTTCCGTGCAGCTCCGGAGCGGGATAAATTCGCCCCTCCCGCGTCCATCGGCGCAGAGTAGAAAGGGATGGTGGAGTCGTGTAGACCTCAGCAGCCCATTCCTGCAAGTTGAGAAGCTTAGCCATGAGAACTCCTTAGCCGCCTGGCATTATATGCGAGGCCGCGTTGACGTGTTGATTAATCGAAATCAGGCAATAAAAAACCGCCCGGAGGCGGTTAGATTTAGTGCTGAGTAGAGTCAAAATTACTTTATTTTCAGTGCTCTTTTAGCTTCCTGCACAAGCCCATCCAGTAATTTTTCTGATGCCTCAAGATCTTTTTCAGCGCCATCAAGGGAATTGATGGCATCATCCCTAAAGTCTGAGCGAGTAACGGCTCTCTTTTTGACGAAATCATTCAATAACTTAGAGGCCTTTGGGGTTAGTGTAAAATCAGAAAGTTGAGCTATGCGCTCAAGTTCCTGTATATCCTCCCAATAAAGATCCGTGAGTAATTTTTCCTGTTCAGGAGGATGCCTGTTAAAAGTATCATCCTGTTCCTGCATGAGGCTTAATTCTAGATTGAGAAAATAGCAGTCAGTCATTTTGACTCTATATGCTTTATCGATTACATCAGTGAATGAGGCCAGGCGTTTTTCCCACCACTTTTCCTTGTAAAATCTGTTAAGAGCAAATTTAGCGGTTAAGAATGCAGCTGCAATACCGGTTACCAGCCCAATGATTATTTTTGAAGCTAGGTCGTAATATTCGAACTCGGTTCCATTCATGAGCGTATCCTTATGATTGTGATTAACCCCTTAACCAAAACAATTTGCATATTACTTCACCTATAAATTTTTGACTTGAATTCTTTCTCTTCCTGGCACTCCGCACACGTCTGGCAGCCGGGAACGGCAGCGCGCCGCGGCTCGGGAATTGGTTCGTCGCATTCTTCACAACGCTCAGCTGATACGGCTTTGCGGTCGATGCGGTGAGCTGAAAGGGCAGCGTTACGCTGAATCTCTTCAATCTCTGCTGCGGTATCGATGATGTCGGCCATGGTCAATGCTCCCTAAACTGTCGGTTAATTCGGTTGAATGTGAACGCCAGCAATAAAAAAGGAGCCTTAAGCTCCCGGGTGATTAGCGCCTTCATGTTGCACCGCCTTCATTCTTCTCGGCTTCAACCGCCATCTGCTCAAGCCGTCGCGATAACTCGGCAGCCAGCGTCTGGAATTCTTCCTCGGTCGCCACCGGGATCGGCACAAAGCGAATCCCGATGTGCGCCAGGTGGTTGGCGATTTCGAGGCTTTTCCTCAAATCAACTGGTGATGCTCTGTTCATGCTGGTAACCCTTTCACTGCGAGGAAGGTAGCCATCGACTTATCGACCATCTTCGTGTTGTGGTATTTGGAGATCGCCCAGGTGATGGCAAAGAGTATCCAGCGGAAGTGGCTGGTGTAGGTTTTGAACGTCAACCCGTCGCAGACATCCCACGCGCTCCAACTTTCGGGCCAGTCAGCGTTATAAACTGCCTGATATGCTTCCCAGTCATTGCTAAATCCACCGCGGCATAATTCACGGACTACCTCACGAACCTTGGCTTTATCACTGTCTCGAGTATCGTCTTCATCATCCCAGTCTTCGTCTTCCTGCTGGTCCTCTGGAGCATCTTCCAGATACTCGCTCATTGATTCCTTCAGGCTCCGGCAAAAAGCATCATGATCGTACTCTTTCGCCAATAGCTCACATGCTGAATAGCCAGCGCCAGCCTCCAGCTTTTCTGACCAGTAACCGGTGTTAATCCCGTCTTGCCACGGACCGAAAAAGTCGAACATGTCCGCGATACGGGAGAATGTCCAGGTGCCCATGTCGCCGGTGACAGTCAGATATCCCGGCCAGGTGATAATGTCGAAGTAATAACAGGACGTACCGGGCTGCTTCATGCGCAGGTGGCGGTAGAGACCGTCATCACGGATTATTTCAAGTCGGTGAAAGGCGGTATCAAGCAGAAATCGGGTTGATGTATCTATCTGTCGGCGAATCATTGTTCGGCTCCAAGCCGCCCGTTAAGGCGGCCAGTTTTGACGACGAACTCCAGAAGGCTAACTCCCAGAGCTTCAATTTTCTTGTGATGCTTATTGATGATGGGAGGAACCGTTTCGTTCCAGTTAGGCTTTGGCTTCTTGCGCATGGCCTGCTGAATTTCCTCGGTGCAGCGGCGGCAGGCTGCGCGGATGGCGTTTTCATTTGCTGGCGTCATATTTAAACCTCCAAAGCCAGTTGTGGTGTAAACCGATCCCTTTCCTCGTCGTAGTTAAGAGCGCTCGCCGAGTTATAGGCCTCAATGCGTTCTACAAGCACTGCTGTCCGTGTTTCTTTGCTTGCCGGCGCGTATGCTGATTTATCCCACGCTTTATCTATGCCGATGTTGCGCGCCACGTTTGTACTATCAGCTGACGACAGAGGGATGTGACGGAAGATGTCAGCATTCAGCATGCGCAGGCCGTGAAGCTTCGTAATTGGATAGCCGTTTTTATCGACTACATGGCGTATCAGATCGCGCAGTTTTGCCCGGCACGCTCTTGGTCGCTTTGCATCGTATTCACCCATGCTACCGATGCATACGCGAGGAAATTCCCGGCACAGCCTGAAGAAGCGTTCATCGGGTTCGCTCATGTGCCATACCGGCGCGCCGACAACGCTACCGTGCGGCCATTCAGCGATAAGCGCATCGTTCTCTTCACTCGTTCCGCCGATCACGTCAGGAATGACGGCAAACGCAAAGCGGGGATGATTCATCCACCGAGCAACAAACTCGTAGTAGTCATTCCAGTTAACAACGCGCTTTTTCGTCCAGAAGCTGAATGCGCCGTTATCCAGCGCGAAAGACTGGGTGACTTCGCTGGCCAGGGCTAATTGGCCGGGGTTGGCGAAGGAAATGAAAGCGTGCCTGCCTTTCCATGCCTTCAGGGCGCATGTGTCCGGCGTAATCGGTCCGCCGTGAAAATGGATCATGCACCCTCCCGCTCCGGATCGTTAACATCCCAGCCATTGCGCTCAATATTGGTTTGCAGCCGCTTATCTCCTACCTCTTCAATGCAGCGGCCGGTAATCTCAGCGACTTCAGCGTTTGAGTGTCGCCACAGCAGCGCCAGCTCTTCGAGTGACCACGCTTTCATAGCACTGACTCCATTTCGTCGATGTATAGGCCCTGAGCAATCAGTCGGCTACGGCGGGCGGCACGTTCAATGCACTCCTGCCGTCTGCCTTCCTGCGATTGCTCTATGGCGCGCCGGGTGAACAGCCGCGATTTACCCTGCGGCGTTACGACCTTTGGCTTGCTGGCCAGACTAAATGTCCGGTCGCAGATGCCGTCCTCGTTGATCCACTTTTCCGACTCAACGATCTGCGCTATCTGTCCTGAGCCGCGGGTAATGCCGTTGGCGACCCGGTTAAACTCAATGAGCGTTACGCCAAACTTCTCGGCGATTTCGCTGCCCGTTACCGGGCGGCCGCGCGTCTGAATCATCCAGATAACGCGTTCGCGGAGACCTGAGAATTGCCCGGTTCGCCCTGGCCTGCGGTAAAATGGTGTGCGTTTCATGGCTCCACCTACTTGATGATGAGTGAAGGTTTGCCGAGTTTTATTTGCGCGCCAGGTACATCCACGCCAGCTTCGATTTGGTGTTTGATAGCCAATTTGTCTGGCTTGATGCTCGTCTCGTATTCGACGAATTCAGGAGGAAGTGCGCTGGCATCTGTAATCTCTACTGACTTGGAAGGCGCGCGAACCGTTACCTGATGAATGCCTGCCTTCAGTGATTTCTTTCCTGCTGTTTCGAGGGAGGTGGCCACATAATCTTTCATGCTCGACACACGGTTTTCTGCGGCTTTTGCGCGCTCTGCAAGACGCTTGCTTTCTTCTTTCAGCGCCTCGGCATAAGCAGATTCGTTTTTGCAGACAGCAAGGATCTGCTCGACCTTTGCTTCCAGCTCCCACTCAATGCCATCAAGGGTGTCGGCTATCATTTCAGGCTCCATGCCTGAATCAGTCAGCTTTGCGAAATCATTGGCGATCTGGTAAAGAGCTGTCATTGCGTAACCTCTTCGAATTTTGCTTTGCACTTGGCATAGACGGCCTGAACCTCTTGTTGAAGCTGCATTCCGACCGTCATTTTGTAAGCTGCCTGGAAGTGAGTTTTGAGAGCATGCATATTTTTCGCCTGCTTCATGTCCTCACATAGTGAATGGATGGTGTTGATAAGTTCCTGTTTTGCGTTTTCTTCCGACTGGATGATTTCGCTTTCAGGGGTGTAGGGCATAACTGGGTCCGTGTATATGCCTTCGCTCTCGTTGAGCACATCGACGGCATTATCCAGACGGTCAGCACGCGGCCAGTATTTATATGCTCTTTTGACGATCGTCTTCCTGGCCATCTCAGACCAGAAGTTGACCCATGGGCCTTTTGGTGATGTTCCCGCTTTGCTCACTTTCCTGATTTCTTCTATCTCAGCGAGACTCATCTCTTCAGTGAGATAGTCGCCATCAGCGGTTTTAACAGTGCAGTAGCCACCGATAACGGCGCCGCGATCGTCAGGTGTAGCAAATGGGTTGTATTTGTGAGCTGGCGCCTTATCGAGACCCAGCGTCTCGTAGTCGTCGCCAGCATGAACGAGCTTGCACTGGCCCCACTTGATGACGCCAGCCGACTGGGCAATGTGCAGAAGGCCCATGTAGCTGATATCGAGGCAGACCATACCGTCGCGCGGAACCAGATAAGCCAGTTTGCTGGCAGGGTTCAGGCTTATGCCGACCGCTGCAACGTTGATGATCGCGTTCTGGGCGCTGGTGGGGTTGGAAATCGCCGTTTCTGCCAATTTTTGATTGCGCTGGAATAACTGTATAGCGAACTGGCATTCCTTTGCCCAAGTCAGAGACTGGTCGGTAAGGGCGCCGACAAACAGCGGCTCCTGCTCCTTTACGAACTGAATCAGATCGAAGCTCATAATCACTCCTTAAAACGGGCAGCCGGTACGGTGTTCCCAGTCGTATTCCGCCTGGGCGTAAGCAACTGCCGAAATGAAATCGTTGTAGGCTTCGCCAGCTATATCGCTGCGAAGTCCTTCGTATGGGCTGGAGTCAATCGGGACCGAGAAGTGGAAGAGGCCGGACGGCTCTTTTGGCATCATGTCGATGATTTGCTGTGCCCGGTCGTCGATCCACTTCTCTTTCTCGTCGTCGAGCTGCTGCTTAACCCAGCGCCGATCTTCGATGCGGTCGTCAGTGAGATATGCGTTCATGGCTGAACTCCTGAAATTTGGATGTGCAGATCCCGCCCGCAAAAAGCCAGGCCGATCGGTTGAATAGGGTGGTTAATATCAATGAACCATCGGCTCGCCGCGCTCATTCAGCAGCACAACGACGGAATCACTTTTGATGATGGTTTTTTCGAAGATGTTGAAGGCGTACAGGCCTTTCTCAACGTTCGCAGAGGCGCGATAAGTTTTGCCGTGGTGTTGCAGCATTGTGCCCGGTAAAACCTCGCTACGTGGCACTGATGCGGTGCCGTAGTGCATTCCGATCATACCTTCACCTCAACCTGTGCCAGGAGGCCAGCCAGCTTCATGTGCCAGCGGTTGAGCGTCAGCTTTTCACGCGGGTTCGATACCGACGTCAGCTGCCACTCGTTATCGTTGAGCTTTTTGGCGGTGTACTGCTTGCCGTTGTGGGTGACTGTCATGATGCCTCCCGCTTTTCTTTGATGTCTGCGCGGAGGTGAATCTCGTCGCCATTCGGCAGTGGTATAACGATGATGTCATCGCGAGCAACCATCAGGTGTGCTACAGCGAAAATAGCCTCGTCTGTCACATCAAACTTCTCGCCAGTAAACTGACGAACACCGGGCGCCAATTTGCCTGGCTTTGACCGACCCGCGAAAATTCGCTTCGTCAGACCTGAAAAACCTACTGTGATTGGGTTGCTCATAAATCCTCTTGGCCTTATCGCGGCGAACGGAACGGTTAATACAAGACTTCAACGCATTTATTCAGTGTTTCAAAGGGCGGTGGATGGCCGCCGGTTGTCATAACTCACGCTCACTCGTTGGAATGAGCTGAGGTATGGCCGATAAAAAACCCGCCGGAGCGGGTTAGTTCGTATTCAATGAAAGAGCCGATGTTCGCGGCCAGTAGTATTTTGGTTTCGCTCTCGACCCAGGCTTTGGGCCAACGCAGACGATGTAACTTTCTTCTTTTCGCGGCAGCGTTGATGCATCGAGTTCATTGCGGAACCGGGAATGCAGAATGCTTTTCCCTGCCGGAATTACCTCAACCACAGTGCCAATCTTTACCTTCTCAGCGCCACCTGCCTGGCTAGACCAAATAACCTCGTCATCTTCCTTGAAGCGCTTAACCTGCTTTAATCCCATTGCCTTACCCTCTGTCGTTACCCGCTGATGCGGGAGAAATGCTTTGGTGCTGGCTCCCCACAATGAAGCAGGGAAGGCCGTCGTCGCCTTGGTGAGCCATTACCTCACCAACTAGCTGATAACCGTCTGCCAGCCCAAAACACTCACCAAAAACCCCGACATCGCCGGGGTTTCCGAAAGCATTTGTGGTACCGATTATTTGTGAGTGATATAGCTTTGCCGTCGCATAAAAGCTCCTTTGTTGCGTGGGTTGATTCAGCACAGCCCACTCAGCTTCGAATAGACTGGAATAAATCTTTTTATTCGCTTTGCCATAATTGCCGCTCTTCCTGAGCCCGCCTATGGTCCGACGCATGGTTTACTGTCGCGCCGTTCGACTGACCGAATCTCAACTTCGCCGCTGGCTAACTTCGCTCAGCTGTCGATGTTTCGTTTCGATGAGTTAACAATACTAGCGGTATTAATATATAGCAATACCGCTAGTATTAATAAATCTTTGATTAATACTAAGAGTATGAATTTGATGTGATTTTATTTTTGTAAATACCAGTGCTACGCTTAAAAAAACAGCAGGAGGGATGTGCATGGTTCTGGATGAAGAGCGTATAAGCATGAAAATTCAGGCGATGGGGCGGGCGGTCATGGAGTTGTCACTGGCTGATTTACCCATGACCCAGCAAAACATCATCGACAAGCTGAAGCAGTACCGGAAGGAAACAGGAAACGTGATAGGGAAGGGCGTGAACAGGGATGCGGCTGAGATAGTGCGGAAAGGGCAATAAAAAAGCCCGCACGGGCGGGCAGGTAGTGTTGCGATAGTTATTGTTATCAGCTTCAGACTGGATAGTTATCGGCAGAATGGGGGATAGCTTTATGGGTGGGCAATAAAAAAACCGGCGCGGTGGCCGGGTGCTGGTTATTTTGCTTTTTGTGCATCAGACGCGTCAATCAACTCTTCAATAGTTAACTTAGGTTTGAAACGGTCTAAAGTTGCCATGAATTGATCTTTTGCGCCATCTGGAGTTACCCGTAATAACATCGTGAGCTCCCCAAGGTGCCGGGTTAAATCATTATATCCCGCGTTACCGGTAAGCCACTGGTGCATTTTCCCGCCTCGCTTCTTCTTCAAGTCCTGCAATTGAGAGCGGACCCCTGGCGCAAGCCTGTCGTACACAATATCTCTAATAACGTGAGCAAAAACGGGTGGATATGCCCCGGGCTTTTCTGGCATCGCGTAACCCCAAACTCTGCATAATTCCTCAAAGAAGTCGAGCTGGAAAGTCTTTAGCCATGGGCGCATTTCTTTTGATACAAATTTTTCAAGAATTGCTGCCAGCGCATCCCTCTTTCGATCTCGCTGGTACCCGGTGACTTCATCAATCAGCGCAACAATGCCCACGCGCGCGAACCCACGCATTAAAATTTCAGCTTGTGCAGCGATGTGCTGCTGCTGTGACTGAAGCTTATTTTCTTTTCTAGCAGCCAAAATCGCATCGCAAATATCCGCTAAAATAGTAGCTGGATATGCCATGCCGACAACGTTGCTTGAAGGATATTTGAATTTTATTGGGTTTTGGAGCTGATGAACTAACTCATTGTTAATATAGGGTAATATTCTTTCGCTAGTAACCATATTAACGAGTCGCGCTGACGCGCTTGAGGGGTGAAATCCCAACCCAACCCCAGCGCCGCCTGCTGTGATTACTCGCGTTTTATCTGCGTCATCTAATACGTAGCATTCTAATTTAACCCCCCCAATTTCCAGCGGCGTATCAGGGGAGCCATAAAAAACCTCAGGCAGAGATGCCAACTCCCTCCTTACAGCTGTGGCTTTCTGGGATGCAGCTTTTCGTTCTTCAGGGGTTCTTTTTTCTGCAAGGGCCTTCCCGCCTTTCGCTTTTCCGGTTGGCTCGTTTCCATCATGGCTTTCTATCATATTAGTCATTTTATTTGCTCGCGTTGTGAATGTTCGAGCATTTAACCATATGCGCGTTATAACGCGCAAATTAAATTTTTGCGAGAAAAAAAGGCCGAATTTGTGCGACCTCTTATATTTGATTGATGCCTACCAGCTATGCGCCGACCAGAACATCTTGCCGATCAGACCAGCCGCATCTTCGTCTCTACTGCAACACCGATAATTCGACAGTTACCATTCACCGCTACCAATGGCCACTGTGGATTTAAACCCTTCAGGTACTTCTGCGCACCGTCGATCACTAACTTCTTAAATGTTGCCTCGTTCGAATCGGATAGCTTTGCTATTACTAGGCTGCCGTTGATCGCCTCGCGCCCAGTATCGAAGAGGACAAAGGTTCCTTCTGGGATGCTAAGGCCCGCCGGTGCTGTCATTGAGTCACCATCTACCTGTAGCCAGAATGCCTCACCTTGAATGTGAGCATCTGATTCAAGCCAAAGGTCTATATCCTTTAGGGTGTACGGCTCAACCGCTTCACACCAGGCGCCCGCCTGAACTTTGCTAATCACCGGATATTTTGAGCCAGGTGAATAATGCCCTGCGAAAGAAGTATTTTCCGACGCCACCGAGCTCATATCAGAGATATCCTTCGCAAGTGACGGGCTGAAATCAGAGACACTAACCCCAAGAAGCCTGGCAAAGACCGATGCTACCGCTGTATTTAAGGCATTCCTTCCATTGAGGTAATGGCCGACGGCACCCTGAGAAATGTCCAGCGCGTCCGCAATGGATTGCTGAGTAATACCCAGTTCTTTTTTCTTCGCTTCGTAAAGGGCTTTTAAACGCTGTGAATCAGCCACTTGAGCGGGGGTGAGAATCTTTTTCTTTTCCATTATCAGATATTAATACCAAAGCTCATATTTTAAAAATACCGCAAGTATTGATTTGTGTAATACTTCTGGTATTGTTTGGTTATGCACTCAATGGAGCAACCACATGAAAATTTCTTTAGCTGAGTTTGTTGGCGAGGTAGGTCAGGCCAAAGCAGCTGATGCCATCGGCGTTCACCAAACGGCAATTAGTAAAGCGATCAGGGTTGGTCGTCAGATTTTTATCAACAAGCTTCCTACTGGCGAGGTGAAGGCGGTCGAATACCGCGATTTTCCTCATAGCAAGAAGCAGGAACATCAGGAATAGCACATGCAATCACTTACTTATCAACACAATACCGGATTACACCCGGGAGCGATGATAAACCGCGCTCAAGCTAAAGCGGCGCCAGACCACGAAAAGATCCGCGATGCGGTCCGGGCATGGTCGTCGGCGCTGGACAATCAGGACGTCGTTTCGGCGCTGATCATTAACGAATACCGGGAGCAGGGCGGTACCGCCATCAGCTTTCCGGAAGACATCAGCCGGGCGCGCCAGAAACTGTTTCGCTTCCTGGATAATCGCTTCGACTCCGAGCAGTACCGCGAGAACGTGCGCCAGCTGACGCCCGCAATCATGGCCGTGCTGCCTGTTGAGTATCGCACTCGCCTTATCGGTGCCGATTGCAAAATGTCTCGTCTGGCTGAAGCCGAGAAAGAACTCGCTGAGGCTAAACAGGCCGTGCTGCTGGACGCTCCAGAGCATCAGAAGCTGAAAGAGGTAAGCGAGGGTATAGCGTCGCTGTTCCGCCTCATGCCGGAGCAGGTAGGCCCTCTGATGACGATGGTTACGTCGATGCTGGGGGTTATGTGAGAACTACAAAAATGGCGAAAGCCGGTCTGCGCGAACAGAACCGACTTTCAGGTGCAAATGCAGATAACAAGTGCGAGGTCATTATGACAAATGCTAATCCAAAACGCCAGGCGCAGGAGGTTTAACTGTGTCGAACGTCGCTTACGCAAATTTCGCGGCGCACTCAGCCGCAAGGAGCAACAGGATGGAGAACCAGAAATCTGGTTACGTCCCGTTGTACCGGAGCATCAAGAAGAAGTCCTGGGCTAAGGATGTTTTCCTGCGCGCGCTGTGGGAGAACCTGCTCATTGACGCAGCCAGACAGCCATACACGGCATTCTTCAAGGGCAAGCAATGGCCTCTGCAACCCGGTCAACTGGTCGTCACTGCTGCGGATCTAGGCCTTCAGTTGTGTGACCGCCAGGGCAACCCGACAAGCCGCGACGCAGTGGAGAGAATGCTGTCTGTTTTCGTCCGCGAAGGGATGATTTCCATCGAAGGAGAGAAGCGAAAAGGCAGGGTGATCACCATCACGAACTACGTCGAATATGCTCAAAAAATGGACGATTTACCCGCACATAAAGCCGCACATACAGGCGCACATGATGAAGCCAGTAACGGCGCGGGTTCAGATGGGTATACCGCACATAAGGCCGCACAATTCCCCGCACATCATGAACAAGAAGGTAATAACAAGAATATAAATAACTTATCGTCCGAGAATTCTGACGAATCCTCTGACGCACGTCTCAAGAAATTTTTATCAGCTCATCCAGAAGCTGCGATTTACACACCATCCGGTGCTAAGTGGGGATCGGCTGAAGACCTCAAAACTGCCCAGTGGATTTCCACCAGGGTGAAGCTGATTAACCCAACCTGCAAAGCCCCGGACATGACCTCCTGGTCTAACACCGTTCGCCTGATGCGCCAGATAGACAACAGGTCGCACCAGGACATCTGCGCGCTGTACGACTGGGCAAGCAAACACCACTTCTGGCAGACCAACATCCTGAGCCCGGAAAGCCTGCGTAAGCAGTGGGACAAGCTGACGATGCAGCGCAACGCCGGAAGTGAACAGCGTGCCGCCAAGCCGGATCTGGACTTCAACAACACTGACTGGGCTTATGAGGTGATTCGATGAAATCTCTTGCAGAGCAGATGCGTAACCACGACCGCGAGCAGATGAGCCGCATGGCCCATAACCTGCCAGAGCAGTATCAGGAACGCGCACCGGTCGAGCAGGTGGCTCAAGTGTTTAACGGGCTGTTCAACCAACTGCGTGCCGCGTTCCCGGCCAGCATGGCGAACTTCCGCACCCAGGACGACCTGAACGAATTCCGCCGTCAGTGGCTGCTGGCGTTTCAGGAGAACGGGATCCACTCAATGGCTCAGGTTGATGCTGGTATGCGCATTGCCCGCCGCCAGGAGCGCCCATTCCTGCCGTCGCCGGGCCAGTTCGTCGCCTGGTGCAAACAGAGTGGCGGGGTGCTGGGCATCACCGTTGACCAGGTGATCGCCGAGTACTGGGACTGGCGTAAACGTTCGTTCGAATTCACCTCCAGCGAACAATTCCCCTGGTCGCAGCCGGTCATGTACCACATCTGCGTCGAGTTGCGCCACCGCAGCACTGAACGCCAGTTAACGCATGGTGAACTGGCACGCGAGGCGGGCGATCTGCTGGACATGTGGGAGAAGCGCGTCACCGAGGGTAAGCCAGTGCCGCCGGTACGCCGGGCAATTGCAGCACCGGCTGCCGAGCATGGTCCGACGCCGATCCAGCTGCTGCTGGCGAAGTACAACCGCAACAAGTCGAACGGGATGGTGTGACATGACCATAACAATCCGTGAGCAGGTGCTGGCAGCCCTGCGTAATAACCCGGGCCTGAACAGCGTCAAACTGGCAGGACTTATCGGTATGGACACCAAAAAGATATCCGGGACGGTGAGCACGTTGCTGGCCGACGGCCTGATCAGCTGTGAAGGAAAATACGGCCAGCGCCTGTACAGCCTTACCAGTTACGGCAAGCGCTACGCCCCTGACACGATACCGGGCATAAAGCAGGGTAAGTCGAAGTTAATTCAGCGGACGGACACAAACGTGATCTGCCAGGAGTGCCGCAACAGTCCGGCGATGAGAAGGGTTTTGATGGTTTGTGGGAGGGTAGGGGTATGAGCGAATGGAGTGATTATCGCTGGATGGTTAGGACCATGGCGAAGGATAACGGTGTAACGCTCATCAGCATCGCCAGGCACTGCGGCGTATCGCACAGGAAGCTCAATCAAATTCTGCAAGCCGGGCCATCCAAAGAACAGCAAGAGCTCATAGCCGAAGCTCTGGGGTGCGCAGGGTGTGACCTTGCGGAAATCCACAGGCAAATGGGCGAGTTATCAGACAAGTACGGGAGGGCAGGGGTATGAAAATTTACATCGCAGGACCAATGACGGGTTACGAAAACTACAACCGTCCGATGTTTAACGCAGTAGCACAGCAGATGTTATCAGGTGGTCATGTGGTATTAAATCCGGCCGCGCTCCCGGATGGTTTATCTCAGCGTGAGTATATGGACATCTGCCTGGCGATGCTTCGCTGCGCCGACGCCATTCACATGCTGCATGGGTGGCAAGCTTCTGAGGGGGCCGTCGCTGAGCATGCCATGGCTAAAAAGCTGGGAATTAAAATTTCTTACCAATTTGAAGGAGCTGCCCAATGAGCAACATCGACAAACTTATGGAAAAGCTGAAATCGGCTGCGCTAAAGCTTAACTGCGAGCAATGGCAAACACGCAATGGCTTTAGCGGCGTTGAGGTGGTTGTTAAAGGCAGTGTGGCAAAGGGGCATGGTTGTGTGAGTTATCAGCCGGTCGCTTCTGAACTGGTTGATACCAAAACGGCAAAGGCAATCGCTTTATTTTGTCCAGCCAACATTTTGGCGCTGCTGGATGAGCTGGAAGCCGCAGAGAAGCGGATTGCTGAGCTGGAGGCGCGTGTGGTTGTACTCCCACAGCGCTATAGCATGCTGCATCGCGTAGATTTCGATGAGCCGTATCACACTGAAATGGTTTACAAGCAGCATCAGGTGCTTGAGGCACTGCACGATGCTGGAGTCAATATCGCCGCAGCCGCTAAAGGAGAAGCATCATGAGCGAACTTACCAAAGAATGGCTCCAGAAGACAATCGCGGAGCTTGAAGAAGAGCGCGATGCTGTGCCCGGCGTTGTAAACGAAGACGCGGCAATGGCGCTGGCGACAATGAAGTTAGCGCTGGCATCGCTAGAAGCGGAGCATGCGGGGTTCATTGTGAAACATAAGGTAACAGGCAAGTTTGGTAGCTGGCTGCACTCAAAGGCGGATTGGTTCCGGAGTGATGAGTACGAAGTCCTGAGCGCTTACATCGCCCCGCCAGCGCCGGTATCTGTGCCTGATGCTATTCATTCTCAAGGCGAAAAGTCAGCCTCTGATGATTACTACGCGCTCGGCTGGAACGCCTGCCGCGCCGCCATGCTTCAGGGTGCCGAACAACCACAAAACCAACAACAAAATATTCCGGAAAATATTCCTACGCTGCGCGATGGGATTGCAGCCATTCGCAACTCCGGCATAGCAATCGACGCCGATAAAATCTTTGCGGAGCGTGATGCTCTCAACGCTCCAGACTGCTGGTGCCGAACCTGCCGACCAATAACTATGACTGACATGCGCTTCGTCGTCTGTCCTGAATGCGGCAACAAACGCTGCCCGCACGCCAATGACCACAGTAATGCATGCACCGGTAGCAACGAACCATGGCAGGAAGGTAGCGCGTACACAGCGGCACCGCAGCAGGAGGTGAAGTGATGGAAATCATCCAGGGTAGATGCATCTGCGGTGAGCCAATCAGCATCGAGTTAAACGCCGATCCAAAGTCATGCGGCCGCACCGACAGGAAGAGACCGTTTTATCCGGATGAGAACGTAGAGCCTGAGGTGATAGGTCAGTTTGTTTATTCGCAGGATGGTGTAACTGTTTTTCGATGCAGGAAGTGCTCCGGTTGGATTGCTGATACCGTTCCCGAAGCTGCGCTAGAGGTGCCGGATGCCTAACCCATTCGACGCAGCAAGGCTGTAAAAAAAAATAGCAAACTATTTTAACCCATTGATATATACACATGTTTTACAATTTTACTGCTTCATTTCCTCTTGCTTGGTGGTACATTCATTTGGCGATGTAAGACCAACAGGAGGCGTTATGAGTATCGATCAACTTTGCATGAAACAAGAGTGTTGGGCATTGGAGATGCTTGGTAGGGTTGGCGCTTTAACGCAGTGCCCCCATCATGAGGGCGCTTATGTTGATGAAGGCGTAGATGAGGCTAACATCTATAAATACGCAGCTGGAGCTTATAAAAAAAGCAATGGTGGTCATCCATTTGAAAATTTTAAAGAGATGACTGATGCCGTTAAAGGCGCATACGAAGAGCACGGTGGAAATGATGTTTGCCCGCTGTGCTTTAAACGCGTGGACGACTAACTCATTGGCCTCTCCGGAGGCCTTTCTCTTACGTTGATTTTGTTGAATCAACCGTCCATAATCATGTCATCGGAGCCTGAACAACTCCGGTGACTTCTGCGCATTTAAGGGGACTTAAATGCGACCACAATCTGAACTCCTCACCTTGTCACAGATGCAGAAATGCACCTGCGATTTTCTGCATTCTGCGGTTTCCGTTAGGGAGGCCGTATGACTCTTCCAGTAGACGGTATCAAACTCCATCGCGGCAACTTCGCGGCCATAGGCCAGCAGATTCAGCCATTACTGGATGCCGGGCAATGTTTCCGCCTGCAAGTCAAACCATGGCGCGAGAAACGCAGCCTGTCGCAGAACGCGCTAAGCCACATGTGGTACACGGAAATCAGCGAGTACCTCATCGCCCGCGGCAAGACCTTCGCTACGCCTGAGTGGGTCAAAGACGCGATGAAGCACACCTATCTCGGTTACGAAAGCAAAGACCGGGTGGATGTCGTGTCCGGAGAGGTCACGACCGTGCAGTCACTCCGCCATACGTCAGAGCTGGAAACCGGCGAGATGTACATTTTCCTGTGCAAAGTCGAAGCCTGGGCGATGAACATCGGCTGCCACCTGACCATTCCGCAGAGCAGCGAGTACCAGCAGCTGCGCGATAAGCAGGAGGCATGATGTCTACTCCACTTTCTCGCGTCATCACAAACGAAATCTTCCGCGTTCCGGCGCGCCGCCAGCCTAAGCCCGCGGTTAAGCCGTCCGACATCCCGACTATGAAAGACTACACCGCCCGCCTGGTGGATCAGAAATGGCTGCGTCTCGCGGCGAGGAGAACGCATGGCTAATTTATGCAAAGCGGCACGCGGTCGCGAATGCCAGGTACGCATCCCGGGCGTATGCAACGGAAATCCTGAGACATCTGTACTGGCTCATATCCGCCTGGCGGGGCTGTGCGGAACCGGAATCAAGCCGCCTGACCTGATCGCCACCATTGCATGCAGCAGTTGCCACGACGAGATTGATCGCCGCACCCGCCTGGTCGATGCGGAATATGCAAAGGAGTGCGCGCTTGAAGGAATGGCCCGCACGCAGGTTATCTGGCTGAAAGAGGGGCTCGTAAAAGCATGAATGAATATCGCATCAGTCTCCCATGGCCGCCGAGCAACAACCGCTACTACCGGCATAACCGCGGGCGCACGCATATCAGCGCAGAAGGGCAGGCGTACCGCGACAGCGTCGCCAGAATCATCAAAGACTCAATGCTGGATATCGGCCTGACCACGCCCGTGAAAATACGTATCGAGTGCCACATGCCGGATCGCCGCCGCCGGGACCTGGACAATCTGCAAAAGGCCGCATTCGATGCCTTGACGAAATCCGGTTTCTGGCTCGATGACCAGCAGGTTGATTACTACAGCGTGAAGAGAATGCCGATCGTCAAAGGCGGCAGGCTTGAACTGACCATCACCGAACTGGAGGCCGCATGAACCATACCGACTTCCTCCGGTACCAGGCAGAAAGCGTTAAGCGCGCCAGCATGCCGCCAGTAGCAAAGCACGGCCAGACCAAAACCAACCAGCCACAGAAGGAAGCCGCATGAACAGTCAGCAACTGGAATACGTACGTCAGCAGCTCATTGTGGCGACCGCAGATCTGAGCGGAGCGACGAAAGGGCAGCTGGTAGCTTTCGCCGAGAACGCGCAATTCACCGCGACGGCGCGCAGCCGGGGCCGGAAGAAAATCACCGACCCGATCACCGGCCGGAAGGTCAACCCGGACGGACCACCGATGAGTGGCAGCCAGTCACGCGCTAAGGGTTCATCTATCGCGCTGGTAGGTCCGGTTGAGTTCGTGACCGCATCATGGCGCCGCGCTGTCCTGTCGCTGGAGGATCACCAGAAAGCTTGGCTGCTGTGGAACTACAGCGAGAATATCCGTTTCGAATACCAGGTGGCGATTACCCAATGGGCCTGGGCAGTGTTCCGGGAACAGCTCGGCGCGAAGAAGATGGCCGGCAAGACGATGGAGCGCCTGAAGAAGCTTATCTGGCTGGCGGCGCAGGACGTCAAAGCGGAGCTGGCGGGCAAGGATGTGTATCAGCATCAGGACCTGGCGGCGCTGTGCGGCGTTAAACCTGATAACTGGTGCCATAACTATGCCGACTACTGGCGGGCCATGTGCTCTATCTTTAAGCGGCTTGATGGCGATTCTCTTCTCTGCACTGTGAGAACACGATCACAACAAAAGGCGACTTTTTCGCAGCAGGGTATTGCAAAAGTCAATTAAATGAGCCATATTTGAGTCTACTTTGATATGCTGCCTAAATTACATCGGCGGCATGAAGATGATAGTCCCTATCCAGTTTGTAAAATGAGCCTCGGCATACCGCCGGGGCTTTTTCATTTCAGGGTCAGAAGCACAGCGGTTGTGCGTTCGGCTGTTAACCGAATGGTCGAAGGTTCGAATCCTTCCTGTCCCGCCAAATTCGCCGGTCTAGTTCAGTGGCAGAACGGCAGCCTTGTAAGCTGCGCGTCAGAGGTTCGATTCCTTTGCCCGGCACCAAAACCCACTACCTGGGACCCTTCGGCCAGATAGCCGACATTGCCTTACCCTCACATTGCCAGCCTGTCGCTGGCTTTTTTATTTTCAGGTCCCGGGAAACATCCTCGACACGCCTACTTGTTAAATCGTCCCGAGGGCCTGACCTAATCAACCAGCACCAAGCAGGTGCGAACATGAAGAAAACCACTATGCAAGACAGACCAGATACCTGGGCGGTGATGCTTGCGTGGCTTGTAAACCACAAAAACGAAGCTGGCTATTCGGTACTGGCTTTTGTCATGTCGATACTCGCTACCTCGCGCGGCGCGAAATCAAAGTGGAAAGACCGGATCGCCGGCGCAACGATGTGCGGGATCCTTTGCTTCTTCGCTCAGCCGACACTCACGGCTATATGGGCAATCTTCAACTGGAATTTCCCCCCTGAGCTTTGCTGGCCGATCTCGGCTGGCGTCGGGTATGTGGGGGTGGATTCGCTTTTTGCCTATGCGCGCCGTCGCCTTGGCCTGAATGAACCGGGAGACAAAGCAAATGCTGATCCTCAGTAAATTCCAGCAAGCAACCGGCACCAGTGCGGCACTGGCCGGGAAGTGGTTTCCTGTCGTGCTGGCAGCAATGCAGAAGTACGACATAAGCACACCGTTGAGGCAGGCGCACTTCCTCGCACAGGTGGGGCATGAATCATCTGGCTTCGTTCATGTGGAAGAGAGCCTGAATTACCGATACGGCGCGTTGCTGGCGATGTTCGGCAATCGCATCAGCCAGGCGGACGCCTTTAAATATGGCCGCGTTGACTCGGGCCAGAATGCTCACCCGGCCGACCAGAAAATGATTGGCAGCATCATCTACGCCAACCGGAACGGTAACGGCGATCGCAACAGCGGTGATGGATATCGTTACCGCGGGCGCGGTCTGATTCAGGTGACGGGGAAAGCGAATTACGCCGCGCTGGTGAATCAGCTTGGCGTTGATATCGTAAATGGCCCAGAACTACTTACTCAGCCTAAATATGCTGCTGAATCCGCAGCTGCCTGGTGGAGCAATCACGGACTTAACGCTATCGCTGACTCAGATGATGTTAGCCGCATCACCAGAATCATCAACGGTGGTACCAACGGACTGGAGGACAGGAAAGCCCGCTTGACTAAAGCTAAGGGGGTTTTATGTTCGGGTTAATCAGTTTATTCCGCATTTTCAAAAATAATGCGCACATTCTCATTCCTTGCGCGTTCATCATCCTTGTCGCTATCTGCCTGTGGGGGCTAAATGCCCGCAATCATCAGTTAACGGCGACGAACGACAGGCTGACACAGCTTAACGACAGCAAGGATGTGCAGATCAACGACCTGAGGGCTAAAAATGACGATCTGGCGGGGAGCGTTAAAGAACTTGCTGGCGCCGTTAACAGGCAAAACGTGGTCATGTCCGAGGTCGCAGAGCAAAGGGCAGAATCGGCCAAGCAGAACCGAATGCTCCAGAGCGAGATCAAGCGCTACCTGGCGGCAGATAAGTGCGCTGCTGCTCCTGTTCCTGATGCCGCTGTTGAGCGGTTGCGCGCAGCAGCAGAAGCCGCCCGTGGAATACCGGGTGATAAAGCAGCCGGCCCTGAACCTTCCGGCGGATCTGACGTCGCGAATTGATGTGCCTGATCTGCCAGACAATCCCTCATACGGTGACAGTGTTTCGATGAACGCGACACTTTACGGGATCGTCGGTCAGTGCAACATCGACCGGGCAGCAATTCGCAAAATTGAGAAAGGTCGAAATGATGAAAACCAACCAGTGCAGTGAAGGTTTCGACAACCCATCCAATTTCCGCGAGGAATGGGATAAGCAGACCCAGGGGAAATAGAGCCTCATCCCTGAGGTTCTGACACAGTCTCTCCTCTGGACTTTAACCGTAGCAAATTCTCACAGCCTCGCATCCGCGGGGCTTTTTTATGTGCATCTCACGCGCATCTAAACGAGAGCCTTTCAGTAAGCGAGCCTGAGAAAAACCGTTATAGGTGGCGACCTCTCTCGGGCGGCTTTTCTGTGAGACAGGCTCACTTTCTAAAAGGTAAAGACGCTATGAATAATCCGTCAGTTATTCCGGCTTTCGATTTTCGTGAAATGGTCACGACCCTCGACAACAAGATAATCACCACATCACTCAAGGTGGCGGATTACTTTGGCAAGCGACACAAAGACGTTTTGCGTGCCATACGTAACCTGAAATGCTCCGATGACTTCACCCAGCGCAATTTTGCGCCCATTGATTTCATTGATAAAAATGGCAATGTTCAGCCTATGTATAACATCACCCGCGACGGATGCATGATGCTCGTGATGGGGTTCACTGGCAAAACAGCTGCCGCAGTAAAGGAGTGTTATATCAATGCCTTTAACTGGATGGCCGAGCAGCTAAACCGACGCATGGCGATGGGTGAAGAAATGCAGCACCGCTACGCCATTAAAGAAACGCGCTCAAAGCTGAAAGGCACGATCGGCAGCCGGTTGATGAACGAGCGGAAGAAAGAGAAGCGCGTTCTGGAGCTCGAGCATGAGCACATCATGCAGGTAACGCAGCCGGAATTACTTATTGGCTGATCGCGGCATTACAGGAGCCCTTCACTGAGGGGCTTCGATAATGATCTGTGTAACCCCGCAAGGATGGTGATCACATCTTGCTGACGGGTAAGCCGTAAGTGGCTAAGCACTTCTGAGAAGCAGGGCAACAGCTGCGACAAGGCAAAGAGGTAATCATGTCCGATATCTACCAAATCACGTTAACCACCCAAACAGGCGAAACCTTCACGGGCAAGATGTCACGACGTCAGCCTGAACTGGTAAACGGCTTTGTGCCGCTGGCGACCGAGACGGGTCAGTGGCTGTATTTCGCTCCTGCTGATGTAAAGCGCGTGGAATTCACGCCAGTACCGGCAGAGCAGACTGAACAGCCAGAAGAACAAGCAACGGAGTAACCCATGGCTAACGATGACGAGCGCAGGCCTTATCCGCCAGTTAACTTCATCGCCTCCGACAACTGGCAGCCATACACCCGGCTCATTCCCGCCAATGAAGTGCATGAGTGGGTAAGGCGCCAAATCCTCAGCGATACCGGAAGCATCCATAACCCTGACCACGAACACCTGTTAGAGGCTGACCTCTGCTTCATGTGGGCGTCCTATTCGTTTGCGAAGAAAGGGCGGTATGTTCTCGGTCAGGCCGAACAGGTAATGCTACGCGCCGGTGGCTGGCAGAAAGCCAGAATGGAACAGCAGATGTATGAATGGTTCGGGCGAATCCCGAAGTTCATCATCACCCTGGCTGCTGATTACTGCTCACAATGCAGTGACCTCGAGTTCTGCGCGCTTGTCGAGCATGAGCTTTACCACATCGCTCAGGCCACCGATGATTCCGGTGCGCCGAAGTTCAACAAAGAGACCGGGCAGCCAGTGCTCTCACTGCGCGGCCACGACGTCGAAGAATTCACTGGTGTCGTACGTCGATACGGTGCCAGCAAAGAAGTACAGGAGCTCGTTGATGCGGCCAATGCGCCAGCAGAAGTGGCTCACATCGATATAGCCAGGTCATGCGGGACGTGCATGTTGAAGCTGGCGTAACGCTTTATTCAGATTGTCATGGAGGTAGCCTGTGGCAGCATTATCGACAGAGGTTAAAGCCTTCATCGTTCAGTCACTCGCCTGCTACGAGACCCCGGTAAAAGTCATTGAGCTTGTAAAGGCTGAATATGGCATCGATGTCTCACGGCAGCAGGTGTCGCAATATACGCCCGGCAACGCAATGGCGGCCAAGTTGAGCCAGAAGTGGATTGACCTGTTCAACGCTACCCGTAAACGATTCCAGAATGAGATCGGTGACATTCCGATCGCAAATAAAGCGTACCGGTTGCGCGTTCTCGACCGAATGGCGACCAATGCTGAAAAGATGAAGAACTACGGCATGACCTCGCAGCTTATCGAGCAGGCCGCCAAAGAAATGGGCGATGCCTACACAAATCGCCAGAAAGTCGAGCATACAAGCCCTGATGGCAGCATGACTCCGCAGCCGACAATCATCCAGTTACTACCTGTTGAGCCGAAAGCATGAGTGAAGCCGTTCAACTGCCGATCCCCGCGAAGCTTGCACCACTGTTCACCGCCGTGAATAAGCGTTACCGGTGTTCGCACGGTGGGCGCGGCAGCGCCAAGACGCGCACATTCGCCCTGATGACTGCTGTAAAGGCTTATCAGTCGATGATGAACGGTGAAAGCGGCGTGGTGCTCTGCGCCCGTGAGTTCATGAACTCGTTGGAAGAGTCGAGTATGCAGGAGGTGAAGCAGGCGATCCTGTCTGTACCGTGGCTGGCTTCCAACTTTGATATCGGCGAGAAGTACATCCGCACCATCGACAAGAGCGTTAACTACGTGTTCTGCGGTCTGCGGCATAACCTCGACAGCATCAAGTCGAAAGCGCGCATCCTGCTGTGCTGGGTCGATGAGGCTGAATCAGTCAGCGAAATAGCATGGCAGAAGCTGAGCCCGACCGTTCGTGAGGAAGGTTCAGAGATTTGGGTGACGTGGAACCCGGAGCGCGACGGCAGCGCAACGGATAAACGTTTCCGCAAAGAAGCCGGCGACGACTGCATTACCGTTGAGATGAACTATACGGATAACCCGTGGTTCCCTGACGTGCTTGAAGGTGAGCGACAGAACGATCAGCGCCGCCTAGACCCGGCAACTTACGCGTGGGTGTGGGAAGGGGCCTATCTCGAAAACTCCGATAAGCAGGTCCTGGCCGGAAAATACCGGATCGCTGAGTTCTCGGACCAGTTATGGAAAGAGGCCGAACGTCTGTTCTTCGGAGCTGACTTCGGTTTCGCTAAAGACCCGAACACGCTGGTGCGCTCGTTCATCCTGCACAACCGGCTGTACATCGAATACGAGGCATACGGGCAGCAGACAGAGCTCGACCACATGCCAGAGCTATACGACACAATCCCCGGATCGCGTGACTGGCCCATCAAGGCCGACTCCGCTCGACCCGAGACGATTAGCTATCTCAAGCGGCAGGGATTCAACATCTCAGCTGCCGAGAAATGGCAGGGTAGCGTTGAGGACGGTATCGCGCACCTTCGCGGATTCGACGAAATCATTATCCATCCCCGCTGCAAGAACGTCGCGCGCGAGGCCCGCATGTGGTCGTACAAAACGGACCGCATCACCGGTGAGGTGTTGCCGAAGCTCGCCGATGGTTACGAGCATTGCTGGGACGGTATTCGTTACAGCCTCGACGGACACATTAAGCGCAAGGGCCAGATGGCCGGGGTGATGATTCCTAAGCGGTTGCAGGTTAGGCGATAGAAGTATGAAGATTTTTCTGGCATGGTTAGCCCTCTAAATTGAGTGGGGTACAAAATGCTAGAGGACGAGCTAAAGAAAATATGTGTCTCAGCGCGGTTAGCAAGGGATAAAACATCGCGATTGCCTGAGCAGCATCTTTGCAAAGAAACAAGCTTAGCTATCTGCTACTCAGCAGCAGAAATTGGGATGAACCCATGCCTATGCCAAGGGAAATTTAGGGATTCAGGTGGGGTTGAGAGAGATCATTATTGGGTTAGGATTGAAGGTGTGATTTATGACGCTACAGCAGACCAATTCGATGAATGTTTAGACCCTGTCTATATTACTGCTGAACGAAGTGACAGCCGATACCAAGAAGAATGCTTTGTAATATTTAACGAAACAGTAATCAAAATCCTCAAAAATATGAAATAGGTCGCTCAGGCGGCCTTTTTTATTGCCATGAATCCACCAACGGACAAACCATGACTGACAAATTAACTCTCGCCGTCAACCATGCGTTGAACGATGCGCGGATGGCTCGCGCCCGTATGGGGCTGATGGCGCCTACAATGGGGCTGGACAATAAGCGCCATTCAGCATGGTGCGAGTATGGCTTCCCTGAGCAGGTAACATACGAAAACCTTTATGCCCTGTATCGGCGCGGTGGTATCGCTCACGGTGCCGTTGAGAAGCTGGTGGGCAAGTGCTGGCAGACTAACCCGGAAATCATCGAGGGTGACGATGCCGACGAGAGCGAAAACGAAACTGCCTGGGAAAACAAGTCAAAGCAGGTATTCAACAACCGGTTCTGGCGCTCATTTGCCGAGGCGGATCGTCGTCGCCTTGTCGGTCGTTATGCAGGCATCCTTCTGCACGTCCGCGATGAAAAAGACTGGAACCTTCCGGTTACTAAAGGGCGCGGGTTGCAGAAGGTTTCCGTGGCTTGGGCAGGATCGCTCATGGTGAGCGAGTGGGACACAGGCCTGAATTCGAAGACATACGGCCAGCCGAAGATGTGGCAGTACACCGAGCGCCTTCCGAACGGTTCGACACGCCGCGTCAATATACATCCTGATCGCGTTTTCATCCTTGGTGATTACTCTGACGATGCCATTGGGTTCCTTGAACCAGCTTATAACGCCTTTGTGAGCCTGGAGAAGGTAGAGGGCGGGTCTGGTGAGTCATTCCTGAAGAACGCCGCTCGCCAGTTAGCACTTAGTTTCGACAAGGAAATCGACTTTGGCAGCATTGCATCTATGTACGGCGTTAAAGTAGATGAGTTGCAGGATAAATTTAATGACGCTGCACGCGAGATGAATCGCGGCAATGATGTGCTGCTTTCTCTCCAGGGGGCCAGCGTAACCTCCCTTGTTTCTCCGGTTTCTGATCCGTCTCCAACCTATAACGTAAACCTGCAAACAGCCGCCGCAGGAGTTGATATTCCTACGCGTATTCTGGTTGGTAACCAGCAGGCCGAGCGGTCCAGCACCGAAGACCAGAAATACTTTAATGCTCGTTGTCAGTCGCGCCGCGTAGACCTCTCTTTCGAAATAGAGGACTTCTGCGACAAGCTTATTGACCTGCAAATCATCGACGCCGTCAGCCAGAAGGCTGTTATCTGGGATGACCTGAATGAACAGACCGGCACTGAGAAGCTCACCAACGCCAAGACCATGGGCGAGATTAACCAGACCATGCAGGGCAGCGGCGATGAACCCGCGTTCACCCGTGAAGAGATTCGCACGGCTGCGGGCTATGACAATGACGACGAAGAGCCTTTAGGAGAAGAGGATGGCGACGAAGAAGACGAAGCCACCGATTCTGCCGCGTAACTATAAGGACCCGACCGGGGCCGATGCGCTGGAACGCCGGGCAATGAAAGACTTCGCCAGGCGGATGAATAAGATTGGCAAAGCGTACAAATCAGCACTCGACAAAATACCTTCCTCACTCGCAGTAAACGCCAGATACGAATACCAGCTAAACCCAACGCTACTCTCCATCATCCTGAACGATGCCAGTTACCTGGTTGATCAGGTGCTGCTTGAAGGTGGCGACTACGACCTGTGGTTTTACGAGTACATCGATCTGGCTTCGGAGAAAGGGACCGGGCAGTCGTTCTACAACCTCAGCCAGCAATCCCCGGTGTATGCAGCAGGGCGTGAGTCGCTGGCGTCCATCCTCGCAAGCGACCCTTATCAGCAACGCATGGCGCTGGTGCATGCCCGTGTGTTTGAGGAAATGAAGGGACTGACGGCTGACGTTAAGCGAGATATGGCGCGTGTGCTGACTGATGGCGTGGGGCGCGGGCTTAATCCGCTGGAAATTGCCCGCAACCTGACAGACCAGACCGGCATCGAGAAGCGCCGGGCAAACCGTATAGCACGCACTGAAGTGACTACCGCGCTGCGCCGGGCTAAGTGGGATGAAGACCAGGAGGCGAATGACCTTTACGGCCTTAAAACGCTTCTGGTTCACATCTCGGCTCTGTCACCGACAACCCGACATACCCACGCAGTGCGCCATGCCCACCTCTACACCAATGAAGAGGTCCGTGACTGGTACAGCAAGGATGGCAACTCCATCAACTGCAAATGCAGCCAGCAGTCTGTGCTGGTTGATGCGGACGGTAATCCGGAATACCCGGACACCATCACGAAACTCAAACAGGAATATAAATCGATGCAGGCGCGCGGTTACGCCTGGGCGGAGAAATAACTATGCCTATGCAGGTCAACATCACCACGAAGGTGAACAGTCAGTCTATCCGGCGCGAAACATACAACGGGCGTGAGCATCTGGTACTGCCGAGTTACACGCTTCCGGCGAACGTCGTCATGAATGGCGGGCTGTACACGCAAGAACAAATCGACGCCCACTATAAGGGACTGGAAGGCACCCTGGCACCGCTTGGGCATCCTCAGGTTAACGGTCAGTTTGTGTCTGCTTTCTCACCTGAGGGGATTAACGCAGGCCATATCGGCGCGTGGAACCGCAACGTTAAGAAGTCCGGTAATCGCATCTACCTAGAAAAGTGGGTAGATGTTGCCCGCGCTAGCGAGTCGGAAGGTGGCAGGGAACTGCTTGAACGTGTCGCTGCCATTGAGCGCGGTGAAGACGTGCCGCCGATTCATACCAGCGTGGCCGCTTTCCTCGATCAGCTTGAGCCGAGCGAGCAGGAGCGCGCAACAGGTGCGGAGTGGGTTGCCGACATCCATCGCATGGACCACGACGCGATCCTGTTGCACGAAGTTGGGGCGGCAACCCCTGAGCAGGGAGTTGGCCTGATGGTCAATGCCGATCTGGCTCAACCGCTCAAGGCTAACTCGGGCGCGCTGGTGGGTGAATCCTACCGGGAGCGCGAGCAGCGTCTCGATCGCGCAGCCAAAGCGAAGTTTGCGGCGGGCGCGGATGAATACGCATGGGTTGCTGATTTCACTGACTCGCAAGCTGTAATCATCCGCAACGGCGGCAGCGCTGAGGTGTTTGGCTACAAGTCTGAGGGCGGCGTAATAACCTTCGACGATACCGGCACCGCAGTAGCGCGCCAGGAGTCGTGGGTCGCAGTCGTCGCTAACAAATTCAAAGCTCTATTCACACCGCAGGAACAGCCTGCACCAAACCACAAAACGGAGGGCGACATGCCTTTAACCAAAGAAGAACTGGAACAAATCGGCAGCATGATCGGCCAGGCTGTTGCGACCAATACTGAAGCGGCTATTAAGCCTCTCGCGGAAAAGGTTGATGCGCTACAGGCCAACCAGAAGCAACTCGCTGACACCCTGACCGCCAACTCACGCGCTGAAGAGAAAGCCAAGCGTGATGCGGTTGCTAAGGTCCATGGTGACATCGTGGCCAACGCGCTTTCTGGCGATGCCCTGGACGCAATGTTCAAGTCGCTGGGCGAAGCTGCTCCGCTGGGCACCAACAATGCTCAGCAGCACAAAGAAACCGGCGCACCTGCCGCAGACGAACACTTCAAGTAAGGAGCCGGAATAATGCCACGTTATCGTCGCGTTAATATCGATGGTCAGTCTCTGTACAAGACCGAAACCCGCACCACGGCCGCCGCGCTGCTTCCAGGCACTGCGGCAACCATCAACTCCTCAGATAAGTTTGCTCAGGCAACTGCGCTGACCGGCCGCCTGTACATCATCGATGTCGGTTATCACCAGGGCTTGACCATCACCGAATCAATCCCTGCCGGTGATTCGGCTGTCGGCAATTACGTCGAAGAAGGTCGTGAACTGGCGCTGCGCTGCCTGCCTGGTGCGTATAAAAAAGACAGCCCGATCAAGCTGGGTACTGCCGGTCAGTTTACCCTGGCAACCGATGACACTGATTCAGTGATCGGATACAGCCAGGATGAATACACCATCGCGGCCAGCACCACCGACTTCATCCGCGTGCGCATGCGCGTTGGCACTGCCGCCGCTGCTGGCGCGTAACAAAAGGACAAAAACATATGTACTTCTCAAAAGAGACGCTGGCGACTAACTCCCGCCTTGGCGGGCACTGGAGTGAGCTGTGGGCAAACCGCAACATGTGGAACCTACAGAACGATTCCATCATTGCGGCTAACCGCGCAATCATGACGGCTGACATGCTGGCCTGTAACGCCGTTGGCGGTTTCTCCCGTGACTTCTGGGCTGAGATTGACAACCAGGTGCTGCAACTGCGGGATCAGGAAGTTGGCATGGAAATCGTGAACGACCTGATCGGAGTTCAGACGGTGCTGCCGGTCGGTAAAACCGCCAAGCTGTATAACGTGGTAGGCGACATCGCTGACGACGTGTCAGTAAGCATTGATGGCCAGGCGCCGTTCTCCTTCGATCATACTGACTACGCGAGCGACGGCGACCCGATTCCGGTGTTCACTGCTGGTTACGGTGTTAACTGGCGTCATGCTGCTGGCCTGAACTCTGTAGGCATTGATCTGGTGCTGGATTCGCAGATGGCGAAGATGCGCAAGTTCAACCAGAAGCGCGTTAATTACTACCTCAACGGCGATTCAAAAATTCAGGTTCAGTCCTACCCGGCGCAGGGCATTAAGAACCACCGAAACACCAAGAAGATCAACCTCGGTTCCGGTGCTGGTGGCGCGAATATCGACCTTACCACCGCTGACATGACCGCGCTCTTTGCGTTCTTCGGTAAAGGCGCATTCGGTACTACCGCCCGCACGAACAAAGTCGCCGCATATGATGTGATGTGGGTTTCCCCGGAAATCTGGGCAAACCTGGCGCAGCCGTACGTGGTGAATGGCGTTGTAAGCGGCACTGTATTGCAGGCGGTTCTGCCGTTTGCGCCGGTGAAAGAAATCCGCATGAGCTTCGCGCTGACCGGTAACGAGTTTATCGCCTACGTTCGCCGTCGTGACGTGATCTCTCCACTGGTAGGCATGGCCGTAGGTGTTGTTCCGCTGCCGCGCCCACTGCCTAACGTTAACTACAACTTCCAGATTATGTCTGCTGAAGGCCTGCAAATTACCGCAGACGATCAGGGCCTGTCCGGCGTTGTCTACGGCGCTAACCTGGCGTAAGGAAACAGCATGGCTAAATACGAAGTTGTCCGCCCATGGTTCGGCGTGAAGGTTGGCGACGTGATGGAGTTGAAAGAGCTTCACCCGGCGCTGAAGTCTAACGTCCGGCTGATGAAAGGCGAGGCTGGTGGTGAGCTGAAACCTGCGACACCTGATGCCGGTACCGGTGAGAAATCTCGCAAAGAGATTATTCAGGACCGCCTGACTGAGCTGGGTATCGAGTTCAAAGGCAACCTGGGCGCTGAAAAGCTCGGTGAGTTGCTGCCGGAAGGCGAACTCAAAAAACTTTTCCCTGCTGAATAACAGCCGCCGCTAAGGCGGTTTTTTTATGCCCCGCTCCGGCGGGGTATTTCACGGAGTCGATAATGGTAACTCTCGAACAGGCGAAGGGGTATTTGCAAAGTCAGGGCGTTTCCATTCCCGATTTTGTTCTTCAGGCTCTCGTCGACCAGGCCAACAGCATACAGGAGTGTCTCGA
The DNA here is from genome assembly GCF_049238805.1 of Enterobacter cloacae complex sp. CDL013. Lineage (NCBI taxonomy): Bacteria > Pseudomonadati > Pseudomonadota > Gammaproteobacteria > Enterobacterales > Enterobacteriaceae > Enterobacter > Enterobacter cloacae complex sp. CDL013. The sequence continues at coordinate 215,216 of NZ_JBMKGT010000006.1, read as the reverse complement.
TGCGCATTATCCGGCATCAGTCGCGCTGCTGATTCAGCTCTATCTGCTGGCGCTTATGGGGCTGGCGCAAGGCGACAAGTATATCAGCTCGCAGACTGGCCCTAATGGTGCATCTCGTTCATTCCGTTTTCAGTCGTTTCCGGATCGCTGGAAAGGGGCGCTGGCACTGTTGCGCGTCACCGATAAACACGGCTGCGCTAATGACCTCATCCCTCCAGACCCGACCAATACAGCTTTTGCTGGCATATGGATTGCCAGGGGTGGATGCATGTGTGGCGGGGGTCGGTAATGGCCTGGATATCGGTTAAGAAGCGGCTGCCGGAGCCTTTTGTCAAAGTCTGGGTGATGACCGACAGTGGTAAGCGCGTTACCGGATACGTCAAAAGCAACGGTGACTGGTATCTGCTGTGCCGGAAGGTTGCGGCGGAGAATCCGGAGGTGATCCGGTGGGAGGATAACGGTGTCTGAAACAGCCGCATGGAGCTATACCAATGTTGCCACTGTTTACCCGAGCGTCTACGACGACTGGAACAGCACCTGGACAACCGGAACCCCCTACCTGATTGACTGCACCTGGACGGCAAACAATGAAGTTGCGGTAGATGCCAGCGGGAAAGAGTTCACCACGAACCTGATTTTCTTCACTGAACTGAAGCGCAATGGCATCGATGCGACCATGCCGAAGCGTGACTGGTATATCGCCAGAGGTGACACAACATCTCAGGCCGATCCGCTGAAAGCTGGTGCAAACATCATCAAAGCGGTGACTGAATGGGATATGTCATTCTTCGAAGAAGAACCAGACTACAAAATTCTGACGTGAGGGGATCATGCCCGTAAAAGGTATCAAGCGTGTTCAAATGAACACCCGCAAGGTGCTGAGTGATATCGCTGGCATCCGAACGGAGAAAGTTCTCTATGAAGTCATGAATGCCGGGGTCAACCATGCGGCGCTGATTACTCCGGTTGCGAAAACATCAGTTCTCATCAACAGCCAATACAAAAAACTCGAACCAATGCCATCAGGAATGATTGGGCGGGTGGGTTATACGGCTAACTATGCCGCCGCAGTTAATGCCGCAAAGGGCAAGCTGAAAGGCAAGCCAAGGCCAGACGGCAGCGGCAATTACTGGGATCCAGATGGCGAACCGGACTTCCTCCGCAAAGGCTTTGAGCGTGACGGTCTCAACGAGATTAAGGCCATCATCAAGCAAGGGTACAAAGTATGACGCGTAGCGAAGTGTATGACGCGATGAGAGCGTGGTTGCAGTCGCATGGCTTTGATGTTGGTTATCGCATCCAGAAGCGATTCTGGAATGAATTGGAGAATACCGAGGGGGAAAGATACCTTGTCATCCAGCAGAGCGGTGGCGGCAAGCCAGAAGAAGCGATAACCCGCGATTATTTCCGCATCCTCCTCCTGTCAGGCCAGAACGACAGCAATATTAACGAGATTGAAGATCGTGCCGACGCCATCCGCCAGGCGATGATCGACGACTACAAAACCGAATGCATCATTTCGATGCAGCCAATAGGCGGCATCACCGCCATCCAGACCGAAGAAGGGCGTTACCTCTTCGATATTTCCTTTCAAACCATCATTTCCAGATAACACGGAGATAAATCACTATGGCGTGTGAATCGGGCGCTTTTACCGGGCGAGACGTCGTCGTTTATTACGCGATTGGATGCCCTGAAGTACAACCCACCGCCAGCGCTTACCGCCGACTCGGCATGATGCGCGGCAAAACAGTAAATGCAGAGTGGGAAACCGCAGATGCGACCGGCGACATGAGCGCTGCATTTACGCAAGAGAACCTCGTTACTTACAAGAACATTTCGTTCTCTGGTGACGGTGTGACCCGCAAAGAGGATGTTTATGCGCAGAACGCGCTTAAGCGTCACGTCTACAACCCGCCAGCAGAGACCAGCAACCAGCCGTATGTATGGTTCAAGATCATCTCTCCGAACGATATCACCGAAGGGCCGTTCATGGTGACATCATGGGGCGATGAGGCGCCGCACGACGACGTTGCCACCTGGTCTGTCGAAGCGTCCAGTGCCGGTCAGGTTGACGTGCGCGACGTTGGTGCAACTATCACCATCACTACCCAGCCACAGAATCGCACGCTGACCGTTGGTGATACGCTGAACCTGTCGGTGGCTGCGACTGTGTCTGACAATTCAGCACTGACTTACCAGTGGAAGAAGGGTGGTAGTGACATCTCTGGCGCAACATCAGCAACATTCACCAAAGCAAGCGTGGCTGCCGGTGATGCCGGATCATACAGTTGTCAGGTGTCTTCCTCCACAGCTGGCAGCGTGACGTCCGGGTCTGCTACGGTTGTTGTCAACGCAGCGTGATATCAGGGGCTTCGGCCCCTTTTTTTGAGAGGTTTCATGAAAGCAATAACCGATATCGGCCAGGCCGTTGTCTGCGCCAGTGGCAAAGAGATATTCCTCAACCCTTCATTCCTCGCCATGTCTCGTATTGGGTCGCCGGAACAGGTTGTTGATGCTTTCGTGAAGGTTCATGCCGGGCATTACCCGAAACACCGAATCTCCGATGCTCAAATCCTGAAGGCGGCAAATGCCCGATGCTTTGCTGAAATGGCAGCATCGGCTGCAAACGTAGTTCGGCATTGCTCAGAGGGTGATGTTGCAGAGTTGATTGGTTCGTACTCGGTGAGCGCGGCAGGGCGGCTGCTGTTCAAGCCTGGGGCTATCCCGATCGAGGATGTTATCCAGCTTGCCCGCCACCTGATTCTGCATGGCGTAATGGGCGATCAGCCGCCGGAAGAGTTCGAAGGTAAGAAGGGCGAATACAGCGACAAATTCGATGTACGGTCATTCGTCTACACCGCTGTTGCTCACCTCGGAATGAGCGAGTCAGATGCCTGGAACATGACAATGACTAGCTTCCGAGCCGCCATGAATGCCAAGTTCCCGCAGAAAGAGAAAGCCAGGGTGCCAACCCAGGAGAAATACGACGAGGTTATGGACTGGGCCGAGCAAATGCTGGCTATCGACGCGCAACGGAACGGACCGCATTAATCTCCTTCGGAGCAACACAACCAGCCTCGCAATAGCGGGGCTTTTTTACACCTGCAATAAAACCAACGCGCTTCACACGCGCACGTTATAATCCTAGAGCCTACAGAAAGCGAGCCTGAGAGTTAGTTGTACTCTGGGGCGGCTATCTCTGTGTGACAGGCTCACTTTCTATAGGTAAACCTCATGCACTATCCAACCGTATCTGTAAACGGCGTAACCGTTCGTGTTGATGGCGAATGGCGCTACAACCTCAATGATCTTCACGCTGCCGCAGTGGCTGAAGGCAAAGCCACGGAATCACAGAGGCCAAGTAACTTCATCAAAAGTGGGCAAATTAAAAAGTTTGCGCAAGAACTGACCAAAGCTACAAAAATAGCTTCGGTCAAGATTATCAAAGGTGGTGCTCAGCCTGGTATCTGGGGGTTAGAACTGGTGGCGATTCGCTATGCCGCATGGCTTAGTGTTGAATTCGAAATAAAAGTGTACCAAACCTTTCAGATGGTGATCCGAAACGGCATCAGTGCCATGTCCCGCCTGAACAAAATCGACCACATCATCAATACCGAAACCAAACAGATCAGCCGATGCGCCAGCCAGATGGCCAGGTGGGGAGTTGGCGGACGCAAAAAGCTACTCCATGCAGCGCGTGATCGCGTTGCTGATGAGGTGCAAATGTATTTGCCGGGTATTTACTGAGAAAAAGAAGCCGCCAGAAAACTGACGGCCATCAGAGATCCGCAATGGCGCGGAAAATCGGTGATAGAGCATTTGAAAACCACAAAGATTGAGGGGGTGGTTGTCGTTTACTCATTTAGTCTATGGCTATAGGATAATGCCTAAAATGGCGTAGAGGGATAAAGGAATGAAAAAACTACCAATTATTGCGATCTGCGTTGCACTCCTCGCTGGTTGCGCAGGAATCATGGAGAAACAGGAACCGATCTGTGAAGGTGTGGCAATGCTCGGCGGGCAAGATACCACCGTGCAGATTTACGGAGTTCGCAAAGTAGCCAACCAGACCCAGTATCGCGCCGGCTATCCGTTCAACTGGCAGTGGGTATCAAAGAACAATTTCTCCAGCACTACCTGCGACAAGAAGCCAGAGATTCGTAACGACCTTCCAACCAAATCTGCCTGATTGAAGCGCACATCCGAACCCGCTTAACTGCGGGTTTTGTCGTTGCGCCGATCCCTGCTACTCTTTTGGCACATTTACCAAAGGGGATAGGGATATGAAGAAGGTGCTTTTGTGGGCTTTAGTCATTGGAACATCGTTTTCTGCAAATGCTGGCGTAGAGAAATTCGGGTCGTGGATTACCAAGTCAGAGACAAATAAGATGACTGATCAGACTGACTTCGTGGCTATTAATACATCACCGGATATCTACAACAAAGCGGGTTCAAGTCGTGAGACAAGTCTCGTACTGCGTTGCAGTGACAATAAGACGGAAGTCTATTTATCGTTCAGCGACTATATGGGATCCGATAGCCCAAGAGTAACTATTCGACTCGATGGTGGAAAACCAGTTAAGAAGGCCTGGGGTGGTGGAGAGGGCGGTGATGCGGCATTTGCTCCGCAGCCAATACAATTTATAAAGGAATTGGCTAAACATAAAAAAGTAATATTTGGTTTTGAACCTTACGGAACCACGATGCAAGTAGTTGAATTTGACCTGTCAGAAACAGATAAAGTTATGGAAAATTTATCACAGGCTTGTAAGTGGAAATAAAAACACTGCCTTAATACAAACCCAGCGCTCGCTGGGTTTTTTTTGCCTGGAGAAAGTGAAATGACCCAGAACGTCGGTGATATTGAATATGTGATCAAAGCCGATACGGCACAGTTGCTGCGTGCTGATAAGCAGGTTGCGACTGTAACTGATAACATGGATGCAGGGTTTAAGAAGGCCGACAACTCCGCCTCCAAGATGTCCATGGCAATAAGTAAGGTTTCCGCAGCTATTTCTGTTGCTCTGATTGTTGAATGGGGAAGGGCTTTTCTGTCTGCCGCCGACTCCATGAATCAACTCAACGCGAGGATTGAGAGGCTCACAGGGAGTGCGGATTCTGCATCGAATACAATGCAGGGGTTAAAGCGAATAAGTTCGGCTACCGGAGGTTCAATTCAGGATACCGCCAGGCTGTGGGAGACTCTCAGCACGGCGTTGCGCGATACCGGTGCATCTAACGGGCAGATCATCCAGCTAACCGAAACACTTCAAAAAATAGGAAGTATCGGCGGGTCATCTTCCGATGAAATGGCGAATGCTCTTCGTCAGTTCGGTCAGTCAATTTCATCCGGCACTGTCCGGGCGGAGGAGTTCAACTCCATCCTTGAGCAAATGCCGGAACTGGCGCGCCAGATTGCCGCCGGGATGGGTGTAAGCATCGGAGAGCTTCGTCAGCTGATGCTGGACGGGAAACTGACGGCAGAAGATGCTCTCAACGCCATTCAGAAGCAAACAAGTTCAGTGAATGCAGAGTTCGATAAACTTCCGCGTACGCTTTCTCAGGCCAATACCGCGCTGACAAACTCATTTCTTACTATGGTTGATGATATCAACCAGGCCACAGAGGCCAGTAACGGCATGGTTCTGGTTATAGATTCTCTTGCGGTTGCCATTGGCAGGCTTACCGGGCAGGCCGCCACAGCAAGTCAGCAAATAGCAGACCTCCGCTCTGAGGCTGAGATGTACGCCAGGCGAGCGCGGACATGGAGTTGGCTTGGTTTTGGTGACTGGCAGAAAGAGAACGAGGATAAATCAGCTCAACTGACAGCTGAAGCTTGGGAGAAGTCATCCAGGGCGGGGTGGGATGCAGCCCAAAAAGTAGCAAAAAATAGCAAGCCAATAACAATAAAAGCCACCATAGGGTCAGCAGAAAAAACAGGCATCAATAAGGCAAAAGCAAAGGGAAGCGCCGACGCCGCGGCCGAAGCAATATCAAAGCAACAGGCTGCACTATCCCGCCTCAACACCGGTTATGCCGAGGGTTCTTTGGAGCTGGCTCAATACGACGCCGTTGTTGCGCTAGGCAATAAAGCAACGGACGAGCAGATCGCCAAGGCAAGGTCTCAGGCCAAGGCGATATGGGAGGTGACCAACGCTATTAAGAACCGCGCTCAGGCAGAGCAGGCTAAGCGCTTTACCGATCAGGAGATTGCCGCCAACAAAACCACCCCTGACGCTGTTACCGGCGCTGTGCAAGACCCGACGGCTCAAATAGCGCTCCAGGAGCAGCAGAAGCTGGCGGCACTGCAACAGTACCAGCAAATGGGTGTTTTGAGCGTCCAGCAATACGAAGATGCCAAGACAGCCATTCAGGAGCAGGCAGCAAACGCCAGGAGGAAAATTGCTGTAGATGAGGCCAATGCACAAACTGAGGCGATAGGTTCCATTCTCGGCTCGGCATCGCAGGGCTTTGACAGCCTGGCGTCAATTATCGAAAACACGTCTGGAAAGAGCAGTGGTGCATATGTTGCCATGTTCGCTGCTGCAAAAGCATTCGCGATAGCGCAATCAACCCTGAGTCTTAACACGGCGATTATGCAGGCTATGGCTGATCCCTCTAAGTTGACCGTTGGGGAGAAAATGGCGAACTACGCAGCCATCGCCTCGGCCGGCGCTTCCCTGCTTTCGAATATTGCAAGTGTCACCATGAGTGGAGGCCGTCGCTATGGCGGCACGGTATCAGCAGGAAACGCCTACCGCATCAACGAAGATGGACGCTCTGAAATCTTCCAGACTGCTGGTGGTCAGCAGATGTTCATTCCGAATCAGTCAGGGAAGGTGATACCGGCTGATAAGGCGGGTGGGGGAAGCAGTGTGGTTCAGCACATCACCTTTGAAATCAACACCACCGGCGGCATAGACGATGCCACAATGGCTAAAATGGCGCAGATGATGAAGCAGGTTAGCCTCAGCACCATTCGTGATCAGCAGCGCCCTAACGGGTTACTACGGAGGTCATAGTGCCAGAAACATTCACATGGACACCACAGAAAGCATACTCCGTTGAGCGCACGCCGACTGTTGCCGTCGTTAAGCTCGGCGACGGTTACGAACAGCGACAGGTGAAGGGTATCAATACACTGATGGATAAATACTCTCTCACCTTTCGCGGCGTCAGCGGCCAGTGCCGCAGTAACCCAGCTAAGGATGCAGAGGCATTCCTCAAAGCCAGGGGGGCGGTTGAATCGTTCTACTGGACGCCATCCGATACGGGAGTGCGGAAGCTGTTTGTCTGCCGCTCCTGGAATATGACAAAGACCGGGCCGCTGTTTGAACTGACGGCCACTTTTGAACAAGTACCACGATAAGGGGGTTATTATGAAGTTTACCGAGCTACCTGAGCATGTAATTGAAGCAGCTGCAAAAACGCTTTCTCGCGAACTTGAAGGGGTATCGACGTGGGAAGATGATAAAAGAACGGAAAAGGCCAAAGCTGTTGCCGAATCCGTTCGTGAGAGCTTTATCAGGCTTTGCGATGGATATTAACTGCTTTCTTTATCCTCATCTTTAAAATGCTGCACTGCCTGGTCATACATTGATAGAAGACTAGAAATATTCCCGCTGGAGTAAACGGGTACTCTTTGAGCTCTAATCATTTCAATCAATAATGCATACGCTGATTCTTCTGGTGAGTCTTTTGGGTTTATCAGGCCAGACATAAAACCTCCTTTTGTGTTGAATCTTCAGCCTAACCCCTCTTTATTTTGTTTCACATCCTGACAAAAGATCAGTAGCCACCTTCGGGTGGCTTTTTTATGGGAGTTTGCCGTGCGCGACATACCAGCAAATTTAATTATCGACAGCGTGGACGCCGGAGTAGGCGCGTTTATCGACCTGTTCGAAGCCGACCTGCAACCCTTTGGTGGAGACCTTATCCGCTTCCATTCCGGCACCAATGGATATTACGGAAATGTGATCTGGAAGGGGAATCAGTATCAGGCATACCCGATAGCAGTCGAAGGGTTCGAGTCAAAGAACGAAGGCACATATGCCCGCCCAACAATGGTGGTGGCGAACGTTACGGGTTTACTGACGGGCATAAACCATGACTTCGACGACATGCTTGGGGTGGTGATCACCCGCCGTCAGGTTCCGGTGAAATACCTGGACGCGGTGAACTTCCCCAATGGCAACCCTGACGCAGATCCGACGCAGGAAGCGGTTTCCCGTTACGTTGTTGAGGAGATGACGGAAGAGACGTTCGAGCAGGTGACCTACACGCTGGCAACACCTATCGACTGCGACAACGCCATCATCCCGGCGCGAACCATCCTTGCCGACGTCTGCCAGTGGCAGTATCGCGGCGTCGGGTGCGGATATGACGGGCCGCCGGTTGCAGACGAGCGCGACAATCCAACCACTGACCCGGCGAAAGATAAGTGCTCTCACCGCCGTAGCGGCTGCCGCTTCCGTTATCCACGACCGGAACCAATGCCAATCAGCAGCTTCCCCGGCTCTCAGAAGGTTTCATGATGCAGGAATTACTCGATTATGCGGCATCGTCGCAGGATGAGGTGTGCGGCTTAATCCTGGATGGCGGGCAGTTGTTCCGCTGTCGGAATGTTCACCCGGAACCTGGAAAGCACTTCCGAATCAGTGATGATGACTGGCTGGCGGCCGAGGAGGCTGGAGAGGTGACTGCGGTATTCCACTCTCACCCAATGAACAGCCCGGTTCTGTCCGGATCCGACCGTAAATGCCAGGTTGCATCGGGCCTTCCATGGGTGCTGGCCTGTAACGGGAAAATCAGAACGTTCAGGCCGTTGGATTACCTTTTGGGGAGGCGGTTCGAGCACGGAGTGACTGATTGTTACACGCTATTCCGTGATGCGTATCACCTGTGCGGCATTGACCTCCCTGACTTCGAAAGGACGAATGGCTGGTGGCTGAGAGGGGAGAATCTCTATCTGAACAACATGTCGCGCAATGGCTTCAATCAAGTATCGCCGGGAGAAGCGCTGCCTGGTGACGTAATAATCAGGCAGCCATTCCCCGGTGCCGACCCTTGCCACGCAATGATTCTGCTCGATGACAATATGATTCTTCACCACGATTGCTCAGGGCATTTAAGCCGGAGAGAGCAAATGCGCCCGGCATACGTTAAGCAGATGCATTCCATATGGAGACATGAACAGTGCTCATCTTTAAATTTGCAGGGCATTTACGCCGACATTTCCGCAAAGTCGAGCTGAACGTTGATACCCCTGCCCAGGGCATTCGTCTTTTGCTTGCTCAGAATCATGAGTTCAAAAAAGCATTCCTGAACGCCAGAGTAAGAATGCGAGTGGCGGGTGAGGATGTTGAAACGTCTTCGGTGCAGTGGCACATGGATCGGCGCCTGAAGGATGGCTCTGTAGTGCTGTTTGTCCCGGTGGTTGAGGGGGCGGGACTTGAGACCAGTACGATAGTTCTCATTGCCTCACTGGTGCTGTCTGCCGCCTCGGTTGCTTACTCCATCTACATGTCCCGGAACATGAAAAGCAAAACATCAGCGGAAGCGGCCGAAACAAACACCCTCACGAATAACTCGTTTACCAGTGCAGAAAACAGGGTCGGGCAGGGTCATCCCGTGCCGATACTCCTCGGCGAGATGGAGGTCGGCAGCAATGTAATAAGTCTCGGAATCGACACATCTAATAATTCCGACTGGGAAGAATCAATCAGCTAAGGTGGCGCTATGTCTTCAGGTGGCGGTAAAGCATCAACCCCAAAATTACTCGACGATAACCTCAAATCAAAACAATTTTATCGGGTACTGGATCTGATATCTGAGGGGCCAATCGCGGGCCCGGTGGATCAGGAGCACCTGTCTTCATTCAAGCTGAATAAGACGCCTATCACTGACTCGAGCGGTAATGTCAACGTGAATGGCATTAGTGTTGCCTGGCGACCTGGATCGGAGACTCAGGAGCCAATCAACGGCTTCTCTGCAATCGAAGCGACGACCATTGTTAACACTGAGGTCACTTACGACACCCCGCTGGTTAGAACCGTGACAGATCAGGACGTGACCCGCGTTCGTTTTAACATCGGTGTCACCGGGCTCATGGAGCAGGACTCCAAGGGTAACCAGAAAAACACCTCTGTAACGATGGTTATCGAGACCAGAACTGGCTCGTCGGGCTGGGTCATGGAGAAGACGGTGACGATTACAGGGAAAATCTCTGGCGAGTACCTTGAGGCGCACGTCATTGATGCCCCCGACACCAAGCCGTTTGATATCCGTGTTCGCCGCATTACACCTGACAGCAGCAGCGATTTGCTGTCAAACGGGACTGTTTGGAACAGCTACAGCGAGATCACCGACGACAACCTTAGCTATCCGTTCTCTGCTGTTGCCGGCTCAGTCATCGACCGTGACCAGTACACCGACACGCCGAGCCGCACATATCATCTTCGCGGGCTGATCGTTGACGTACCGGATAACTACGAACCAATTGCCAGAACTTACTCCGGGCTGTGGACGGGGGGCTTCAAAAAGGCATGGACTAACAACCCGGCGTGGCTGTTCCGTGAGCTGGCGAAAAACACCCGATTTGGCCTGGCGAAACGCGCCGGATACATCGATGTTGACGATGGCGCACTCTACATTCTGTCGCAATATTGCGATCAGCTTGTAGATGATGGGTATGGCGGAAAAGAGCCACGCATGACGCTCAACGCCTACATCACAGAGCAGGCGAGTGCGCGAGACATTCTCGACAAGATAGCGAGCATGTTCCGTGGCATTGCGCTGTGGGACGGCCTGCGCCTGTCCGTAATGCTGGACGCGCCACAGGATCCGATTGCGACAATCACGAACGCCAACGTTGTGAATGGCGAGTTCAAGCGAAGCTCTGTAAAGCGTTCAGAGAAATACAATGCCGTTGTGGTGTCCTGGACCGATCCTGACAACGGCTGGGAGCAGGTGAAAGAGTACGTTTCCGACGATGAGATGATAGCCAAAGGAAACTACAACGAAACCACTCTGGAGGCGTTTGGCTGCACCTCTCGCGGACAGGCATGGCGGGCAGGTAAATGGCTGCTGGAAACAGCAAAGCGTGAAAGCAGCAGGTTGTCTTTCCAGATGGCTCGGGATGCTATCCACTTCACTCCGGGTGATATCGTTGAGGTCATGGATAATGACTACGCAGGAACTCGCCTCGGTGGGAGAATTGTTTCTCATTCCGGGAGGGTGATAACGGTTGACGCGGTTGATTCCTCGGTAGTAACGGACGGCTCCACTATGTCGATTATGGGGAGGGACGGAAAGTTCTCTCGCTATGAGATTGATGGCGTTAACGGAAACAACGTCACACTCAAAAACGAACCTGAATGGGTGAGGGCGGGAACTGTATTTGCCATTTCAACCGCAAGCGTTGCGATTCGCCTTTTCCGGATACTGAGCGTTGCCGAAACGGAAAACAACTCCGTCTACAGCATAACGGCCTCATTGCACGACCCCAACAAACAGGCCATCGTTGACGAGGGTGCAGTGTTTGAAGTTCCCAGCGATACGTTGAACGGCTACCGCGTGCCTAACGTGGAAAACCTGCGAATCCTGAACACAAACACTGAGACTGTCCAGGTTACAGCAACGTGGGAGACGGCAACCACTACTAAAAAGCTGGTGTTTGAGCTGTACATCTACAGTGCTGATGGGAAGCTGGTATCTCAGTACGAAACTGACCAGTTCCGGTATGAGTTTTACGGCCTTGCTGCCGGTAGCTACACGCTCGGCGTTCGTGGGCGCAATGAAAACGGGATGAAAGGCGCCGAAACTCAGGTGAGTCTTATTATAGGCGCGCCAAAGGCTCCTAACTCCGTTCAGTGGATACCCGGACCATTACAGGCCACTCTGGTGCCAGTTATGTCTGTAACGGCAACATCAGATACCTCTTTTGAGTTCTGGTACGCTGGCGAGACTCCGATCCCATTAACCGATGACATTGAGAACAAAACTCAATTCCTCGGAAGGGGGAACCAGTGGACCATTCAAAAGCTCAAGTTTGACCACGTCTATTACGTATATGTCCGGACACGCAACGCGTTCGGGGTTTCTGATTTTGTTGAGGCTTCAGGAAAGCCAACGGATGACTTTAGCGATATCACCGATGCAATCCTGGAGGAAATTAAGGAGAGCGATACCTTTAAAGACCTCATCGAGAGCGCCGTCGAGAGTAGTGAAAAGCTCGCAGAACTGGCTGATGCCATCAAAGATAACGCGGATGGTCTCGCGGCGGTGGTTGGCTCTAACAAGCAGACCGCAGAGGCAATCATCAGTAACGCGCTGGCTATTGCCGATGTTATCGTGCGCCAGACAGCCCAGCAGGGCGCTAACTCTGCGACTTTCGAACAGCTCCGGGAGGTGATCGCTACTGAGACGGAGGCACGCGTAACGGATGTTACCCGTCTTGAGGCAAAAACAGCGCATAACGAAGCGGGAATTACCGAGGTAAGGCAGACTCTGTCAGATGAAGCTCAGGCAAGGGCTACTGCTGTTGATCAGCTCACTGCGAGTACTCAGGTCATTTCTGATAAAGCTGATTCGGCTTCGAGTAAAGCTGACGCTGCATCAGGTAAGGCAGATGCGGCCGAGCAAGCCAGCTCACAAAACACTGCTGATATCACCACGTTGCGACAGGTTGTCACCGACACGACTTCATCAATGGCATCCCGCCTGGAGGAGCTGGGAGCAAGAACCGATACTGCCAGCGGCGGCATCCAGAATAACGCTATCGCGCTAATAACGAGTACGCTTGCGCAGGTTAATCAGCGGATGATACTCAGCGCGCAGTACGGTGACAGTAAGGCCAGCATCGATCGTATTGATAATGTTATGGCAAGCGACAGGGAGGCAACAGCGCGTTCGCTGCTGAGTTTGCAGACTGACGTGAACGGCAACAAGGCAGCAATTAACAGCCTGAACCAGACGTTTTCCAATTATCAGCAGGCCACGGCCACGCAGATAAACGGCATTACGGCGACCATCAACGGGCACACTTCAGCGATCACTACCAACGCGCAGGCCATTGCTAACGTCAACGGCGACCTGAATGCAATGTACAGCATCAAGGTAGCTATTGATTCTAATGGCAACCAGTACGCAGCCGGAATGGGCATTGGTGTTCAGAATACGCCTTCAGGTATGCAGACTCAGGTTCTGTTCCTGGCTGACCGCCTCGCGGTTATGACCCAGGCAGGCGGCGCCGTGACTCTTCCGTTTGTTGTCCAGAACGGGCAGGTGTTTATCCGGGAAACCTTCATCCAGGACGGCACCATCGGCAACGCCAAGATTGGAAACTACATCCAGTCCAATGATTATGTGTCCGGCTCAAAGGGGTGGACAATCCCTAAAAATGGCTCTCCTGAGTTCAACAGCGGAACATTCCGTGGGGCGCTATATGCCAATAGCGGTAACTTTGGCTTCAGCGGGCCGAACAAGGCGACGGTGATAGACAGTAATGGTGTAACTATCAACCTGACCGGAGGCGGACGTATCGTACTTGGAGAATGGGAATAATATGCCAAGAGGACTACTGATTGACCTGAATGATGGTGGAAAGCGCATGGAGATAACGGCGGGTCTTCGGTGCCCGTCATTTGGAGCCTACTTTGACAGCGGCTACCAGAAAGCCAAGTACGCTGATATTGCCGGTTATGTTTCCGGGGCACAGGTGCTGTTTATCCCTCACGCGACGGCTTATCTTGATTCAGGGCTGCTTCATAAAATGAACTCGGTCACCATATCCGGTGGCCGCGTGACGCAGAACTCCACGATGAAGGATGTAAGCATCAGTGAGCGCGAAAGTACGTACACGTTCCCCGGTAGCCTCTGGCAGATATTTCCGTCAGGCCAGCGTAGTGGTGTGGGTCTTCTCATCAGCAACAGCACTGACTTCACCTCCATAACCAATGCCACGCAGTCAGGACAGTGTATCTGGAAGGGTACCGTCAATGTTCCCACTGGCGGCTGGGCAGTTCCCACGATAGCGGGGTACGACAAGTCCAAATATATTGTCTTTGGGCGCTGCAATAGCGGCAACACCGTCGATTTCGATGGCAACACGGTCAGGTTCTTCAGCCCTCCATCCACCAACGATGATGCTCCAACGACCGGCACGATAGATATTGTCATCTTTGCCAGTGGCGTGGCGCCGCAACCGGGCACCGGCCTCAACATCTTCAATGCAGCCGGGGCCTGCACGTTTTCGACGACAAAGCGGCCTTTCGTTTACCTCAATCAACTCTGGACGCCTTCGAAAAATGCCGTGAGCATCGGCAGCGGCTATGTTCCGCTGGGCAGATTCGGGCTGATGGCCCATGAAGTAAATGGCATGTATGTGTATCGAATGTTTGGAATAAAAATACAGAACGGCAGTGCTTCAGTTCAGGGTGGGAAATATCTTGGGCGCGAGCGGTATGCAATTTTTGGTAATGACACTGTAACGCCACTGAACCTTCCCGTTCTACCCGATATGTACGTCTGAATAAACTGTCTTTTTAATCAACCTCGCTCCGGCGGGGTTTTTTATTGCCTGGAGAAAACATGATTTATACTACTGGCACTATCGCCATCAGCGGAAACACCCTTACAGGTACCGGCACAAACTTCACTGCTGCTGGATCTCTTATTCGTAACGGATGTACCGTTATTGCAATGACCAGCCCTGTGCAGGTATTTCAGATTACCACCATTGGCAGCGCAACAAGTCTCACCGTAACGCCAGCGGCTAACCCAGCAGTTCCCGCCGGAACCCGATTTGCCATTCTTCTGAGTGACAGTCTGAGCGTGGATGGTCTGGCGCAGGATATCGCTGAAACCTTCACGATGTACCAGCGCTACATGAGCGGGTTCGCTGATGTAATGAACGGGACATCTGATGTCACCATCACTATCAATGGCACTGCCGTTACCGTACCGGGTCAAAAATCGCTGGCGAAGAAAGGGGCAAACAGCGACATTACCAGCCTGAGCGGATTAACAACTGCTCTCAGCATCGCTCAGGGCGGTACTGGAGCGAAAACAGCTAATGAAGCGCTAACAGCACTTGGTGCTCTTGGTACTGGCGGTGGTACGTTAACGAATTCCCTGAATATCGCCGGTATCGCTGGTAACCCTTACGCTTTCACCGTTGAAGGACTTTCAACTGTTGGTAGTGTATGGGCTCATACAGTGATGGTTAACGGTACTCCTCGCTTCAGGGCAGGTGTTGCAGGCATTGGTGGTGCCGTCTCTTACCAAATCGCAGGAAGAAATAATGGCACCGATGCATTCTCAACAATGCTGTCCGTGAAGCCAGGCTCAGTTGTTTACACTTCTGAAAATACCACTAAAGCCTCCGATGGCACGCTGAAAGCAGCTTCGCCGGTGGCCAGAATCGTGAAATCCCAGAACGAGAATCAGCGCACAGATATTGATGAAAATGATTTTATCTGGTGCGGATGCGGTACGGCTAATGCTGAGGCGGAGGGAATCAAAATTTCCCGGCTAGATGTAGGTATCTATTTGCTGACTGGTTCGGCAGGCCTGGCATCAGAAGGCTGGCAGCTGCTGCCGCCAATGGACCCAGGTGGAATGGGAGAACTGGGTGTAGTTGAAGCTGAGCAAACAGAAAGCGGTGGGCTGACGATTCGGCTTTTTAAGCGGAAATACATGCTGAGCGATGAAGGGGAGATCGTCAAAACAAAAGGGGCTCCTATGGATGTTCCGGCCAACAGCTGGATCGACGTTCGCCTCGATATGCCAGAGGATAGCATCTGGAAAACAAGAGCTTCCGAAGCTTCTCTTGAACTGACAGAGCAGCCTGAAGACATTCAGCCTTAAAAATTAATAGGCGAACCCAAATTGATCTGCATTCCATTTGAAACTACTGTATATAAAAACAGTAGTGAAGGGAGTGCAGATTATGCCCCGAATTTCAGATATTCAGGCCGCCTTTATTGCGACCATAGAGCTTAACCCAAAGGGCTACCGCTACCTGAGAACAGACAGCTTTATAGAAAAGTTGCGTGGTTTTAACTGGCACTTCACCCGAGCCGACGCCAATGCATGGATAGAGCGCAATCAGCCAGGCTTCGCTGACAAGACGACAGACGGTAGTGATAACCGGTACTGGATCCTGAGAAACATGGGGAGGGTCCTCTGATGGGATTTGCATCACCTGCTACCGATTACGTCGAACGCCAACTTTCTCCATCCGTTCTGTGCAACATAGGGGCCGAAAGCAGGGTGCTTGAAACAGATGTTGGGTTTGCAGTCATTGAGCCAGCCACGAAAAAAAGGCCAGGAGATGTATTGTTAATTTTGTGCGACGGCCACACGCAGTTTGCAAAACTGATGGGCAAGGCGCTAATTACGGATGATGGTGAAGCGATTGAGGGATCAGCGCTTGAAGAAGTGGAAGTGCTGGGTAGGGTGACGTTCTTCATCAATCATGCGAGGGATGACGACGACAATCCGGTGATGTGATGTTTGCCCTGGTTGATGTGAACTCATTTTATGCCAGCTGCGAGACGGTGTTCAGACCCGATCTGCGCGGGCGGCCGGTTGTCGTTCTGTCGAATAATGACGGGTGCGTAATAGCACGTAGCGCCGAGGCAAAGGCAGCCGGGATAGCGATGGGTGAGCCGTTCTTCAAGCAGAAGGAGTTGTTTCGGCGAGCTGGGGTTGTTTGCTTCAGCAGCAACTACGAGCTGTACGCAGACATGTCCAGCCGGGTAATGACCACGCTGGAAGAAATGAGCCCGCGCGTGGAAATTTACAGCATAGACGAAGCATTCTGCGATCTGACTGGCGTAAGAAACTGCCGGGACCTGACTGAATTTGGGAAAGAGATCCGCGCGACTATTTTACAGCGGACGCATCTTACAGTCGGCGTCGGCATAGCGCAGACCAAGACGCTGGCTAAGCTGGCTAACCATGCTGCGAAAAAATGGCAGCGGCAGACGGGAGGCGTGGTCGATCTCTCAAACGTCGACCGGCAGCGCAGGTTAATGGCACTGATGCCGGTAGAGGATGTCTGGGGCGTTGGCCGGCGCATCAGCAAGAAGCTGAACGCTATGGGCATCAAAACCGCACTGGACCTTTCAGAGCAGAGCACGTGGATTATCCGTAAACACTTTAACGTAGTACTCGAGCGAACGGTCCGAGAGCTGCGCGGCGAGCCATGTCTGGATCTGGAGGAGTTCGCGCCGGTAAAGCAGGAAATTGTATGCAGCCGATCGTTTGGCGAACGCATTACAGACTATGAGCAGATGAGGCAGGCTATTTGCAGCTATGCGGCCCGTGGTGCTGAGAAGCTACGTGGTGAGCATCAGTACTGCCGTTTTATCTCCGCTTTTGTCAAGACATCACCTTTTGCCCTTAATGAGCCGTATTACGGAAACAGCGCATCGATAAGACTGCTCACGCCAACTCAGGACAGCAGAGACATCATCAACGCCGCGGTAAAGTGTCTGGACAAAATATGGAAGGACGGTCACCGGTACCAGAAAGCGGGCGTCATGCTGGGTGACTTCTTCAGCCAGGGCGTGGCCCAGCTCAATCTGTTCGACGATAGTGCGCCTCGAGCTGGTAGCGAGAAGTTAATGGAGGTGCTGGATCACCTGAATGCAAAGGACGGAAAGGGCACGCTCTATTTTGCCGGGCAGGGAATACAGCAGCAGTGGCAAATGAAGCGAGAAATGCTGTCGCCTCGATATACCACGAGATATTCAGATTTGCTTAGAGTCCGATAAATTTTCTTGATGTCTTGGTCCGCTTTATTCCAGAAGGGGACGAAGAATTGCTATTGCAAAAAAATTAGTAGTTGAAAAGATGGCAGAATGAAGGAAGAATGTGCCAATATTGCTGAGGTTTAAAGGGATTTAGGGGCAAGATATGGGATTGTCTAATACAGTACAGAAAATCGTTATATCAACCATTGCGTTCAGCCTGGTCGCGGGATGTGCGCCGTTGCATCCTTCTGACTGCCATAAGACCACAGCTACGGGTAATTGCAGTTCAGGACGCTGGGATGATCAGGATGAATGGGGTAAGCAAGCTCGGGCAATCAGGGCGGCAATAAATGACAAACTTGATGAGCCTCAGAAATGGAAGGGAAAAAAATGCAGGTTGCATATTGAATTTGCTCAGGATGGCACGGCTTTAAAAATATCAACCAGCAATGGTAATAAAGCCTATTGCGAAGCGATTGAATCAGCAGCCCATAAAGCTAAATTCCCGGCCTTCAACAATCCGGAAGTCTACAGAGATTTTCAAAAATCCGGCTTTAATATGGGCGGATAGCAAGGCGATGCCTATCTAAATGTTCACTTCTCGCTCATTTAGAACGCGCCTGGTTTCTTTAACTTTTTATTGTGCTGCCTCGATTAGTTCCTGCCCCTGGTTCTTAACATTCCCCACGGCACGCGTAACGGCGTGCCAGATAAACTTGTCGGCGGGAACTGTTCCGTCGGCAATTATCTCCTCGGCTTCCTTCCCGCCAACATCCTGACGCATCCACTCCCGGGCGGCTTCTGGTGACAAAACAAGAGGACTGCGGTCGTGAATGTCCACCAGACCTTTGTCAGCAGCAGATGTCACGATCAGAAAGCCCTCAGCTTCATCGCCGCGTTCAAAAGGTGTGCTGCCGATCGCCGCCATGAATATTGGATGCCCGTCGGCCCGGTGAATGAAGTAGGGTTGTTTCTTGTCGCCTTCCTTCTTCCATTCGAACCATCCATCCGCAAAACAGATCGCCCGGCCATGCTGCCACAGAGGTTTAAACATTCTGCTGGTGGCCGCGGTTTCGACGCGCGCGTTTATCAGGGGTGCTTTATCCCACCACCCGAGCGCGTAGCCCCAGAACACCGGATCGAGATGTAACTGCTCATCGCGTTCGCTCAGCAGCAGCACTTTGGTACCGGGCGCCACGTTGTACCGGCTAATAGGTTCCGGGTCATATGCAATGTCGCGATCGCCTTCATCGGCAAGGTAGGCCAGATATTCTTCACGGGTTTGTGCTTGTGCAAAACGTCCACACATAGAAACCTCCAGTCGGATGTCAGACTGAAAGTATAGGGCAGGGAGAAAAAGTAGCGCGCGCTAGTTAAGTCTTACAATCGGATCGGTGGGGATTATGCTGATGGTATGGGAAGGCGTAAAGCAGCGTGTTACGAAACTGGAAGGAGCTACGCAAAGTTGGGGAGATTTCGAATCGAAGCGATCCCGAAGTTCACTCGTCGCCCACACGAAAAAGATGGCAACGGTTTGATCTTGAATGGATGTATTGGTAAGCATTGAAACCCGTTAAAAACGGGTTTCTGATATGTAAGTGTTTGAATAAATTCAAAAAAGACTGGTTGAAGCGGAAACAGGAATCGTATTCGGTCTCTTTTTATCCGCATGAAAATAAACGATAAAATCCGGTTTTCGTCTCAGCAGAAGGTTCACTTCCTGTGCGCCTGCCTCAAACATACCACAACCCGGCAGGCGTAAGTCCAGTCCTTTTTGGCTGTTTTGTTAAATTTTTGTTTGTATTTTGCCTGAGACGACTGCGGGATCAATGCGCGCCTGTACGGAAGCCGCAATATCATCAAGTAACGCAAAGCGGCGACGGTATTCGGCGCGTTTTTTGCTGGCAATCTCCTCCAGTGCTTTACGCTCCATCTGGAGCGGCAACTGCCAGCAGAAGGGGGAGAGTTTCTTTCCGTTCAGGCCTTCCCAGAACTCGTCGTAGCTGGCGTGAAAATGACGGCCTTTGCTCAGACGGTAGCGCAGCGCGCGGAAAACATGGCCTTCATCGCTGACGGCAAAAATCGCGCTGATGTTCGAGCGTGAGGCAAGCTGGAAGATCACCTCCATCAGCACGCGTTTCGGGAAAAGACCATGGCAGGCACGGGTAGCCTGTTTGATCACCTCCCGTGAAACATGACGACGTGGACCCTGAAGGCCGCCGATCACCAGCACCGTACGGCCGTTACTGCGTGCGACACAGAACGTCAGGCTGGCAAGCAGCGTATTGTCATTGTCGTGCAGCCAAAGCGTGCTTTCGCCTTCGCGTTCGGCCTTACCTGCGGACGAGGCGTGGACGGTATAGATTTCGCCGTTTTTTGCCTCGAACCGGACAACCGGCACCTCTTGCGGGCTGGTCAGCGCGTGGGCGAGGGCGATGTTTTTCAGACTATCAATCCACTGATAGTGGCTGACGATAGCATCGGCCCGGTCATTTGAGTTCAGGCCGCGCATCAGATACTGGCGGTGAGTTTTGCTCGGCAAGGTAATTTGAGAGGTGAGTAGCCTGTCGAAATCATCGCGCCCGGACAGGGCCTCCAGCATGCGATGGGTGGAGGACCAGAATAAAAGCGAGCGCAGAAGGAACTTTAACCGGTAATCACGTTTGTGCCAGATTGGGCCGGGAACGCGTTTTCCTCTCACCAGTTCAGAAATAATATTTGTGCGATGCGGATAAAAAACATCGTTTTGCAGGTGTATGTTTGACACGTGAAAATCCCTCTTTTTATTCCGCTCTATTTTAAAGGCCAGGGAATAAGGGATTAATAGCGCAGCGATCTTTATTTCCGGCTGGTTTATGGTTTGTTTGGATTCGCGAAATCCGACGCCAGTTCATGACATTTTCTGTGGCAGCTATACTTCTTACAGGAGGCGTTATGTATCAGAAAATAGAGGGAGAACACTGGCGTCATGTCTGGGTTGTCAGCGATATTCATGGTTGCTATCAGTGGCTTATGGATGAGCTGAAACGACGACATTTTAATCCTGATACGGATCTGCTGATCTCGGTGGGGGATATTATCGACCGCGGGCCTGACAGCGTAAAATGTTTACAGCTGATGCAGGAAAACTGGTTTTATGCGGTACGCGGTAATCACGAGCAAATGGCGTTAGATGCGCTTAAAAATAATGATTTTAGTCTCTGGTCGATAAATGGTGGTAACTGGTTTACCGGGCTTAAGGACGCTCAACAAAAACAGGCGAAGGGTTTACTCGACGCGTGTCGGGACTTACCGCACATTATTGAAATAACCTGCAAAAACGGTCTCAACGTGATTGCTCATGCGGATTATCCCTCCGCCGAATATGGCTGGCATAAGCCGGTGGATGCCCAGCGCGTGCTGTGGGATCGCGACCGGTTAATGGGCTTTATGGTGGGCAAAGGGCAGGGCATTAGCGGCGCGGATCACTTCTGGTTTGGACATACGCCTGTGGACAAACGCTACGATTTTAACAATCTGCACTACATTGATACGGGGGCAGTATTCGGGGGCTTTCTGACGCTGGCGCAGCTTCAGTAATAAATAACCCGCCTTCGGGCGGGTTCTCTTTGGATCAGGCAAGACGCAAGACCCAGGCATCGGTTTTACTGTCGTAATGCTCACGGTACAGAACGGAATGTTCCCCATCAAGGATTGCCGGGACGCTGGTATCTGCATCCCAGGCGTCCAGCTGCATGCACAAATCCGGATCGGATTTGCAGGGAATACTTAACGTTCGTTCGCCTTGTGATTCGCCGCGCAATTCAGCGTCGTCGATTTCAAAAGCGCCAATGCGTACGCTGGTTTTCGTCATAATGCTCTCCGGTTTGTTGCCCAAAATCTGGTATGACCAGTGCAGTCACCCATTTTTGATCCTAGACAAGGAGAGCGAAATCGCCAGTAAAAAAATGCGCTTTTTTTCAGGCGCTGCGGTTGTTACCGGTAAACAGGCGGCCATCGCGTACCAGTTCGCGCGGATAGCTGTTTTTCAGCCGCGAGCCGACTTTTTTCGCCAGCCCCAGCGGATAGCCCTGATACGTCACGATGACTTCATCCTGTGACGGGCCGTCTTCCGGGTAAACGTCACGACCGCGATACCACTCTTCCGCTTCCTGATGCGTCAGGGCAAAGGTGTTCTCACTGCCGGCCAGCGCAATGACCGCTTCGTGCTGCCAGCGATAGCCTTTGTTGTGGATCTCCGCCAGGCGAATACCGAGGCGGGAGAAACGCACCTTACCAATCAGCGGTTCGATGTTGACCGGGAACAGCCACAGCTCTTTGTCACGCATCCAGAGGCGCAGGCTCTCATCCCAGTGCAGGCCGACTTTGCTCGCAGCCGCTTGCGCCTGTGCCGCCTCACGGCCTTTGACCGGCGCGAACGGGAAGTTGCCGACCTTAAACTTAGGGGCAGGCAAGGGATCGACGGCGCGGGTTTTACGCAGACGGGCAACAAAGAAGCCTTCGCAATCGTAAATCTGCGGGAAGACATGCAGGAAGCCTTCAGGCGTGGCCGCATGGCTGGCCGAGTCGAAGAGGGTGTCCAGCGGCAGAAACTCGACGGCATCCACATAGCGTTGCTTGAGCCACAGGCAGACGTCCTCGTTTTCATCACGATTCAGCGTGCAGGTAGAGTAAACCAGCGTCCCGCCTGGGCGCAGGGCATGAAACGCGCTGTCGATCAGTTCGCGCTGCGTGGCGGCGATCTCCAGGTTGCTTTCAACGGACCAGTTTTTTAATGCATCAGGATCTTTACGCACCACGCCTTCGCCGGAGCAGGGCGCGTCGAGCAGGATGGCATCAAAGGCTTCCGGCAGGGCAGCGCCAAACACACGACCATCGAAGTGCGTTAACGCGACGTTGTGGATCCCGCAGCGGCTGATATTGGCATGCAGGACTTTAACGCGGCTGGCGGAAAATTCGTTGGCGAGGATCGCGCCGCGGTTGTTCATCCGGGCGGCAATCTGCGTGGTTTTAGAGCCCGGCGCCGCCGCGACATCCATAACCCGCTCAGGCTGGTTCCCGTCGGCAAACAGCGCAGCAACCGGCAGCATGGAGCTGGCTTCCTGAATATAAAACAGCCCGCTCAGGTGCTCGGCGGTGCTGCCGAGCGGCAGGCTCTCCTCGTCATCCCGTTCGATCCAGAAACCCTCTTCACACCACGGCACTGGCGTTAATTGCCAGCCGTAGGGGGAGACGAGATCCAGAAACGCCCCGACGCTGATTTTCAGCGTATTGACGCGAATACTCCGGCGCAAAGGGCGCTGGCATGCGGCGACGAAATCGTCGAAAGAGAGATGAGCTGGAAGCGCCTCGCGCATCTGTGCGAGGAATTGTTCGGGAAGAAATACGGAGTTTTGAGCCACGGGCACACCACAGGGAAACATTCAGGTGCGCAGTGTAACATAAAGGCTCCGGCGCGTTGACACCGGAGCCTGCGAGATTAACGCGGCAGCGCCGTTCCCCATTCGCGCCACTCTTTCGGTTCACTTTCCAGCAGCAGGAAGTGTTTACCTGCCTGCGCCTTAGGCGCCAGAGGCGTGCCAGGCGGCGTCGCGAAGGCAATGCCGCCGCGAATGAACTGGTTAAAGGTCCCCGTTTTGACCACGCCACCGGTCAGGCCGAAGTCCAGCGAGTAGCCTGAAGCGAGCCAGAACACCGAGTTGTTGCGAACCAGATGCTGATAACGCTGGCTGATGCGCAGGCCGACCATCACGCGATCGGACAGATTACCCAGCGTCAGGCTTGTTACTGTCCCTACTTCAATGCCGCGGAACAAGACCGGCGTACCGATGCCCAGCGAACCGGCTTCCGGAACTTCAACCACAATGCTCAGACCGTCCAGATAACGGGAGTCGGTGATGGTGGCCTCCTGCAACTCAAATTCACGACGCACGTTGCCACGACCCGGTTCAACGTTTATGTACGGCTGAAGTATGGTGTCGAGATGCTCAACCCCTGCGGCAGAAATTTGCGGCGTAACCACCGAGAAGCGCGAGCCTGCCCGGGCGAACGTCTGCACATATTCCGGATAAAGCACGGCGGTCGCCTGAACTTCGTTGCGCGCGGTGATCAGCGTCAGCTTCTGGACCTGCCCGATATCAATGCCGAGATAGCGGATGGGCATGCCTTCAGCCAGTTTACCGGCATCAAAGGTGTGCAGGGTAATCTGCCCCCCGACCGCGCGCGCCGCGGTTTCGGACGGGAAGAGGATCCGCTTGTCACCTTTACGCATGTTGCCGCCCGCGCCGCTCAGGTTATCGAAGCTGATCGCACCGCGCAGGGCACGGGAGAGGGGAGACGCCTGTACGGTCAGCCCGCTGCCGTTGAGCTGCACTTTCGCGCCGCCTTCAGCCCAGAACACGCTGTTTGGCGTGAGCAGCTTGCGGTACTCCGGCTTGATATGCAGTTCGATATCAAACGCGTCCGCACGAGGACGAACGGTGATCACTTCCCCGACTTCAAACTTACGATAAAGCACGACGGAGCCTGCCTGGACGTCCGGCAGCGTTTCAGCGCTTAAGGTCAGCGTGGTGGTCGGCAGGTCGCCAAGGCTGTTTTCAATGGCTTTGTCCAGATTGGCGAACAGCGGATAACTCTCGCGCAGCGCACCTTTGCTGCCCGGCAGAATGCGGATCCCGCCGTTAACCCACTCGCTGGCGCTGGCGCCGAGGAACTCAACGCCGTCCAGACCCACCTTCACGTCGACCCGGCTGTTAACCACAAATTTACTGTCGCCGTGAACCAGATTGCTGTACTGCGGATCGATGGCGGCGGAGAAGGAGACCCCTTTTTCTGTCAGCTTACGTTCGAGGACCTGGCCCACCTGCACACCGTGCAGGATCAGCGGTTGCCCGGCTTCGATACCGTAGCTTTCCGGCGCATTCAGCGTAACCGTCAACACGCCCGGTTTTTGCAGCAGGGCTTTATCCGCCGGGGCGATAACAAAGTTTTTGTTCGGCGCGCCTTCACCGGGGATCAGCTCAAAGGTGCTTCCCGTCAGCAGGGAACTGATGCTGGCGTCGCTGAGGGAGAGCTTCGGATTACGCAGTTCAATGCGCGTTTTTTCCCGCAGGAGATCCACCACGCTCGGATCCACCGTCATTTCGCCGGTAACGGAGCCGCCCGCATTGAGGGTTAATTTTGTCAGTTGCCCGACCTCTAAACCCTGGTACATCAACGGGGTCGAACCGGCTTTCAGGCCTTTGGCATCCGGCAGGGTCAGCTTGACGATGACACCGCGCTGGCTGTGCGCCAGGTCGGCGTACAGGCCAAAGGTATCTTCTGCGGCGGCAGGGCTGGAGTCAGCAGGTGAGTCGAAGGCGATAGCGCCATTCACCAGCGCCGCCAGGCTCTCAAGCTTCACTTTCGCACCGCTTAAGCTCAGGTCGGCATCGACGCCGGAGACGTTCCAGAAGCGGCTGCCTTTTTTCACCAGGTTGGTAAAACGGCGCTCGATGAGTACATCAATGGTCACGCCATCTTTGTTCGGGTTAATGGCGTAGTCGTAAACGCGACCAACCGGAATTTTGCGGAAATAGACCAGAGAACCACTGTTCAGCGAGCCCAAATCCGGCGCGCGGAGGTGGATCATCAAATCGCCGTTATTCAGCCGATATTTCGGCTGGGTATCCAGCGCAACAAAGTGATCCTGTGGCTCGCCTTTGCCGGGCATCATGCCGATATAGTTACCGCCCACAAGCGCATCCAGCCCGGAAACGCCGGCCAGGGAGGCTTTAGGCGTGACCAGCCAGAACTGCGTTTCGGCGCGCAGGGCATCCTGCATATCAGACTTAATGCTCGCCCGGACCTGAATTTTGTTCAGCCCTTTGCCGAGGGAAATATCCTGCACGGTACCCACTTCCACCCCTTGGAAGCGAACGGGGGTACGTCCGGCGACAATGCCGTCCGCAGACTGGAAATCAATCGTGATGGTACTTCCGCGATCTTCATAGCTCGTCCAGATAAGCCAGCCTGCGATCATCAGCGCGATGACAGGTAGCAACCAGAATGGCGAAATGCGGCGTTTTGTTTTAATTCTCGCTTCAGTCGGCGAAGCGGGCGTTTCCTGACTCATGTGCGTCCCAAAGTAAGCGGCTGTCCAGCCATTCCACTGCAAGAATAGTCAATATCACCGCAGAGCCGAAATAAAAAGCTGCGGGTCCCATGGTAAAAGCAAGTAACTGATCGCGATTGATGAGCGACATCATCAGCGAAATCACGAACAGATCCAACATCGACCAGCGACCAATCCAGGTCACGAATCGCAGAAGCAGGATGCGGGTGCGTAGTCCTTGTTCGCATTTAAAGTGAATGCTGATAAGCAGCGTAAACATCACCACCACTTTGGTAAAGGGCACCAGAATACTGGCGATGAAAACAATGGCGGCGACCCCCACGTTACTGTGCGCCAGAGAGATAATCCCTGAAAGGATAGTATCTTCCTGACGGGCGCCGTTCACATAAATTACGGAGATCGGCAGCATGTTGGCCGGGAACAAAAATACCAGGGAGGCGATAAGCGCCGCCCAGCATTTTTGCAGGCTGTTGTTGCGTCGCAATCTTAACGGAATGTGGCAGCGCGGACATCTCCCGCGTTTATCCGGAAAACCGGTGTAATGGCACCCCAGGCAGACGCGCAGGTTGTCATCAGGCCGGGTCGCGGGACGCTGCGGGTAAAATCGCTCCCAAAGCTGTTCAACATTGAGATGAATCAGGGTCAGAATACTCAGCAGGACCAGTGAAATAAACGCAAAAAGGCCAATGCCAGGTTGTAAAAATGCATAATCCTGCACCTTGATAGACGCCACGCCGACGCCCACCAGATAGATGTCCAGCATCACCCACTCCTTGAGCTTTTCCAGCATGAGCAGGACGGGGCGCAGGTTCATCCCCAGTATGTTGCCAAACCACAGGTAGGCAATTGCCGCGACCAGCACCAACGGCGCGCCGACGACGCAGAACAGCACCATGGCGGCCGTAAGCGGATCGCCCTGGCGCGTCATCTGCCAGATCCCCTGCAACACGTTAGCGTCAATACGCACGCCAAGCAGGTAGAGCTTTAACAGCGGCTCGGTCCAGGCGAAGGGCATCAGCAGTAGCATGGTGACCGCCATTGCCGCCAGACGCGTCAATGACCAGTCCCGGCCATCGCGAATTTTGGCATCGCAGCATGGACAAAAAGCACTTTGGTGCGATTTCATCTTCGGCAACATAAAAAGCGTATCGCACTGGGGACAACGCTGATAATGTGCACGGGGCAGAGCCTGGCTTACCGTACGGACAACGATCTTTCGTGTCGGCGTAATTTGGGGTGTTTTTAGGGCCATCAGTCGCACACAGATTAGTATTGTTGAAAGTTATAATAACTCATGAACGGATTCATCTTGAGCATGAGCGCATTTAATGCTTATTTTAATAGGCTATGCGGTAACTATGTAAGATAACTAAGTGATTGAATAATGAACAAAACAGAATTCTACGCGGATCTGAATCGCGATTTTAAGGCATTAATGGCAGGGGAAACCAGTTTCTTAGCCACTCTGGCAAATACCAGTGCGTTACTGTTCGAACGCCTTTCTGACGTGAACTGGGCGGGCTTTTATCTGCTGGAAGGCGACACGCTGGTACTGGGGCCTTTCCAGGGGAAACTCGCCTGCGTGCGTATCCCGGTAGGTCGCGGCGTGTGCGGTACCGCAGTGGCGACCCGTCAGGTTCAGCGTGTCGAAGATGTTCATGCGTTTGACGGCCACATCGCCTGCGATGCCAGCAGCAATTCTGAAATCGTACTGCCGCTGGTGGTTAAAAATCAGATTATTGGCGTTCTGGATATCGACAGCACGGTCTTCAGTCGCTTTACTGCCGAGGATGAGCAGGGGCTGCGCGCGCTGGCCGCAAACCTGGAAAATGTTCTGGCAGAGACCGATTATCATAAATTCTTTGCGAGCGTCGCAGGATAATCAACGGATAACGTAGCATTTACTGATAGCGTCATTATAATGTCGCCTGTTCATGCCTGCGCTTGTTGGCAACGTCCGTTGTAATCAGGAAATTTCATGGAAAATCAACCTAAGTTGAATAGCAGTAAAGAAGTTATCGCATTTCTGGCCGAGCGTTTCCCGCAGTGCTTCAGCGCTGAAGGTGAAGCGCGTCCTCTGAAAGTCGGTATCTTTCAGGATTTGGTCGCGCGCGTTGAGGGGGAGATGAACCTCAGCAAAACGCAGCTTCGTTCTGCCTTGCGCCTTTATACCTCGAGCTGGCGTTACCTGTACGGTATCAAGCCGGGTGCGACCCGTGTCGACCTTGACGGCAACCCGTGCGGTGAGCTGGACGAGCAGCACGTAGAACATGCGCGTAAGCAGCTTGAAGAAGCCAAAGCTCGCGTGCAGGCACAGCGTGCGGAACAGCAGGCGAAAAAACGCGAAGCCGCAGCGGCAAACGGTCAGGAAGACGCCCCTCGTCGCGAGCGTAAACCGCGCCCGGCACCGCGTCGTACTGAAAATAACGATCGCAAACCGCGTGCTGACAAACCAGCAGCTAAAGCCCCACGTGCGCCGCGCGAAGAGCCGCGCCACACCCCGGTTTCTGACATCAATGCGCTGAGCGTAGGTCAGTCTCTGAAGGTGAAAGCGGGTAACAACGCGATGGACGCCACCGTACTGGAAATCACCAAAGATGGCGTTCGTGTACAGCTGACTTCTGGTATGTCAATGATTGTACGCGCAGAACACTTGTTGTTCTGAAACGGAGGCCGAGCCTGGCATGAACACTTTTTTTAAGCTCACCGCGCTGGCTGGCCTGTTTGCTATAACAGGCCACGCTTTCGCTGTGGACGATATTACGCGTGTTGATCAAATTCCGGTTCTCAAGGAAGAGACTCAGCACGCGACGGTGAGTGAGCGCGTGACGTCGCGCTTTACTCGTTCGCACTATCGTCAGTTCGATCTCGATCAGGCCTTTTCGGCCAAAATCTTTGACCGTTATCTGAACTTGCTGGATTACAGCCATAACGTACTGCTGGCCAGCGATGTCGAACAGTTCGCTAAACGCAAATCCGAAGTGGGTGATGAGCTGCGCTCCGGAAAACTCGATCTGTTCTACGATCTGTACAACTTATCGCAAAAGCGCCGTTTTGAGCGTTATCAATACGCGCTGAAAGTGCTGGAACGTCCTATGGACTTCACCGGCAACGACACCTTTAATCTGGACCGCAGCAAAGCGCCATGGCCGAAAGACGAGGCTGAACTGAATGCGCTGTGGGATGGAAAAGTCAAATATGACGAACTGAGCCTCAAGCTCACAGGCAAAGACGAGAAAGAGATCCGTGAGACGTTAAACCGACGCTACAAGTTCGCTATTCGCCGTCTGGCGCAGACCAACAGTGAAGATGTTTTCTCGCTGGCGATGACCGCGTTTGCGCACGAAATTGATCCGCACACTAATTATCTCTCTCCACGTAACACCGAACAGTTCAATACCGAAATGAGCCTGTCTCTGGAAGGTATCGGTGCTGTGCTTCAGATGGACGATGACTACACCGTAATCAACTCCATGGTGGCCGGTGGCCCTGCATCGAAAAGCAAAGCGATCAGCGTAGGCGACCGTATTGTCGGTGTGGGCCAAACCGGAAAGAGCATGGTGGACGTGATTGGCTGGCGTCTTGATGACGTAGTTGCGCTGATCAAAGGGCCGAAGGGCAGCAAAGTTCGCCTGGAGATCCTGCCAGCCGGTAAGGGCACCAAAACCCGTATCGTTACTCTGACCCGTGAGCGTATCCGTCTGGAAGATCGCGCGGTGAAAATGTCGGTGAAAACCGTGGGTAAAGAGAAGGTTGGCGTTCTGGATATCCCTGGTTTCTACGTCGGCCTGACCGATGATGTGAAAGTGCAGCTTCAGAAGCTTGAAAAGCAGAATGTCAGCAGCGTGATCATTGACCTGCGCAGCAACGGCGGCGGGGCATTGACCGAGGCCGTCTCGCTTTCCGGGCTGTTTATCCCGTCTGGCCCGGTGGTACAGGTGCGCGATAACAACGGTAAAGTGCGTGAAGATGCGGATACCGATGGTGTGGTCTACTATAAGGGGCCGCTGGTGGTGCTTGTCGATCGCTTCAGCGCCTCTGCATCGGAAATCTTCGCTGCTGCCATGCAGGATTACGGCCGGGCGTTAATCGTCGGCGAACCGACGTTTGGCAAGGGCACCGTTCAGCAGTACCGCTCTCTGAGCCGTATTTACGACCAGATGCTGCGCCCTGAATGGCCGGCGCTGGGCTCAGTACAGTACACCATTCAGAAGTTCTACCGCGTCAACGGCGGCAGCACGCAGCGCAAAGGCGTGACGCCGGATATTATGATGCCGACAGGTACCGAAGAGACGGAAACGGGCGAGAAGTTTGAAGATAACGCGCTGCCGTGGGATCGCATTGATGCCGCGACATTCGTGAAATCGGGTGATATGAAACAGTTCGGACCGGAACTGCTGAAAAATCACAACGATCGCATCGGGAAGGATCCGGAATTCCAGTACATCATGAAGGACATCGCGCGTTTCAACGCCCTGAAAGCAAAACGGAACATTGTGTCTCTGAACTACGCTCAGCGTGAGAAAGAGAACAATGAAGATGACGCGACACGTCTGGCGCGTATCAACGATCGCTTCAAACGTGAAGGTAAGCCTCTGCTCAAAAAACTGGACGATCTGCCTAAGGATTACCAGGAGCCCGATCCGTATCTGGACGAGACGGTGCATATCGCGCTTGATCTCGCGAAGCTGGAAAAAGAGAAACCTGCTGTGCAACCTGCTCCGACAAAATAATCCCCCAACAGGCACAAGAAATTGTGCCTGTTTCTTTTTGTTCCTCATCCTTCCGTCAGGCAGATTTCCAATTGTGTAAAGTTGTGTCTTTCTGGTGACTTACGCCGTCTGGATGCTTGAAAATAGCCGTAATACCCATACGATGTGGGTAATCGCATAGTGCGTTTTGTTAAACTGAGGTTAAAAGAATATTATGATGCGAATCGCGCTCTTCCTGCTCACCAACCTGGCGGTGATGGTGGTATTCGGGCTGGTGCTAAGCCTGACGGGAATTCAGTCGAGCAGCGTTCAGGGTCTGTTGATTATGGCGCTGCTGTTTGGTTTCGGTGGCTCTTTCATTTCACTGCTAATGTCGAAGTGGATGGCACTGAAATCCGTGGGCGGTGAAGTTATTGAGCAACCGCGTAACGATATGGAGCAGTGGCTGATGAGCACGGTTGCTCAGCAGTCAAAGCAGGCGGGCATTGCCATGCCGCAGGTAGCCATCTACCACGCGCCGGATATCAACGCGTTTGCTACCGGTGCGCGTCGTGACGCGTCCCTGGTGGCCGTCAGCACCGGTCTGCTGCAAAACATGAGCCGTGACGAAGCGGAAGCGGTTATTGCTCACGAGATCAGCCACATCGCCAACGGCGATATGGTCACCATGACCCTGATCCAGGGCGTGGTGAACACCTTCGTTATCTTTATTTCCCGTATTCTGGCGCAGATTGCTGCCGGGTTTATGGGTGGCAACCGTGATGAGGGTGAAGAGAGCAACGGCAACCCGCTGATCTATTTTGCTGTTTCAATGGTGCTGGAGCTGGTGTTCGGTATCCTGGCAAGCATTATTACCATGTGGTTCTCCCGTCATCGTGAGTTCCATGCGGATGCCGGTTCCGCGAAACTGGTGGGTCGTGAAAAGATGATTGCTGCGCTGCAACGTCTTAAAACCAGCTACGAGCCGCAGGAAGCAAACAGCATGATGGCCTTCTGCATCAACGGCAAGTCAAAGTCGCTGAGCGAGCTGTTTATGTCTCACCCGCCGCTGGATAAACGTATTGAAGCGCTGCGTAGCGGCGAATATCTGAAGTAACGTAATCGGGTTGAAAACAACCGGGCAGGAGTCCTTCTCCGCCCGGTTTTTTTATGCCTGCGCCTTTGGCTGGGTGACACGAAGACCGCTAATGACAGCCGCGAGGGTCGCCAGTGTCCCTGCGGTAATCAGCGCAACGTGTGTCGCATTCTGCCCGGCCAGGTTAAACATCAAGGCTACCAGTGCGGCCCCGGTGCTTTGCCCTAACAGTCTTGCCGTGCCCAGCATCCCGCTGGCGCCACCGCTGCGATGACGTGGGGCAGAGGTGATAATCGTGTGGTTATTAGGGGACTGGAACAGACCAAAACCGGCCCCGCACAGGATCATGCGCCAGATAATATCCAGATCCCCTGGCGAGGCGGGCAGGAGCGCCAGTGCAAACAGTCCCACCGCCATGACAACCAGCCCAATCGCCCCCAGAAGCCCGGCATGAACGCGCTCAATAAGGTAACCGGCCAGCGGGGCCATCACCATGGTTGCCAGAGGCCAGGGCGTGAGCAGCAAGCCTGTTTCCACTTCCGAACGGCCAATCACGCTCTGCAAAAAGAACGGCAGCGCAACCAGCGCCAGCATCTGGGCGCAGAACGAGCAAATGGAGGTACAAATGGATAGCGAAAACAGCGGAATACGCAGCAAATCCACCGGCAGTAACGGCACGGGCAGCGCCAGCTGACGTCGTACGAAGAAAAATCCGATGATAAGCATGGCAACGATTTCTGCGGCAATGAGCGACAGAGACTGCCCCTGCGCAAATCCGCTCAGCGCGGTAATCAGCAGGCCAAAGGTCAGCGCGTTCATCACGGCGCTGGGCAGGTCAAAACGCGGCATGGTGTTTTTCGGACCATTTTCCGGAAGATAGCGCAGGGCGAAGAAGATCGCCACAATACCCAGCGGCACATTAATGGCAAACAGCCACTGCCACGAGGCAACGGACAGAATGGCGGCGGCAATCGTCGGCCCGGCAGCGGACGACACGGCCACAATAAAGGAATTAATGCCCATGCCGCGCCCCAGGTGGCGGTGAGGATAGATAAGCCGTATGAGGGCCGTGTTCACGCTCATTAGCGCCGCGCCGCCAAAGCCCTGCGCGATACGCGCCAGGGTGAGGGTGTGCAGTGAATCGGAAAGGGCACAGAAGAGCGAGGTGAGGGTAAAGACCACCAGCCCGCACTGGTAAACCCGGCGATAGCCAAACATATCGCCCAGGAAAGAGAGTGACAGGAGGGAAATCACAATTGCTATCTGGTACGCGTTCACAATCCAGATAGAGCTTGCGGGAGAAGCATTAAGGTCTTTTGCAATGGTAGGAAGAGCAACGTTGGCAATCGCACCGTCAAGGACAGCCATCGAAATACCGATGACAATAGTGGCAATTGCCCCGTACCGCTGCGGTAAGGGCAGGCCATCAGAAACGTTTTTTTGCATGGGAAAAGAATGACTCAGCGTGAAATTATTTTCAGAGTAACTATTTTAGCATCGTTATTTCGGTTTTATGTCGCAGATTTGTAACGAAGTAAACCCAGATAGATTGCAGCACGCATCACACGAATTTATAATAAAAACCGGTTCTGATTTTTATAAAACACTCTCCATGAGGTGATAAATGGCAATCGCAGATTTGGATAAGCAGCCAGATTCTGTTTCTTCCGTGCTGAAGGTGTTTGGCATCTTGCAGGCGCTCGGAGAAGAGCGTGAAATTGGTATTACAGAGTTGTCGCAGCGTGTGATGATGTCGAAAAGCACCGTTTATCGCTTTTTGCAGACGATGAAATCATTGGGTTATGTCGCGCAGGAAGGAGAATCAGAAAAATATTCTCTGACGCTGAAACTGTTTGAACTGGGCGCCCGCGCCTTGCAGAACGTGGATCTGATCCGCAGCGCTGACATTCAGATGCGTGAACTTTCACGACTGACGAAAGAGACAATTCACCTCGGTGCGCTGGATGAAGACAGCATTGTTTACATCCACAAAATTGACTCCATGTACAACCTGCGCATGTATTCACGCATCGGTCGTCGTAACCCGCTCTACAGCACCGCAATTGGTAAAGTACTGCTGGCCTGGCGCGATCGCGAAGAGGTGAAGCAGATCCTTGACGGGGTGGAGTACAAACGCAGCACCGACCGCACCATTACCAGTACGGATGAACTGCTGAGCGTGCTGGATAACGTGCGTGAGCAGGGTTACGGGGAAGATAACGAAGAGCAGGAAGAGGGGCTGCGTTGCATCGGTGTGCCGGTATTTGACCGCTTCGGCGTTGTCATTGCGGGCCTGAGCATTTCGTTCCCAACGCTGCGTTTCTCTGAAGAGCGTCTTCATGAATATGTGGCGATCCTGCATACCGCAGCGCGCAAAATTTCAGAGCAGATGGGATATAACGATTATCCGTTCTGATCGACGCTTTCAATAAAAACGCCGCAACAGTGCGGCGTTCTTGTAAGCGAAATTCAACGCTGATTAACCGTTATCAATCACATCAGATGATTTACGCAGCACAGGACAGTTGGTTAACCCGATGATCCCGCTGTCGGAATGAATGTACTGCGCCGTGCTTACCCCCCGGGCGGTAAGATATTTACACTGGATACCCAGACCCGCGGCATTTTCTTTGCTTCCCATTAATACGCCGTACCCACTTAATAACAGGCCGATCCACACAATGGCCAGTACAATTACTGTACGAATAAGTAAACGCATCGTTGCCTCTTTTTTCTTTGTTGTCATGGAGTAAGCGTAACGGGTTTACGCAGTGAAACAAGTGCACGATTCCGAAAAGCGTCTGTTGAAGGTACAGTTAGCCCCTGTTTAAGATAACCGTGATAACCTGGCTGCATCAGGTCATAAGACGGAGTGTGGAGTGAAAAAAATACGCTGGGTAATTCTGATTATAGTGTTGATAGCTTGTGTGGTGCTGTGGACGCAGACTATCAATGTGATGTGCGATCAGGATGTACAATTCTTTAGCGGCATTTGTTCAATCAATAAGTTTATCCCCTGGTAGAGGCCATTTTTACGCTGAGTGATGTCCTTACGTGGCGGCAGTGGTAAAATGACTGTTTTTACTGAGGTGGTGAAATGGGTGAGTTACTGAATTCGGGGCTGCTGAGCATTGCATCCCTGGTAATGTCTTTGGTGGTGCTGGTCGTTGGGCTGGTACTGTGGTTCTTCGTTAACCGCGCCAGCTCCCGCACAAACGAGCAGATTGAACTGCTGGAAGCATTGCTCGATCAGCAGAAACGGCAGAATGCGTTGCTGCGTCGTCTGTGCGAAGCCAACGAGCCGGAGGAGAAAGCGGTACCTAAGGACGCTGTTGCTCAACAACAGGACGAGGAAGACTTCATTCGCCTGGTAGCCGAACGATAGTTTGCCCGGAAAGGGAGGTGGCCTGACGTACGGCGTAAATCCCCTCCCTTATCAAATGTGATCCACAACATCCCAACATATAATTAAGCAGCAGTTAACTATTGTTTCAGCATACTGAAAACTGGTGAATATTTATCCTTATTCGATAATTACCGTTTCGTTGAATAAATTGTGTGTTTTATCTTTCCCGAAGTGTTTTATTTTTATCGAAACGTTTTGCTTGCCTTGTTTTGAGGCAGAGTCATAAAAATTTCATTATTTTGGTGCAGAATAACGCTAATTAAATGGTGGATTTTAATACAATTAGCAAAATGTAATTAACATCGTATATTCCCTGACACATGTCGGTGCGTTGCAATGTTTTCAGCATAACTTTTCACAAAATGTTCTAACTCAGTCATTCTTTTAAAGAAAATCAGGGATTGGGATGGACGCTTTGAAATGATTGAGCTATGTTTAAAAAGTCTTTGATTACAGGGCACGTCAACGCACCCTGCGGGCAGTGAGGTCAGGTAGCGCTTCATTTGACAATTCGCATAACTGTGCAGATTGTTATGGAGTAACACCTGAATTTGTGCGGCGGATCGAGACATGTTTAAAAATGGCTTGCCATATTAAACGTTGTGTGTGATAACACGTTTTGGGTCAAACGAGGTACAGTTCTGTTTATGTGTGGCATTTTCAGTAAAGAAGTCCTGAGTAAACACGTTGTCGTTGAATACCGCTTCTCTGCCGAACCTTATATTAGTGCCTCAAGCAGTAATGTCTCAGTTTTATCTAAGTCAAAGCCTGCGGGCTAAGAAAACACTCTAAGGAATTTTGCAAATGGCAAAGATTAAAGGTCAAGTTAAGTGGTTCAACGAGTCTAAAGGTTTTGGTTTCATTACTCCTGCTGACGGCAGCAAAGATGTGTTCGTACACTTCTCTGCAATCCAGGGTAACGGCTTCAAAACTCTGGCTGAAGGCCAGAACGTTGAGTTCGAAATTCAGGATGGCCAGAAAGGCCCAGCTGCGGTTAACGTAACTGCTATCTGATCGAATCACTGCTGACTGAAGCGCTCAGCGCTTCGATCCCAGACATAAGCCTCGCCGATGCGGGGCTTTTTTATTCACTTATTTTTCAAAATATTACGTAATCCTCCGCTGTTATTATCTTGTTGCAAACCCGCGAGAATATTAGCATTGTTTTCCCGCCTTATTATCAGCTTTTCCCGTTAAATCAGGGCGTTGATCAACAGCCCTGGGGTTAAGGTGAAAAAAAAGACAATAACGACCACCGGAAACTTTACTCCGGCACGTTTTGCACTTCTGTGTCTCGCTATCTTTTGTAGTCTTGCGTTTCTGCTGGGCCGCGTGGCGTGGCTGCAAATTATCAAACCGGATAATCTGGTTAAGCAGGAGGATATGCGCTCCCTGCGCGAAGTGGCGATAGACGCCCCGCGGGGGATGATTGTGGACCGTGAAGGACGACCCCTTGCGGTGAGCGTACCTGTCCAGGCCGTCTGGGCCGATCCCAAAACAGTGCTGGAAAAAGGGGGGATCGGTTATGATTCGCGCTGGCAGGCCCTGGCAAACGCCTTACATCTTTCTCTGAGCACGCTCGCATCGCGAATCAACAGTAACCCGCACGGGCGATTTATTTACCTTGCCCGTCAGGTTGATCCCTCCCAGGCAAAGTGGATCGATAAGCTGCGTCTTCCGGGTATCAACCTTCGCGATGAGTCCCGC
Source organism: Enterobacter cloacae complex sp. CDL013 (assembly GCF_049238805.1). NCBI lineage: Bacteria > Pseudomonadati > Pseudomonadota > Gammaproteobacteria > Enterobacterales > Enterobacteriaceae > Enterobacter > Enterobacter cloacae complex sp. CDL013. Next base: position 178,441 of record NZ_JBMKGT010000006.1, on the reverse strand, counting down.
CGCTTTTATCCTGCCGGGCACGTGGCGGCGAACCTGATTGGCTTCACCAATATTGATGGTCAGGGCATTGAGGGTGTCGAGAAAAGCTTCAACACGCAGCTTACCGGGAAGGCAGGCGTGCGGCTGGTCAGGAAAGATCGCTACGGACATGTGGTGGAGAACCTCACGGAGGTGGCTCCCGTACCTGCACATAATATCCAGCTTAGTATCGATGAACGCCTGCAAACTATCACCGAAGACGCGCTGGATAATGCCGTGGCGTGGAACAAAGCTGAGTCAGGCGCGTCGGTGCTAATTAATATCCAGACGGGCGAAATTCTGGCAATGGCGAGCTTCCCCGACTTCAACCCCAACAACCGGGAAGGGGCAACGCTGGATGATTTTCGCAATCGCGCGATCAGCGACACCTTTGAACCTGGCTCTACCGTTAAGCCTCTGGTGCTGATGACGGCGCTACAGCAGGGGCTGGTACAGCCTGACAGCGTCATAGACACGCATCCCTACACCATTGATGGCCATCGTATCCGCGATGTGGGCTACTATCCCGAGCTGACGATGACCGGCATCCTGCAAAAATCCAGTGACACGGGCGTGTCCCGTCTTTCGCTGGCGATGCCTGTGCAACGGTTACTGGATACCTATAAACACTTTGGCTTTGGCGAGAGTACCGGGCTTGGCTTAACGGGAGAAAGCGCAGGTTTACTGCCGCAGCGGAAATTCTGGAGCCAGTTAGACCGGGCGACCTTTGCCTTTGGATATGGCCTGATGGTAACCCCCCTCCAGCTGGCGCATGTGTATGCCACCATCGGCAGCTATGGCATTGAACGGCCTCTGTCCATCACCCGAATCGATCCGCCGGTGATTGGCAAGCGGGTGATGCCCGAGGAAATTGTTCACGAGGTGGAGCACATGATGGAGAGCGTCGCATTACCCGGCGGTGGTGGAATCAAAGCGGCGGTGCGTAACTATCGCGTGGCGATAAAAACCGGGACGGCCAAAAAAATCGATGAACACGGTAAGTATGTGGATAAATACGTCGCCTATACCGCAGGCGTTGCGCCTGCCAGCGATCCCCGTTTTGCGCTGGTGGTGGTGATTAACGATCCGCAAAACGGTGCCTATTACGGCGGGGCCGTTTCCGCGCCCGTTTTCAGCGAAATTATGGGGAACGTTCTGCGTCTGGAAAACGTAAAGCCTGACGGGCTGCCGGCAGATTCTGACCATCTGATCGTGATGCATCACCCAGCCGTTTATAACCCTGGCGAATAGCGGTACACTTCGCCTTTTGGTTTACGCCATGGAGCTGTCATGTCTTTCAGTTGTCCCCTTTGCCACGCGCCGCTGACGCGCGCGGAGAAAACGTTTATCTGTCCACAGGGACATCAGTTTGACCGGGCGAAAGAGGGCTATGTAAATCTTCTGCCGGTACAGCACAAGCGCTCCCGGGACCCGGGTGACAGCGCGGAGATGATGCAGGCGCGCCGGGCGTTTCTCGATGCCGGGCATTATCAACCGCTCAGGGATGCCGTTGTCGCCATACTCCGTGAATATCTGACAGAAGGCGCATCCGCCATGCTGGATATCGGCTGCGGCGAAGGCTACTACACCGCCACGTTTGCTGACGTAGCGGCTGAGAAGGGCGCCGAAACTTACGGGCTGGACGTGTCGAAAGTGGCAATCCGTGCGGCAGCCAAACGCTACTCAGCGGTAACGTTCTGCGTGGCCTCCAGCCACCGCCTGCCGTTTGAAAAAGCGAGTATGGACGCCGTGGTGCGTATCTATGCGCCGTGCAAGGCAGAGGAGCTGGCGCGCGTCGTTAAGCCCGGTGGCTGGGTTATCACCGTCACGCCAGGGCCGCGTCATCTGCTGGAGCTAAAAGGGCTGATCTATGATGAAGTTCACCTGCATGCGCCGCACTCTGAACAGCTGGCAGGCTTTGCGTTAAAGCAGGCGCAGTCGGTAGCGTATGAAATGACGTTGCAGGGAAGTGAAGCGGTGGCGTTACTGCAAATGACGCCGTTTGCGTGGCGGGCAAAACCAGAGGTGTGGGAAACGCTGGCAGCGCAGACAGAATTTCGCTGCCAGACGGATTTCAGCATCCATTGCTGGCAGCGCGAAGGTTAACCCGCGAAGTGTGCCCAAAGGATTTGGGCACCAATCCCGATCAACACGATACCGCCCAGAATTTCGGCGCGTTTGCCTAACAGCGGGCCAATGAACCGACCCACCATCATCCCCAGCGTTGACATGATCAGCGTGGCGCAGCCAATCGCCAGCGCGGTGGCGATAATATTGACCTGCAAAAACGCCAGACCGACACCCACGGCCATTGCATCCAGGCTGGTTGCGATGGCGGTTGTCACCAGAAGCCAGAAGCCGTGGCGTTGCAGCGGCGCATCATCTTCATCGCCGTTGCCACGAAAACCTTCAATCACCATACGTCCGCCGAGGAACACCAGCAGCACGAAAGCAATCCAGTGATTCCACTCCAGCACAAACTGGCTGGCGAGCATCCCCAGTCCCCAGCCGATAAGCGGCGTCAGCGTTTCGATAGCGCCAAAGATGAGACCGGTACGCAGGGCTTCGGAAAATTTAGGTTTATGGAGAGTGGCACCTTTGCCGATAGAGGCGGCAAATGCGTCCATGGACATGCCAAAAGCCAGAAGGATCGTAGCGGAGATATTCATAAGAGCGTCCAGACCGGGGATATCCATATGACACATCACTGCCCCCAGTAAACAGCAGTTGATGTATCTATGGTCTCGCCTGATCGCTTCTGGCACAGTAATTGTGCTTAAAAACGATCCGTACGCGCCACGTTTTTCAACGAGTATGTTGACACGTACATTTCCCGCAGGCAGGAAATCGGCTACTCCCCAACGACGGGCGCAACCTTAACATATTTTGAGAATATAAAACAACAACGAAGATGGCTTTATATAGCCACTATGTTGATAACGATTTTCATTTAGATTTATGCGTGAAAATATCGTTAATAAATATAAGTCAATTAACAGTGGAGATATAGCACCGGCTATATTGCTGGTTCAAGAATAATGCAATATATAGCCGATGCTATAATGATAACTCATTGAGTTTTAACAAGTAATTTGTATATCTTTTCCAGGTCATCAATATTTCTGACCCGGATGAGCAGGCGGCGTTGTTCTAATTGCATCACCAGAACCCCGTCTTCGGATAAATTCATCTCTTTAATACGGTTATATTCTATCCAGACATTGGCGAAGAAGAATCCGTGTTTTTTAAAAATGAGTTTTGGCGAGCGGATCCAGAACAGGTAAATCGCCATTAATGCCAGCGCACATAATAACCATGTGGTTAATATTGCGCCGTGGCTGGTCACATTATTGTAAATGAGGATGACTACCAGACCGGCGAAGATAAACGCATCAATACGTCCACGGCGTAAGAGGGGAAGGGTCAGCAGCGTCTCGCCGTGGCGGCGAGGCATAATAAACTCGTCATAGATCGCGTAAGCCAGAAGGGCAACAATAAATAAAACCAGTACGGTGTCCGTGACAGTCATTCATCCTCCAGATAAAAAGACCGGGGGCAAGCCCCCGGTCAGTAACGCATTTTATTACAGACCCAGCAGGCCGACAGCGTAGCCCGCGATACCGATGACGAAGAAGCCAACGATGATCCAAAGCGGGTTCACTTTCTTACGCAGCAGCCACATACAGGCGAAGGTTAACAGCAGCGGTACCAGGCCCGGCATCAGCTGGTCCAGAATGGTTTGCACGGTGGTAACGCGCGTCTGACCATCCTGACCGGTGATCGTTGATACCACCAGCGGGATGTTTACGTGCGTCCACTTGTTAACCAGCGCCCCCATTACAAACAGGCCGAGAATTGACGCCCCCTCAGTCAGTTTTTGCAGGAAGCCGCCGCCCATATCCTTAACGATATCCACACCTTTACGATAGCCGTACGCCACGCCGTAGTAACGGGTCAGCAGACGCACCGCGTTGAACAGGATGAAGAACAGCAGAGGACCGAGCAGGCTGCCGCTCATGGCGATCCCGGCGCCCAGCGCCGCAAAGACCGGACGCACGGTACCCCAGAAAATCGGGTCGCCCACGCCTGCCAGCGGCCCCATCAGACCAACTTTGATACCGTTGATGGCACCATCGTCGATTTCAGCCCCGTTCGCACGCTGCTCTTCCATCGCCAGCGTCACGCCCAGAACCGGCGCCGCAACATAAGGATGGGTGTTGAAGAATTCCAGATGACGCTTAATTGCCTGACGGCGTGCTTCGTTGTTTTCCGGATACAGGCGTTTGATGGCCGGCACCATGGAGAAGCAGAAGCCGAGCGCCTGCATACGTTCGAAGTTCCATGAACCCTGAAACAGGTTAGAACGGATGAACACGCCACGAATATCACCCGGAGTGAGTTTTTTCTCAGTGGTAGTTTTTGTCATATCAACCATTTCGCTCACCTGTTAGTCCAGTTCGTTATCGAGATCGTTGTTACCAGCAGCCTGCGCAGGGGCACCCGCGACACGGTTGTATTTCGGGCTGAGCTGGATATAAAGAATCGCCATCACCGCACCAATCACACCCAGCGCAACCAGGTTGAAGTTGGTGAACGCAGCGGTAACGAAGCCGAGGTAGAAGAATGGCATCAGGTAGCCCGCGCGCATCATGTTGATGACCATCGCATAACCGACCACCACGATCATACCCCCGGCGATATTCAGACCGCTGGTGACCACTTCAGGGATCGCATTCAGCATGCCCTGAACTTCGCTGGTACCGACAGAAATCGCCACGATAACTGCAGGGATCGCGATACGCATCGCTTGCAGGAACAGGGAAGAAACGTGGATCCAGGAGAGCGCGGTGAGGTTGCCGTTTTCGGCCGCCTTATCCGCCGCGTGCTGGAAGGCCACGGTAATAGTACGGACAATAATGGTCAGCACCTGACCCGCTGCGGCCAGCGGGATGGCCAGCGCGATACCGGCACCAATACTCTGATGACCGGCGATAACCAGAACGGTCGAAATAATGGACGCCAGCGCGGCATCTGGCGCAACTGCCGCACCGATGTTCATCCAGCCGAGGGCGATCATTTCCAGGGTACCACCGATGATGATACCGGTTTTCATGTCACCGAGAACGGCGCCAATCAACGTACAGGCCACCAGAGGTCGGTGGAACTGAAATTCATCAAGTACGGACTCCATACCCGCAATACACGCGACGATGAACACCAGCACAATCTGAAGAGTAGTAATCTCCATTGCACTTCTCCTATTACATAAGCTCTATATGAAAAACCGGCCCGGGCTTATTTCCCCACTTTGCCGATCAAATCCATCATTTTCAGTTTCTGATCCGTGGAAACCTTACGGGCTTCCAGCTCGATACCGCGTGCATTCAGCTTGTTGAAGGCCTCGATATCTTTCGCATCCACTGAAATCGCGTTGTTGACCTGCGTTTTGCCCTGACGGAAAGCCATACCGCCAATGTTAACGGAGGTGATTTTCACGCCGCCTTCAACAATGCGTTCAACGTCTGTCGGGTTGGTGAACAGAAGCATCACGCGTTCGCCCGCGTATTTCGGGTTGTTGTAAACGCGGATCATTTTGGCGACATCCACGACGTGCGCGGTGACGCCCGGCGGTGCAACCTGGGTAAGAAGGGTTTTACGGACAGTGTCGGCGGCCACTTCGTCACTGACCACGATGATGCGTTGTACGTTGGTCTCTTTGGTCCAGCGCGTCGCCACCTGGCCGTGGATCAGACGGTCATCAATACGCGCAAGGCCGATAACCATGTAATCGTTCGGACCCATTGGCTTCGCCGGTGCAGCGGCTTTTGGTGCAGCAGGGGCAGGGGCAGGTTTTTCAACCGGCTGCGCTTTCAGCGCCTTCACGCCTTCGCGACCGGTTTCCACCGCCAGCGCCACCAGCTCGTCAAAGCCTGGGTTGTCGTCACGCGCCATGAAGGTTTCCACCAACATCGGGATATTCACCCCGGCGACGACTTCATAATGCTCTTTATCGACGACAATGCGGCTGGCAGCGTTGAACGGGCTGCCGCCCCATGTATCCACGAGAAACAGCACGCCTTTGCTGGTATCCAGCTTCTCAAGCTGAGCAGTGTATTTTTCAATCAGCGTCTCGGCATTTTCACCGGGAACGAAATCGATCCAGCCGACGTTTTCCTGCTCGCCCAACAGCATTTCTGCCGTTTTGAGTAACTGCTCCGCAGCCCAACCATGTGTGCCTATGACAATAGCAATGGTCACTTGCTACCTCCTTTTATTATCATTTATACGTCTGCCAGGCAGGCGTACTGAGAATCGTATTGGCGAACCGAATCGATTCAGATAAGGGTTAGAGTTCAAAAAACTAAGACTTCCGCGAATTATTTTAGATAGTGAAAAAATAATTTATGTGATGAAGATCCGTAATTTAGCTACGCCTTACAGATTTTTCTCTAAGATAATCCGCGTGTGTTACAGAAGTTTGCAAAGGAACGTAAATCTTTGCTAAAAACCAATTGTCTCTGATATGTTTAGCGTCCGTTTAATTATTCAGGAGTATAGGGCTACAGCCCACTATATGGACCGTCACCGACGTCAGTCATCTTCCAGGCCATTCCGCGCCTTAATCACCGGCGATCTTCGCCACGCATCGACTCTCATTCCCTTTGAAATGCCCGACATTAGCGGGGCACCGTTTTGTCATTCCTTTAGCAGGGGCGTGTCATGGAATTCTTAATGGACCCGTCAATCTGGGTAGGCTTGCTTACGCTGGTCGTGCTGGAGATCGTTCTCGGTATTGATAACCTGGTGTTTATCGCCATCCTCGCAGATAAACTGCCGCCGAAACAGCGTGATAAAGCCCGTCTGATCGGCCTCTCGCTGGCGCTGATCATGCGTCTGGGCTTACTGTCTGTTATCTCGTGGATGGTCACCCTGACGAAGCCCCTGTTCACCGTCATGGATTTCACCTTCTCCGGCCGCGATTTAATTATGCTGGTAGGGGGACTGTTCCTGCTGTTCAAAGCCACAACAGAGCTGCATGAACGGCTGGAGAACCGGCAGCACGATGATGGCCACGGTAAGGGTTATGCCAGCTTCTGGGTGGTTGTTCTCCAGATTGTGGTGCTTGATGCGGTCTTCTCACTGGATGCGGTGATTACGGCGGTCGGCATGGTGAACCATCTGCCGGTGATGATGGCGGCGGTGGTGATTGCGATGGCGGTAATGCTGCTGGCGTCGAAACCGCTGACGCGTTTCGTCAACCAGCATCCGACGGTCGTTGTGCTGTGTCTGAGCTTCCTGCTGATGATTGGTCTGAGTCTGGTGGCAGAAGGGTTTGGCTTCCATATTCCGAAAGGCTACCTGTACGCCGCGATTGGCTTCTCGATTCTGATCGAGCTGTTTAACCAGATTGCGCGCCGTAACTTTATTAAGCAGCAGTCGAATCAGCCGCTGCGAGCCCGTACCGCAGATGCGATTCTGCGACTGATGGGCGGGCGTCGTCAGGTGAACGTGCAGGCTGATAACGAGAACCGCAACCCGGTTCCGGTGCCGGAAGGCGCGTTTGTGGAAGAAGAACGCTACATGATCAATGGCGTGCTTTCGCTGGCTTCCCGCTCCCTGCGCGGTATTATGACGCCGCGCGGCGAAATCAGCTGGGTGGACGCCAACCTGAGCGTCGACGAAATTCGTCAGCAGCTGCTCTCCTCGCCGCACAGCCTGTTCCCGGTCTGCCGGGGTGAGCTGGATGAGATCATCGGTGTGGTACGCGCGAAAGAGATGCTGGTGGCGCTGGAAGAGGGCGTTAACGTCGAGGCCGTAGCGGCCGCGTCGCCCGCAATCGTGGTGCCTGAAACGCTGGATCCGATCAACCTGCTGGGCGTATTGCGTCGTGCTCGCGGGAGCTTTGTTATCGTCACCAACGAATTTGGTGTGGTACAGGGCCTGGTGACGCCGTTGGACGTGCTGGAAGCCATTGCCGGTGAATTCCCTGATGCGGATGAAACCCCGGAAATCGTTGCCGACGGTGACGGCTGGCTGGTGAAAGGCACCACCGACCTGCACGCGCTCTCGCACACGCTGGGCGTTGAAAACGTGGTCAATGATGATGAAGACATTGCCACCGTGGCGGGGCTGGTGATCTCCGTTAACGGGCAGATCCCGCGTATCGGTGATGTGCTGGAGCTGCCGCCGCTGCAAATTACCATCGTCGAAGCCAACGACTATCGCGTTGATATGGTGCGTATTGTTAAAGAGCACTCTGCGCACGACGAAGAAGAGTAACGTTATCTAGCGTAACGGCAGTAAGGGCACGATGTGTCCGTTGTGACGGGCTGGCGGAGAGTGGCTTTCCGCCAGCCATTTCGGAAACTCGCGCAGCGGCATTGGCCGCGCATACAAGTACCCCTGCAAAATATGTACGCTGTGACGGCGCAGGTAGCGTGACTGCTCCTCGGTTTCCACCCCTTCCGCAACCAGTTCAATATTCAGTCGCTGGCCAAGCGCAATAATAATATCTGTTACCGTTGAGTTCACGGCGTCGGTGCCGATCGCGGTGGTGAAGGATTTATCAATTTTCAGCACATCCGGATGCAGTTTTTCTAGCCATGAAAGTGAGCTGTTGCCGGTACCAAAATCATCAATCGCAAGTTTCACCCCTTTGCGGTGCAGCTCCCGCACGATGCGGTAATCCACATCCAGCAACGCATCGCGTTCGGTTAACTCCACGATCAACTGTTGAACAGGGCTGGCGTTAAACCAGATGCGGTTGAGATCCTGGATAAGCGCAGCGCGGCGAAAATGGCTGGCGGCCACGTTAATGCCGATATGGAAATCGCGCGAGGCAGGGAAATAGCCTATCTGCCGCACCGTTTCGCTGATGACGTAGCGGGTAAGCGGAACAATCAGGTTATGTTCTTCGGCCAGAGGGATAAAGACATCGGGCGAAATCCATCCCTGACGCGGGTTGTTCCAGCGCAGGAGGATCTCGACGCCGGCGCATTCCCGGGTGCGGGCATTCACCAGCGGCTGGCAGAAGAGTTCAAACTCCCGGGCCGCAATTCCCATGTTGATTTCCCAGGTGAAACTGATTCGCCGCGCCGTGGCGAGCCAGGCGATATAGCCCATCAGTAAGCTGAGCATCAACGCCAGCGGCAGCTGGGTGGGCAGATTTTTTAACGCCATTTCGCCAGGCCCGGGGCCGCTCACCGTGACGCTGAAAGGGTAATGTTGTGACGACTGTTCCAGCAGGGAGGCGTTTTCATCGAAGGTCGGCGTAGTCGTCACCTGTTGCCCGTCGCGGAGGAAGTTATCTCCTACTCTCAGGACAACGTCGGTGATCTGCGGCCGCTGCGGCTCGAGAATCATTTTAGTGATGAGATCGATATTCACCACCTCCATCACCCCGTCGTTGCCGTCGCCCGCAACGGGAGACCACTGAATCAGTACCGGGCTGCCTTTTACCAGCCACCGGTCAGTCGACAGCAGCAGCCTGGATTCACTGACTGGAAGCTCCGGCACAAACTCACTGACGGGCACATTACGGCTGCCAAAGACGCTTGAGCAATACAGTATTCCGTCTTGAATGAGGGCGATGGAGCGTACGGTCTGGAGGATCGCCGCCTGTTTTCGCAGGATTAGATTTGCTTCGGAACAGGGTATGCCAACCAGTGAAAGTAGCGTTTCACGCTGGACCTCTAACGAGAGAAGCACCTTATCAAGCGCACGCACGGTGTGGTGGGTAAAGTCGTGGATCCGATCCTGATTTATGTTGCGCTGTGAAATAAAGCGAATGCCCAGCGTCAGGACGAGCGTAACGAGCGCAACCGTGACACAGACGATAACGCGTTTTCGGCGATAGTCTTTAATGATCGTTTGTGCAGTTTGCATGAACGGTCGCCTGTTAAGCACCGGCCAGAAAAGCCAGACGCAACAGTGACAGTGTAGTGGGGAATACGTGAAGCGACGAGACGAGAGGGGAAAATTCGCCCATCCGTTGCAGATGGGCGAAAGGAAGGCTTAGTCGCACTGCACCTTAATGGCCAGACCGCCGCGCGAGGTCTCACGGTACTTCGCGTTCATGTCCTTGCCGGTTTCGTACATGGTTTCAATAACCTTATCCAGCGACACGCGTGGCTCGCTGGTACGGCGCATCGCCATACGCGAGGCGTTGATCGCTTTGACGGAGGCGATGGCGTTACGCTCAATGCACGGCACCTGCACCTGACCGGCAACCGGGTCACAGGTCAGACCGAGGTTGTGCTCCATACCGATTTCCGCCGCCACGCACACCTGCTCAGGGCTGGCGCCCAACAGTTCCGCCAGACCCGCTGCCGCCATAGAGCAGGCCACGCCCACTTCACCCTGACAGCCTACTTCGGCACCAGAGATGGACGCATTCATTTTGTACAGCGCGCCGATAGCGCCTGCCGCGAGGAAATAACGGATATAGATATCCGGTGTCACGGGCTCAATAAAGTGATCGTAATAGGCCAGCACCGCCGGAACGATACCGCACGCGCCGTTGGTCGGCGCCGTCACCACGCGACCACCCGCTGCGTTCTCTTCGTTAACCGCGAGGGCAAACATGTTCACCCAGTCGACCACGTTCATTGGGTCATTGGAGAACTTGTCGGTGGTGACCAGCATGCGGCGCAGCGCAGAGGCACGACGCGGTACGCGCAGAGGCCCAGGCAGAACACCCTCGGTGTTCATCCCGCGGTCAATACAGGCGCGCATGGTTTGCCACACGTTAGCAAAATAGTCTTCGATCTCTTTCTTGCTGTGCAGCGCCAGTTCGTTCTGCATCACCATGCCGGACAGGGACAGACCGGTCTCTTTGCAGTAGCCCAGCATCTCGGTGGCCGATTTAAACGGATAGGGCACATTGACGTCGCCCGCGCTCTCTTTACCAAAGTGTTCTTCGTCAACGATAAAGCCGCCGCCGATGGAGTAGTAGGTTTTACTGTAGATCTCTTTTTCGCCGCTCCAGGCGTGGATGGTCATGCCGTTTTCATGCAGCGGCAGGTTGTCGCTACGAAAACGCATCCCGTCATCCTGCGGGAAGTCCACTTCGTGCTGACCGTTAGCCAGCAGTAAGCGTCCGCGCGTTTCCACGTCGCGGATAAATGCCGGAATGGCATCAATATCAATAGTGTCCGGCATATTGCCTGCCAGACCCATAATAATGGCGATATCGGTGTGGTGGCCTTTACCCGTTAATGACAGTGAACCGTAAACGTCTACGGCGACACGGGTAACGCTTTCCAGTAATCCTTTTTCGACCAGATCATCGACGAACTGTTTACCGGCCTTCATCGGCCCTACAGTGTGGGAAGAGGAAGGACCAATCCCCACTTTGAACATGTCGAATATACTAATCACTTTCACACTCCTGACAGGGTTACTGGGGTTCCAGTAACGATGTTATAACTGCGCATAGTGTAAGAGGGAACACCAACCTCGGCTTAACTATTCACATGAATTAAACTAATGGTTAACGATGGTTTTGCTAATAGCGCGACGCCGATCGCAAACCTGCCAGAAAAGGGCGGAATGTAAAGTATAGTCAAGGCTTCAGGCCGATTTGCAGGGCCAGCTCACGAATGATGCCTGCCGTCATGCCCCAGACAAAATAATGCTGATACCACGACAGCCAGACCCGATGATCGTGTCCGCGGCGGTGAATATCCAGTGGGTGATAGCGGCCCAGACGAAGGGCCTCTTCCAGCGGCATTTCGAACACCGCTGAAACTTCATCGACGCTGGCGTGATACTGAAGATCGGGCGGAATAATGCCAACGACCGGCGTGACCTGAAAACCGGTTACGCTGTCCACTGGCGGCAGCACGCCGATCACCTCGACTGTCTCCGGGGGGATCGCCACTTCCTCATGCGCTTCACGCAGTGCGGCGGCAATCAGGGATGCATCGGTGCTGTCCACCGCGCCGCCCGGAAACGCAACCTGACCGGCGTGTTTTCGCATATGCGGTGAGCGCTGGGTAAGCAACAGACCCGGCTGCTCACGGCGCACGACCGGGATCAGCACCGCCGCCTGACGTTGATTCAGCGTGGCGCGGCTAACCTGGGGCCGCAGAAGCTGAAAGCGCGACAGAAAATCATCCAGCGTCAGGTTGTCTTTCTTCACCGTAAATTCTCCAGTTGTTTCAGGATACGATTCACTTTATCAAAGGTTTCCTGATATTCCGCCTCGACCTGGCTATCGGCCACAATGCCACCGCCTGCGGAACAGTACAGGTTACCGTCGCACGCCGTCAGGGTGCGAATAGTGATGCTGGTATCCATGGTGCCGCACAGACTCACATAGCCGATGCTGCCGCACCAGGCGTTGCGGCGATGTGGTTCCAGTTCGTCGATGATCTCCATCGCCCGGACCTTCGGCGCGCCGGTGATGGAGCCGCCCGGAAACGCGGCGCGGAGCAGATCGCAGGCGGTTCGCGAGGCCGGCAGGCGTGCGGTGATGGTGCTGACCAGATGATGCACCGCCGGGAATGGCTCCACGACGAACAGCTCCGGCACGCGCACGCTGCCCGGCTCGGCGACGCGACCAATATCATTGCGCATCAGATCGACAATCATCAGGTTTTCAGCACGATCTTTGGGAGAGGCCGCCAGCGTCTCCGCCTGCTGGCGGTCGGCGTCGGCGTTGGCAAGGCGCGGCAGTGTGCCCTTTATTGGGCGGGTCTGAATCATACCGTCAGCCAGGTGGATAAAACGCTCAGGCGAAAGGCTGAGTATGGCGCCGTGTTCAAAGCGTAAAAATGCACTGAACGGGGCCTTATTGCTGGCATTGAGGCGGGTAAACGCCTGCCATTCGTCTCCCTTGTACTCCGCCTGGAAACGCTGGGCAAGGTTGACCTGATAACAGTCGCCACTGTGAAGATACGCCTGCACACGGGAGAATTTTTCCGCGTATTCCTCCGCGCTCATGTTCGAGCGCCAGCCGGAGGTCAGCATAAAGTGTTCCGGGGCGGCGGGCCGTTGCGCCTCAAGCCAGGCCAGACGCGCCTGTACGTCCCGGTGGCTCAGCAGAGAAACCGTCTGCTTACGGTGATCCACGATCAGCGCCCAGTCATACAGCCCCACCGCCATATCCGGCAGGGAAATATCCGCCTGCGCATGCTCGGGCAGCTTTTCGAAACGGCGACCCAGATCGTAACCAAACAGGCCCAGCGCGCCCCCCTGGAAAGGCAGATCCGGATCAGGTGTGGCAGTTAAGCCCAGAGCATCGATCTCGTTCTGAAGCCGCATCAGCGGATCGTCCGTTGGCGACAGCGCATCGGTCGTCAGCGTTTTAACCGGGTCGGCCACCAGAATATCAAAGCGGCTGTAGGGGTGATCCGCATGGCCGGAGTGCAGCAGCATGGCAAAAGGAAGGTGGCTCAGACGGGCAAACCAGAACTCCGCGGCGTCAGCACGCCAGGGCAAGGTCATAACAGTGGGGAAGCGCATGTTCATGTATGGCATACTACCGGGCAGCGTGAAATAATTAGCGCGAATAATTTAGCAGGAGTTAACGATGTTTGCAGGTTTACCTTCTCTCAGCCATGACCAACAGCAGAAAGCCGTTGAACGTATTCAGGAGCTGATGTCCCAGGGGATGAGCAGCGGACAGGCAATTTCCCAGGTCGCGGAAGAACTTCGCGCCACCCATACCGGCGAGCGGATCGTGGCGCGCTTTGAGGATGAAGATGAAGAATAACCGGCTTACACTGCCGCGATAATCTTGATCTCAACCTTATATTCCGGTTTCATCAGCGTGGCCTGTACGGTGCAGCGTACAGGCGCGTGACCCGCCACCACCCACGCATCCCATGCTTTATTCATCGCCGCGAAATCGTCTTTATTCGCCAGAAAAATCGTCGCATCCAGAATGCGGGATTTGTCGCTGCCCTGTTTTTCCAGTACGGCGTCGATCTGCGCCAGGGTGTTGGCGGTCTGCTCGAAGGCGTCGGCGTCCAGATTGGCAGGGACGCCGGTGTAGTACAGCGTCTGGTTGTGGATCACCACATCAGACCAGCGGGCTTCGGCATCAATGCGCGTAATTGTCATAAACGTATCCTCGTTATCTTTCGTCGTCAGGCGGCAAGACTGCCATAATGTTCCGCCGTCGTCACTATTTGGGGTGGCACCGGAGAGAAGGGGCTGACATAATCCCTGTGCAAAAATACAGTGAGAGAACACCGTGGCAGACGATTTTTCCCCAGAAGGTCAGTTAGCACAGGCTATTCCCGGCTTTAAACCGCGCGAACCCCAACGTCAGATGGCGCATGCCGTTGCGCACGCTATCGACAAGGCGCAGCCGCTGGTCGTGGAGGCCGGTACCGGTACGGGGAAAACGTATGCTTACCTCGCTCCTGCGCTGCGGGCGAAAAAGAAGGTGATCATCTCTACGGGATCAAAAGCGCTCCAGGATCAGCTCTACAGCCGCGATTTACCCACGGTGGCGAAAGCGCTGAAATACAAAGGGCGTCTGGCCTTGCTGAAAGGGCGTTCTAACTACCTGTGTCTGGAGCGTCTTGAACAGCAGGCGCTGGCGGGCGGCGACCTGCCGGTACAAACCCTGAGCGATGTGATCGTCCTGCGCGCCTGGGCCAACCAGACGGAGGAGGGGGACATCAGCACCTGCGCGAGCGTGCCGGAAGACTCCCCGGCCTGGCCGCTGGTGACCAGCACCAATGACAACTGCCTCGGCAGCGACTGCCCGCTGTATAAAGACTGTTTTGTGGTGAAAGCGCGTAAAACCGCGATGGACGCCGACGTGGTGGTGGTGAACCATCACCTGTTTCTTGCGGATATGGTGGTCAAGGACAGTGGTTTCGGCGAGCTGATCCCGGAGGCGGAGGTGATGATCTTCGATGAAGCCCATCAGCTACCGGACATCGCCAGCCAGTATTTTGGGCAGTCGCTTTCCAGTCGTCAGCTTCAGGATCTGGCGAAAGATATTACCATTGCCTATCGCACCGAACTCAAAGATACCCAGCAGTTGCAGAAGTGCGCGGACCGCCTGGCGCAATGCGCACAGGACTTCCGCTTACAGCTTGGCGAGCCGGGCTATCGCGGCAACCTGCGCGAACTGCTCGCAGACAAAAATATCCAGCGCGCGCTGCTGCTGCTCGATGATGCCCTTGAACTCTGTTACGACGTGGCGAAACTGTCCCTCGGACGTTCAGCGCTGCTGGACGCCGCCTTCGAGCGCGCCACGCTTTACCGTGGGCGGCTGAAGCGGCTGAAAGAGATCAACCAGCCGGGCTACAGCTACTGGTACGAATGTACCTCGCGCCACTTCACCCTGGCGCTCACGCCGCTGACCGTTGCTGATAAATTTAAAGAGGTGATGGCGCAAAAGCCCGGCACCTGGGTCTTTACCTCGGCCACGCTGTCGGTCAGTGACGATCTGCACCACTTTACCGAGCGCCTCGGCATTGAGCAGGCGGAATCCCTGCTTCTGCCGAGCCCGTTCGACTATGAGAGACAGGCGCTGCTGTGCGTGCCGCGCAATCTGCCGCTGCCTAACCAGCCGGGCGCGGCGCGACATCTGGCGGCCATGCTGAAGCCGATGATCGAGGCCAACAACGGGCGCTGCTTTATGCTCTGCACCTCACACGCCATGATGCGCGATCTGGCCGAGCAGTTCCGCGCCACCATGACGCTACCGGTGCTGTTGCAGGGGGAAACCAGTAAAGGCCAGCTGCTCCAGCAGTTTGTCAGCGCCGGTAATGCCCTGCTGGTGGCGACCAGTAGTTTCTGGGAAGGGGTAGACGTGCGCGGCGACACGCTCTCGCTGGTGATTATCGATAAGCTGCCGTTCACATCGCCGGACGATCCGCTTCTGAAAGCGCGCATGGAGGACTGCCGTCTGCGCGGGGGCGATCCGTTCGACGACGTCCAGCTGCCGGACGCGGTCATCACGCTTAAACAGGGGGTAGGGCGACTGATCCGCGACGTCACCGATCGCGGGGTGCTGGTGATCTGCGACAACCGCCTGGTGATGCGTCCCTACGGCGCGACCTTCCTCGCCAGCCTGCCGCCCGCGCCGCGCACGCGGGATATTAAACGCGCGGTCCGCTTCCTGGCGAACCCGACGGCGGAGTAATTCTTCCCGGAGTGTGTTAAGATGCGCGCCATTTTGTGACTGACCATTGCGAGAGCGCGACGACTGATGCGAATTCTGGCTATTGATACCGCGACAGAGGCCTGTTCCGTTGCCCTGTGGAACGACGGTACGATTTTTGCTCATTTCGAAGAGTGCCCACGGGAACACACCCAACGTATTCTGCCCCTGGTAAAAACCATTTT
The DNA here is from genome assembly GCF_049238805.1 of Enterobacter cloacae complex sp. CDL013. Classification (NCBI taxonomy): domain Bacteria; kingdom Pseudomonadati; phylum Pseudomonadota; class Gammaproteobacteria; order Enterobacterales; family Enterobacteriaceae; genus Enterobacter; species Enterobacter cloacae complex sp. CDL013. The sequence continues at coordinate 162,109 of NZ_JBMKGT010000006.1, read as the reverse complement.
AACCGAGGGCAACACCGCCCTGACTGACCTCGACGCGCTGGCCTACGGCCGTGGTCCGGGCAGCTTTACGGGCGTACGTATCGGGATTGGCATTGCGCAGGGGCTGGCGCTGGGCGCTGACCTGCCGATGATCGGCGTCTCCACGCTTGCGACCATGGCCCAGGGAGCATGGCGCATGACCGGCGCCACCCGCGTGCTGGCTGCGATTGATGCCCGCATGGGGGAAGTCTACTGGGCGGAGTACACCCGTGACGAAAACGGCGTCTGGCACGGCGAAGAGACGGAAGCGGTGCTTAAACCTGAAGCCGTCACCGGGCGCCTGAAACAGCTCTCCGGTGAGTGGGCGACGGTCGGAACCGGCTGGGCGGCGTGGCCGGAGATGGCGAAGGACACCGGCCTTACGCTGGTGGACGGTAACATGCTCCTGCCCGCCGCCGAAGATATGCTGCCGATTGCCTGTCAGCTGCTTGCCGCAGGAAAAACCGTGGCGGTTGAACACGCTGAACCGGTTTATTTACGAAACACCGTCGCGTGGAAGAAACTTCCTGGCCGCGAGTGAATCTCAGTAACAGGAACTGAGAAAAAGGAGTCGCATCATGGCGGTTCAGACTAAAGTTGTACGCTTTTTTATGGCAGGCGCGGTTGCCATAGCACTGAGCGGGTGCGTCACCGTTCCTGATGCGATCAAGGGCACCAGCCCGACGCCACAGCAGGATCTGGTACGCGTGATGAATGCCCCGGAGCTGTATGTCGGGCAGGAAGCACGGTTTGGCGGCAAGGTGGTTGAAGTGCTAAACCAGCAGGGGAAAACCCGGCTGGAGATTGCCACCGTTCCACTGGACGACGGCGCGCGGCCTGTTCTGGGTGAAGCGTCGCGCGGGCGGATCTACGCTGACGTCAGCGGCTTCCTCGATCCGGTAGATTTCCGCGGGCAGCTGGTGACCGTCGTTGGGCCGATTACCGGTTCGGTGGCGGGGAAAATCGGCCATACGCCATACAAATTTATGACCATGCAGGTGAACGGCTACAAACGCTGGCGTATCGCCCAGCAGGTGGTGATGCCGCCACAGCCAATCGATCCGTGGATGTGGGGACCGCATCCGTATCGTTACGGCTACGGTGGCTGGGGGTGGTACAATCCAGGCCCTGCACAGGTTCAAACAATAGTAACTGAGTAAGTTACTGTTATTGCTAGGAAAGAGACAGCGGCTCAGCCGCTGTCTCTGTTTTTTTACGGATAAAACGAAAAAAAAGAGTGACGCGCTTCGCAACCTGCAATCTGAACAATTAATAAACTGGTACGCTGAGTTAATATAATGTTAACAAACTGTTTATTATCGGGGCTGTGATGACGACGAACACTCATTTCAGAGGTGATGCATTGAAAAAGGTTTGGCTTAACCGTTATCCCGCGGATGTCCCTGCGGAGATCAATCCTGACCGTTATCAATCCCTGATTGAATTATTTGAACACTCGGTACGGCGCTACGCTGACCAGCCCGCGTTCGTGAATATGGGCGAAGTGATGACCTTCCGTAAGCTGGAAGAGCGCAGCCGGGCGTTTGCGGCCTATTTACAGGAAGGGTTGGGCTTGCAGAAAGGGGATCGCGTCGCGCTGATGATGCCAAACCTGCTGCAATACCCGGTGGCGCTGTTCGGCATCCTCAGGGCAGGGATGATCGTGGTTAACGTTAACCCGCTCTATACCCCGCGCGAGCTGGAACATCAGTTGAATGACAGCGGCGCGGCGGCGATTGTGATTGTCTCCAACTTTGCCCACACGCTGGAAAAAGTCGTTGAAAAAACTCAGGTTAAGCACGTCATCCTGACGCGCATGGGTGACCAGCTCTCTACCGCGAAAGGTACGCTGGTCAACTTTGTCGTTAAATACGTTAAGCGGCTGGTGCCGAAATACCACCTGCCGGATGCCATCTCCTTCCGCCGCGCCCTGCATGCGGGCTACCGGATGCAATACGTAAAGCCGGAGATCGTGTCCGAGGATCTGGCCTTCCTGCAATACACGGGCGGCACCACCGGCGTGGCGAAAGGGGCGATGCTGACCCACCGTAACATGCTGGCGAACCTTGAGCAGGTTAACGCCACCTACGGGCCGCTGCTGCACCCGGGCAAGGAGCTGGTGATCACCGCGCTTCCGCTGTATCACATTTTTGCGCTGACCATGAACTGCCTGCTGTTTATCGAGCTTGGCGGTCAAAACGTATTGATCACCAACCCGCGCGATATCCCGGGGCTGGTCAAAGAGCTGGCGAAATACCCGTTCACCGCCATGACCGGCGTGAACACCCTGTTTAACGCGCTGCTTAACAATAAAGAGTTCCAGCAGCTCGATTTCTCCACGCTGCACCTCTCCGCGGGCGGCGGGATGCCGGTTCAGCAGGCTGTTGCCGAGCGCTGGGTGAAACTCACCGGGCAGTATCTGCTGGAAGGCTATGGCCTGACGGAGTGCGCCCCGCTGGTCAGCGTTAACCCGCATGACATCGACTACCACAGCGGCAGTATCGGTCTGCCGGTCCCGTCGACGGAAGCAAAACTGGTGGATGATGAGGATAACGAAGTGCCTCACGGTGAGCCAGGGGAGCTGTGTGTCAGAGGGCCGCAGGTGATGCTGGGCTACTGGCAACGTCCGGATGCCACGGATGAGATCATCAAAGACGGCTGGCTGCACACGGGCGACATCGCGGTGATGGATGACGAAGGCTTCCTGCGCATCGTCGATCGCAAGAAAGACATGATCCTGGTGTCAGGGTTTAACGTCTATCCGAACGAAATCGAAGACGTGGTGATGCAGCACAGCGGCGTGCTGGAAGTGGCGGCGGTGGGCGTTCCTTCCGGCAGCAGCGGTGAAGCGGTGAAGATATTTGTGGTCAAGAAAGATCCTTCTCTGACCGAGGATGCGCTGATAACGTTCTGTCGCCGTCAGCTGACGGGCTATAAAGTGCCGAAGCTGGTGGAATTCCGGGATGAGCTGCCGAAATCCAACGTCGGGAAGATATTACGACGAGAATTACGTGACGAAGCCCGTGCCAAAGTGGACAATAAGGCCTGAGCTTCACGTTAATCGCCCAGACGCCGGTTAAGCCGGCGTTTTTTATGGGCGCAAACAAAAGAGAGTCCGATTTGAATTACCAGATGATCACTACCAACGACGAGCTGGCTTCGCTGTGCGAGGTGACGCGTGAATTTCCCGCTATCGCCCTGGATACGGAATTTGTCCGCACCCGAACGTACTATCCGCAGCTGGGTCTGATTCAGATGTATGACGGCAAACACGTGTCATTGATTGACCCCCTCGGCATTACCGACTGGGCGCCAATGCGCGAGCTGTTGCTGGATACCGCCGTGACCAAATATCTGCACGCGGGCAGTGAAGATCTGGAAGTCTTTCTCAACACTTTTGGCATCATGCCGCAGCCGCTGATTGATACCCAGATCCTCGCGGCGTTCAGCGGTCGTCCGCTCTCCTGGGGCTTCGCCGCGATGGTGGAAGAGTACACCGGTCTGACGCTGGATAAGAGCGAATCGCGTACCGACTGGCTCGCGCGTCCCCTAACGGCGCGTCAGCTTGAATACGCCGCGGCAGACGTCTTTTACCTTCTTCCAATTGCCGGCCAGCTTATGAAAGAGGCTGAGGCGTCCGGCTGGCTGTCTGCCGCACTGGACGAGTGCCGCATGACGCAGCAGCGTCGTCAGGAAGTGGTTGATCCGAAAGAGGCCTGGCGTGACATCACCAACGCCTGGCAGCTGCGCACCCGCCAGCTGGCCTGTCTGCAACTGCTGGCTGACTGGCGTCTGCGTAAAGCACGTGAGCGCGATCTGGCGGTTAACTTCGTGGTGCGTGAAGAACACCTGTGGGCGGTGGCGCGCTATATGCCGGGTAGCCTTGGCGAACTGGACAGCATTGGCCTTTCCGGGAGTGAGATCCGTTTCCACGGTAAAACGCTGCTCGCGCTGGTAGAGAAAGCTCAGCAGCTGCCGGAGGACGCACTGCCAGAACCACTGCTTAACCTGATGGATATGCCGGGCTACCGCAAGGCATTCAAAGATATCAAAGCGCTGGTGCAGACGGTGGCGGGGGAAAGCAAACTGAGTGCCGAACTGCTGGCTTCACGTCGTCAGATTAACCAGCTGCTGAACTGGCACTGGAAGTTGAAACCGCAAAATGGTTTACCGGAGCTGGTCGCCGGATGGCGGGGGGAACTGATGGCCGAACGCCTGAATACCCTGCTGGAAGGGTATCCGCGCTAAAGAATTGTAGCCCCGGTAAGCGCAGCGCCACCGGGGAAATTGCCGGGTGGCGCGATGCTTGCCCGGCCTACAAAACCACAACCGGATTAACGCGACTCTTCCGCTTCCGGAAGCGTGACGTTCAGCTCCAGAATCGAAATATCCCCGTCTTTTTGCTCCAGCTGAACGGTGACCATTTCCGGGTCAATCTGCACGTATTTGCAGATCACTTCCAGAATGTCTTTGCGCAGCTGCGGCAGGTAGTGCGGTTCGGCGTCGCTACGACGACGTTCCGCCACAATGATTTGCAGACGTTCTTTTGCGATGTTGGCGGTGCTTTTTTTCCGCGAGAGAAAAAAGTCCAGTAATGCCATAACTTATCCTCCGAACAGGCGTTTGAGGAAACCTTTCTTCTCTTCTTCAATGAAGCGGAAAGGACGTTCTTCTCCCAGCAGACGGTCAACGGTATCCGCATACGCTTTACCCGCGTCTGCCTGTGTATCCAGGATCACGGGCTCGCCCTGGTTAGAGGCGCGCAACACGGACTGATCTTCCGGGATCACGCCAACCAGTTTGATGCGCAGGATCTCCAGCACGTCTTCCATGCTCAGCATGTCACCTTTGTTCACCCGGCCCGGGTTGTAGCGGGTCAGCAGCAGGTGCTCTTTGATTGGCTCCTGGCCATTTTCCGCGCGACGGGATTTCGAGGCCAGAATGCCGAGAATACGATCGGAATCACGTACTGACGAGACCTCCGGGTTGGTGGTGATGATGGCTTCATCCGCGAAGTAGAGCGCCATCAGCGCGCCGGTTTCGATACCGGCCGGGGAGTCGCAGACCACGAAGTCGAACTCCATCTTTTTCAGATCGTCGAGCACCTTTTCCACGCCTTCGCGGGTCAGGGCGTCTTTATCACGGGTCTGGGATGCCGGAAGAATGTAGAGGTTCTCGGTACGCTTATCTTTAATCAGCGCCTGGTTAAGGGTGGCATCGCCCTGAATGACGTTCACGAAGTCATACACCACGCGACGCTCGCAACCCATGATCAGGTCCAGGTTACGCAGACCGATATCGAAGTCGATTACGACGGTTTTCTTTCCCTTCTGGGCCAAACCAGTAGCGATGGCCGCGCTGGAGGTGGTCTTGCCAACGCCTCCTTTACCCGAAGTCACAACAATAATGCGTGCCATAGAAATTCCTTGTTAAAAGGGATCAATTTAACGGTTGAACGGTCAAAGCGTTATCTGCCAGTTGCAGACGGGCCGCTTTGCCATAAAATTCGGCTGGGATTTTATCGCTCAGCCAATATTCACCTGCGATAGACACCAGTTCTGCCGTCAGGTGAGTACAAAAAATTTGTGCTTCTCGATCGCCGCTGGCGCCCGCAAGCGCACGTCCACGCATCATACCGTAAACGTGAATATTGCCATCTGCAATCAGTTCAGCGCCCGCACTGACGTGGCTTGTAACAATCAGATCACAGTTTGGCGCATAAATGCGCTGACCGGAACGAACCGGCAGATCAATCAATCGCGTTTTTGTGACTGGGGCTACATTTTGCGCCGGAGGCGGGGGAGCGGGAACGGTTGCAGGCGTTGCACGTGGGGCTTTTTCTTTGCCCTCGTTTAACAAGGGCAAACCCGCGCGTTCAATTTCGGCTTTTAACTCTGCGTCTTTGCAGCCGCTAATGCCCACGATGCGCAACCCCGTGGAGGCGACGGCCTGCTGGAGCCGCTTCCAGTTAACCGGCCCCTCAAGGTCGCTTACATTGACGACGACAGGAGCATGCTTAAGAAAAGCGGGAGCCTGCGCGATTTTGTCTTCTAACGCCTGACGAATAACCTCGGGTTTTGCATCATGCAAATGAACCACTGATAAGGTGAAGCTACTGCCTTTAAGCTCGATGGGCGTATTTGACATCCTGGCCTTACTCAATTTGCTATTAACCGCAACACATCGCCGCGATATTCCGAAGAGTATCAGGCATGTTATAGTCAGGAGTATATTGAGGCAAGCAACCACCCGTTAATTCAGAGTAAAAACATGTTTTGTGTGATCTACAGAAGTACCAGCCGCGACCAGACCTACCTTTATGTCGAAAAGAAAGACGATTTTTCCCGCGTGCCTGAAGAATTAATGAAAAGCTTTGGCCGACCGCAGCTGGCGATGCTGCTGCCGCTGGACGGCCGTAAGAAGCTGGTGAACGCCGATCTGGAGAAAGTCAAAAAGGCGTTAACCGAGCAGGGCTATTATTTACAGCTTCCGCCGCCACCGGAGAATTTATTAAAACAGCATCTTGAGGTGAGCGGAAAGAAATAAGCCCGGGTCCTTCCGGGAACAACTCATCAACCGATTAGGGGTCGACCATGTATCAACATCATAACTGGCAAGGTGCATTACTGGATTATCCCGTCAGCAAAGTGGTCTGCGTGGGCAGCAACTATGCAAAACATATTCAGGAGATGGGCAGCGCCGTGCCGGAAGAGCCGGTTCTGTTTATTAAGCCAGAAACCGCACTGTGCGATATTCGCCAGCCGCTGGTTCTGCCGCAGGGACTGGGCTCGGTGCATCATGAAGTGGAGCTGGCGGTGCTGATCGGCGCGACGCTGCGCCAGGCGACCGAAGAGCATGTAGAGAAAGCGATTGCGGGTTACGGTGTCGCGCTTGACCTGACGCTGCGTGATGTTCAGGGCAAAATGAAGAAAGCGGGGCAGCCGTGGGAAAAAGCGAAGGGTTTTGATAATTCATGCCCGATTTCCGGTTTCATTCCGGTGAGTGAATTTACCGACGATCCGCAGAACACGCCGCTCAGCCTGAAGGTCAACGGCGAGATCCGCCAGCAGGGAACGACCGCTGACATGATCCATAAGATCGTTCCGCTGATTGCCTACATGAGCCGCTTCTTCACCCTGAAACCTGGCGACGTGATCCTCACCGGCACTCCGGAAGGTGTGGGGCCGCTGCTTAGCGGCGACGAACTGGATGTCAGTTTTAACGGCCTGTCGCTGAAAACCCGCGTGCTGTAAAAGCACCTTGCCGCCTGAAAAGGGCGGCAAAACTTGCATCAACGTGCCAGACTCGTTATAAGGTGCGCTCTATTTTGACGTGTGGACATCCCGATGAACGACATTCCTTTCTGGCAAAGCAAAACTCTCGACGACATGACCGACGCGGAGTGGGAATCGTTGTGTGACGGCTGCGGGCAGTGCTGCCTGCATAAGCTGATGGATGAAGATTCGGACGAGATCTATTTCACCAACGTAGCCTGCAAGCAGTTAAACATCAAAACCTGCCAGTGCCGCAACTATGAGCGCCGTTTCGAATATGAGCCGGACTGCATCAAGTTAACCCGTGAAAATCTACCGACCTTTGAGTGGCTGCCGCATACCTGCGCGTATCGCCTGCTGGCGGAAGGGAAAGATCTGCCCACATGGCATCCGCTGTTGACGGGGTCGAAAGCGGCGATGCACGGCGAACGTATTTCCGTGCGCCACATTGCGGTGAAAGAGTCCGAGGTGCGGGACTGGGAAGACCACATTATGAATCACCCTAATCGGTGATAATAAAAAACCCGCCGAGGCGGGTTTTTTATTGTTCACAATTGTGTCGAGTGGCGCTGCGCTTACCCGACCTGCAAAACTGACGTTGCCGTTCTGCTTTTACCTTCCAAAAAGATCGCGTTTCTTTGGTTTGAACGGCTGGGCAATCAGCACCAGCAGCGCCACCACAAAGTAGGCGACAAAAATGCCCACCAGCCACTGCGGCATCTCCAGCGTCAGGAATTCCCACTGGCGTACAGAGCAGTCACCGGAGGCCACAAACACCTGCGGCAGCCATTTATCCAGCGGCAGCCAGCTCGGGAAGCGGGCGGCAAAATCGCAGGTCATAAACGGCGACGGGTGAAGCTGCATTTGGGTGTGCTCCCAGGCAAGCGCAATGCCTTTCCCGGCGCTGTACAGCCAGATGGCAATTGCCGCATAGCGTAACGGTGATTTGGGTGCAATCGCACCTACCAGACCCGCGCCCATAATGCCGAACAGCGCACAACGCTCATAAATACACAGTACGCAAGGTTTCAGCCCCATCACATGCTGAAACCACAGCGCGACCATTTCCAGCGCAAAGGCGGTCAGGGCCATCAACAACCACGCTCCGCGACCGCGTGAGCACTGGTTCAAAAATCGCAACATAATCATTTCCCTGGAACATGCTTAGACAGCGCAGTGTAAACGAATTTTAATGCGCCGCAAGTATACCTGCTTGCAATAACCATTGCGTACAGGGAACGAGAGTAATTTTGATGCACAGTAAACCAACCAGGGTAAGCACCAGCGTATACGGCAGCGCCATCCAGACCATTCTTCCATAAGAAAGTCGTATGAGTGGCGCCAGCGCCGAGGTCAGCAGGAAGAGGAATGCCGCCTGACCGTTCGGGGTTGCCACGGAGGGGAGGTTGGTTCCGGTGTTGATCGCCACCGCCAGCAGCTCGAACTGTTCACTGCTGACAATCCCTTGCTCCATCGCGGCTTTGGCCTCATTGATGTATACCGTCCCGACAAAGACGTTATCGGATATAGAGGACAACAGACCGTTAAACAAATAGAACAGCGTTAGCTGCGAATCTGGCGTGGCCTGAAGCACAAACGCGATGATCGGCGCGAACAGATGTTGGTCAATAATCACCGCCACGACGGCAAAAAACACCGCCAGCAGGGCGGTAAACGGCAGCGCTTCGGTAAAGGCTTTTCCGATAGCATGTTCGTCCGTAACGCCGCCCAGGCTGGTTGCAAGGATAATTACCGACAGGCCAATCAGCCCCACCTCGGCAAGGTGGAAGGCCAGCGCAGCGATAAGCCACACGCCGATGAAGCCCTGTGCAATCAGGCGCAGCGTCTCCTGGCGCGTGCGTTGTTTGCGGCTCTGCTCGTCAAACTTATGCAGCTCCTGGCGGACCTGATCGGGCAACGTCGCGCCATACCCAAAGAGGTTGAATTTTTCGACCAGCACACAGGTGGCTAACCCGCAGACCAGCACGGGTACGCTGACCGGCGCCATGCGCAGGAAAAATTCGCCAAAATGCCACTCAGCTGCTTTGGCGATAATCAGGTTTTGCGGCTCCCCGACCATGGTCATCACGCCGCCCAGCGCCGTCCCCACGCCTGCATGCATCATCAGGCTGCGCAGAAATGCGCGGAACTGTTCCAGCACATCGCGGTTGTGCGCCTCAACGTGGCTGTCGTCCTGCAAGTTATCGCCAGGACGAGACGAGGCCACCCGGTGGTAAATCCCGTAAAAGCCGACGGCGACGCTGATCACTACCGCCACGACCGTCAGCGCATCCAGGAAGGCAGAGAGGAAGGCTGCGGCGAGGCAAAACGCCAGCGAGAGCAGCGTTTTCGACGGAATGCTCAGCAGCAAACGGGTGAAGATAAACAGCAGAAGCTGCTTCATAAAGTAGATCCCCGCCACCATGAAGATCAGCAGCAGCAGGACTTCAAGATTCGACGCTATCTCGTTTTTAACATGCTCCGCGCTGGTCATTCCAATGACCACGGCTTCCAGCGCCAGCAGCCCGCCGGGCAACAGCGGATAGCACTTCAGCGCCATCGCCAGGGTAAAGATAAACTCGGCGACCAACATCCACCCGGCAACGAAGGGATCCAGCAAAAAGATAACGGGATTAACGACCAGGAATACCAGTAAAGTGAGTTTGTACCAGTCAGGTGACTGACCTAAAAAGTTGCGCCACAGCGCGCGCCCAAATGAAATTTCCACGACAGACGTCCTTTCCCCGTCAAATAAGACAAGACATCAGTATACGCAAAAATGGCGGCAGAGCGGGGGATTAAGCCATTTGTAAATTTCATAAAAATGAAACGGCGATCCCTCTTTTCTGTCTCTGCTGCGCTATCTGCCTCTGCACGCCTCTGGTATGATGAGTGTAATTTGCTAAAGCTGTGTAATGGAAATCTCACTATGGTCATTAAGGCGCAGAGCCCGGCGGGTTTCGCGGAAGAGTACATCATTGAAAGCATCTGGAATAATCGTTTCCCTGCGGGATCAATTCTACCTGCTGAACGCGAACTCTCTGAACTGATTGGCGTCACCCGTACCACGCTGCGAGAAGTGCTCCAGCGTCTGGCGCGCGATGGCTGGTTGACGATACAGCATGGCAAACCCACTAAAGTGAATAACTTCTGGGAAACGTCCGGGCTGAACATTCTGGAAACGCTGGCGCGTCTCGATCACGAAAGCGTACCGCAGCTGATTGATAATCTGCTTTCCGTGCGCACCAACATCGCCACCATTTTCATCCGCACCGCGTTTCGCCAGCACCCTGAAGATGCGCTGAAGGTACTTGCTACCGCCAATGAGGTGGAAGACCACGCGGATGCCTTTGCGACCCTGGATTACAACGTGTTCCGTGGTCTGGCGTTTGCTTCCGGCAATCCGGTTTACGGTCTGATCCTGAATGGAATGAAAGGGTTATATACGCGCATTGGTCGTCACTACTTTGCTAACCCTGAAGCCCGCAGTCTGGCGCTCGGCTTCTATCATAAACTGAGCAAACTCTGCACCGAAGGGCTGCACGATCAGGTCTATGAAACCGTGCGTCGTTACGGCCACGACTCCGGTGAAATCTGGCACCGGATGCAGAAAACGCTGCCGGGTGATTTAGCGATTCAGGGCCGGTAAAAGAAAAAACCTCTCGATTGAGAGGTTTTTTTTCGCCGGGTGGCGGCTTCGCCTGACCGGGCCTATAGGTCCCGTAGGCCCGGTAAGCGTAGCGCAACCGGGCAAAAAATCCCACTACAGCGTATTCAACCGCGCCGGACACCGCTCCAGCAGCTCCACGCTGCCATCTTCGTTCTGCTGCTCCAGCAAGACGTCAAATCCCCACAGGCGATGCACATGCTTCAGCACTTCCTTACGCCCCTTATCCAGCGGTGCGCGGTTGTGCGGAATATAGCGCAACGTCAGAGAGCGATCGCCGCGCAGATCCACGTTCCACACCTGAATGTTCGGTTCAAGATTACTCAGGTTGTACTGGGACGACAGGCGCGAGCGGATCTCGCGATAGCCCTCTTCGTTGTGGATCGCGGAGATCTCCAGGAAGTTGTTGCGGTCATCATCCAGTACGGTGAAGAAGCGGAAATCACGCATGATCTTCGGCGACATGAACTGGCTGATAAAGCTCTCATCCTTAAAATCACGCATCGCGAAGTGCAGCGTTTCCAGCCAGTCGGAACCGGCAATATCCGGGAACCAGTATTTGTCCTCTTCGGTGGGCGACTGACAAATACGCTTGATATCCTGGAACATGGCAAAGCCGAGCGCGTACGGGTTAATACCGCTGTACCACGGGCTGTTATATGCCGGCTGGAACACCACGTTGGTGTGGCTGTGCAGGAACTCCATCATAAACCGTTCAGAGACTTTTCCCTCGTCATACAGGTGGTTCAGAATGGTGTAGTGCCAGAAGGTCGCCCAGCCTTCGTTCATGACCTGGGTCTGCTTCTGCGGATAGAAATACTGGCTCACCTTGCGCACGATGCGCAGGATCTCACGCTGCCACGGCTCCAGCAGCGGGGCGTTTTTCTCCATAAAGTAGAGCAGGTTTTCCTGCGGCTCGGAAGGGTAGCGACGCGCCTCGGCGACGGTTTTCTCCTCTTCACGTTTTGGCAGGGTGCGCCACAGCATATTCACCTGGCTTTGCAGATACTCCTCGCGGCTTTTCTGCCGGGCTTTCTCCTCCTGCAAGGAGATCTTCTGCGGACGCTTATAGCGGTCAACGCCGTAGTTCATCAGCGCGTGGCAGGAGTCCAGCAGTTTCTCAACCTCGTCCACGCCGTAGCGCTCTTCGCAGTCGGTAATGTAGTTACGGGCGAAGATGAGGTAATCAACGATTGAGCTGGCGTCCGTCCAGCTGCGGAACAGATAGTTATTTTTGAAGAACGAGTTATGTCCATAGCAGGCGTGCGCCATCACCAGCGCCTGCATGGTAATGGTGTTCTCCTCCATCAGATAGGCAATACATGGGTTAGAGTTAATGACGATTTCATACGCCAATCCCTGCTGCCCGTGCTTATACAGCCGCTCTGTCTCAATGAATTTTTTACCAAACGACCAGTGCGGATAGTTAATCGGCATCCCGACGCTGGAGTAAGCGTCCATCATCTGTTCCGAGGTGATGACTTCAATCTGATGGGGGTAGGTATCCAGACGATAGAGTTTGGCCACCCGGTCGATCTCCGCCAGGTAGACATCCAGCAACTCGAAGGTCCAGTCGGGTCCATCGCTCAGACGGGTGCTGTCCCTGGACATGGAATCTAGTGTAGCCATTAGCGCGCCCTCGTTGTTGGTCGCTCTCTCTGACTGGAGAGCCTCCTTTCAAGCATAGATCACCCCATTCAAATACGCGGGGCGCAGAAATTTTTTCTTTGCGATTTCACGTTTTCGATACGGCAAAAAAAGCGGTGCTCACAGAATTTTCTACTGGTTAAAAATAACGCGCAGCAGGAGATCCCAAATAAGCGCTATCCCCTGATACAGCGGGATATGTGAGTTGAGTCACCATAAAAAAGTCATATGTTGAATAATATTTTCAACTAGGTTATCAATCTGTAATTAGATGATTGTTCTTTTGCTCATAATGGAGTGGCTATGCGTGTTGTCATACTGGGAAGTGGTGTCGTTGGCGTAACCAGCGCCTGGTATTTAAGTCAGGCGGGACATGAGGTTACCGTTATCGATCGCGAATCCGGTCCGGCGCTGGAAACCAGTGCGGCGAATGCGGGGCAAATCTCCCCGGGCTACGCTGCGCCGTGGGCGGCCCCGGGCGTTCCGCTGAAGGCGATCAAATGGATGTTTCAGCGACATGCGCCGCTGGCGATCAGCCTCGACGGCACGCAGTTCCAGCTTAAGTGGATGTGGCAGATGCTGCGCAACTGCGACACCCGCCACTATATGGAAAACAAAGGGCGCATGGTGCGGCTGGCGGAATACAGCCGCGACTGCCTGAAAGCGCTGCGTGCCTCGACGGGCATTGAATATGAAGGGCGTCAGGGCGGTACGCTTCAGCTGTTCCGTACCGCGCAACAGTACGAAAACGCGACCCGCGATATCGCCGTGCTTGAAGATGCGGGCGTACCGTATCAGCTGCTGGAAGCCAGCCAGCTGGCGCAGGTGGAGCCAGCGCTTGCCGAGGTCGCGCATAAGCTGACGGGCGGTCTGCGTTTACCGAACGATGAAACCGGCGACTGCCAGCTTTTCACCCAGCGTCTGGCGCGCATGTGTGAACAGGCCGGGGTGAAATTCCGCTTCAATACTTCTGTCGACAAACTGCTGTCGGAAGGGGAGAAGATTTACGGCGTGAAGTGTGGGGAAGAGGTAATCAAAGCCGATGCCTACGTGATGGCGTTTGGCTCCTACTCAACCGCGATGCTGAAAGGGATCCTGGATATCCCAGTCTATCCGCTGAAAGGCTACTCCCTGACCATTCCTGTGAAAGAGGACAGCGGCGCGCCGGTCTCGACCATTCTTGATGAAACCTACAAAATCGCCATCACCCGCTTCGATAACCGGATCCGCGTCGGCGGCATGGCGGAAATCGTGGGCTTCAATACCGAGCTGCTCAAACCGCGTCGTGAAACGCTGGAGATGGTCGTGGGCGATCTCTTCCCGCGCGGCGGCTTCATTGAGCAGGCAACGTTCTGGACCGGCCTGCGCCCAATGACCCCGGACGGCACGCCGATTGTGGGCCGTACGCCATACAAAAATCTGTGGACCAACACCGGCCACGGCACGCTTGGCTGGACCATGGCCTGCGGTTCGGGCCAGCTGCTGAGCGACCTGATCTCCGGGCGGACGCCGGCAATTCCGTTTGACGATTTGAGCGCCGCACGCTATCAATCAGGGTTTACCCCATCGCGTCCACAACACCTGCACGGCGCGCATAATTAAGGAGTCGCAATGTCCCGTCCTATTCTGGCCCAGCTGGATTTGCAGGCGCTGAAGGATAACCTGCAAATTGTTCGCCGTGCTGCGCCGGGTTCTCGTGTCTGGTCGGTGGTGAAAGCCAACGCCTACGGTCATGGTATCGACCGTATCTGGAGTGCGCTCGGCGCCACCGATGGTTTTGCCCTGCTGAATCTGGAAGAGGCCATCCTGCTGCGCGAGCGCGGCTGGAAAGGACCGATCCTGCTGCTGGAAGGATTCTTCCATGCGCAGGATCTGCCTCTGCTGGATAAGTACCGCCTGACGACCAGCGTTCATAGTAACTGGCAGATCAAGGCGATTCAGGACGCGAAGCTGCATGCCCCGCTGGATATCTATCTCAAAGTGAACAGCGGGATGAACCGTCTGGGCTTTCAGCCTGAACGGGTGCACACGGTCTGGCAGCAGCTTCGTGCGCTGAAAAACGTCGGTGAGATGACGCTGATGGCGCATTTCGCCGATGCGGAAAAGCCGGACGGAATTGCCGATGCCATGGTCCGCATTGAGCAGGCGGCAGAAGGGCTGGACTGTCCACGTTCGCTGTCGAACTCAGCGGCAACGCTCTGGCATCCTGAAGCGCACTACAACTGGGTGCGTCCGGGGATCGTTCTGTACGGCGCGTCACCCTCAGGTCAGTGGCAGGATATCGCCAACAGCGGCCTGAAGCCGGTGATGACGTTACGAAGCGAGATTATCGGCGTGCAGACGTTAAAAGCGGGCGATACGGTGGGCTATGGCAGCCGTTATCGGGCAGCGGGCGAACAGCGTATCGGTATCGTGGCGGGGGGCTATGCAGATGGTTATCCGCGCATCGCCCCGAGCGGCACGCCGGTGTGGGTCGATGGCGTGCGCACCGGCACGGTAGGCACCGTCTCAATGGACATGCTGGCCATTGATTTAACGCCGTGTCCCCAGGCGGGGATCGGGTCACCGGTTGAGCTGTGGGGCAACGAAGTTAAAATTGATGATGTGGCCGCTGCGGCGGGCACCGTTGGGTATGAGCTGATGTGCGCGCTGGCACCCAGAGTGCCTGTTGTGACGGTGTAACTTGTGTATGTGCCGGGTGGCGGCTTCGCCTTACCCGGCCTACAAAAGCCCGAAAGTAGGTCGGGTAAGCGTTATCGCCACCCGGCAAAAAAGCAGCTACTCCGCCTCTTCCTCCATCGGCCTTACGCCGACTTTGCGCACCGCATTATCTTCTTTCTCGGCTACCGTCCAGATCATCCCGGCAAACTCCACCTGGTCACCGACGACCGGCGCAGCCCCTAATAATTGCTGAATAATTTCACCCAGTGTTTGCTGGTTATCGCGATTCTCCAGTCCACCTTCCAGGCCATAAATCAGCGCCACATCCGCAAAGCGGGCGCTGGCTTCGAGGATAAAATCGCCGAAGAAACGCTGATCCAGCGCCACCGGGGGCGACTGGCTGAACAGCTTGCCGAGGGCAGGCAGGTCGCGCTCGCGGCCAATCACGCAGAGAATATCGTTCTCACGCAGCCGCGTGCTGCCGGTCGGGTGAAGCAGGGCGTTATCCCGGAACAGGGCGGCAATGCGCGTTTCAGCGGGCATATGCAGATCGCGCAGGGACGCGCCCACGCACCACTTATCGGAGCTTAGCTGGTAGACAAACTGTTCCCAGGGATTCTCAGGGTGAATATCTAGCCCCACGCGGGAGACCGGCCAGCCAATGGGCGGTACCACCACTTTGGCTTTTTTCGCCGCCCAGCCCAGCGACGTCCCCTGGAACAGCAGCGACACCAGCACCACGAAGAAGGCGACGTTAAAGAACAGGCGGGCGTTGTCCAGCCCGGCCATCATCGGGAACACTGCCAGAATAATCGGCACCGCGCCGCGCAGACCCACCCAACTGATAAATATCCGCTCACGCAGGTTAAACCCGCGGAACGGTAGCAGCCCGGCAAACACCGACAGCGGACGGGCGAAGAAGATCATCCAGGCCGACAAAAGCAGCGCCGGTACGGCGATAGGCAGCAGGTCCGACGGCGTCACCAGCAGGCCCAGCACCAGGAACATGGCAATCTGCGCCAGCCAGGCCAGACCGTCGAAGTTCTGCAAAATGGCGTGACGGTTGCGAATCGGTCGGTTGCCCAACAGGAAACCGCAAAGGTAAACCGCCAGAATACCGCTGCCGTCCAGCGCGGTGGTGACGGCAAAGATCAGGATCCCGCCGCTCAGGGCCAGCAGCGGGTAAAGGCCGGAAGGCAGCGTAATACGGTTGATCGTCTGCTGTAACAGGTAACCGCCGCCGAGACCAATGATAATCCCCAGGCCAAACTGCTGGAGGATGTGCCAGGCGAACATCCAGCTCAGGCCGGTTTCGTGCTGCTGGATCATCTCAATCAGAGTGATGGTCAGGAATACCGCCATCGGATCGTTACTGCCGGATTCAATCTCCAGCGTGGAGCCAACACGTTCGTTCAGCCCCTTGCCGCCGAGCAGCGAGAAAACCGCTGCCGCATCGGTCGAGCCGACGATCGCGCCAATCAGCAGGCCTTCCATTATATCGAGGTTAAACAGCCAGGCCGCCATCATACCGGTCAGGCCGGAGGTGATCAGCACCCCGATGGTCGCCAGAGACAGCGCCGGGCCTAAGGCAACGCGAAACGAACTTGCCTGGGTGCGCATACCGCCGTCCAGCAGGATGACCGCCAGCGCGAGGTTACTCACCATATAGGCGAAAGGGTAATTATCGAAGGGGATACCGCCGATTCCGTCGACTCCCGCCAGCATGCCGATAGCCAGGAAAATGACAAGAATAGGTATGCCAAGGCGCGATGAAAATGAACTTAATAAAATGCTGAAGGTTACCAGGATGGAACCCAGAATGAAAAGACTGATTATCGCTGTGGCACCCAATGTCGTCTTACTCCCACCTCAATGTGAACGCTGTTATTAAAACCCTAACATATTAACAACGGTAACTGCGTATTATTGAGGGGGAATAACGGCTTTTTTATGCCTTTAAGACCGGATGACCGCTGATTGTTAACCGACTGCCTGAATTATCGTGTACAAGGTGCGCCCGGGCGCCCAGCGGCAGCGTAACGGTTTGCTGCTCATGGCCGAAATCCAGGCCAGCGATCACCGGGATATCCAGGCGGGAACGAATGAAATCAATCATCGTCTCCAGGGAATAGCCCGCATCGTAATCGTTGGGGGCTGAACCGCTAAAACTGCCCAGCACAATGGCCGACTGCCGATCCAGGATCCCGGCGTGATACAGCTGCAACAGCATGCGTTCGACACGGAACGGGTGTTCATTGATATCTTCCAGCACCAGTATGCCATCCGTGATCTGCGGCAACCACGGCGTACCAATTAGCGACACCATCATCGCGAGGTTGCCGCCCCACAGCTGTCCTTCACATTCCCAGTGCGGTCCATTGCCTTGCCACTCGATGGTGAACGTCGGGTTTTGCAGGGCGCGCCAGAAATGGTCCTGCGTAAACGCATCCAGCTCCGGCGCGCCAAAGTTACCGGCCAGCATCGGGCCGCTAAAGGTAATGACGTTATGCAACGCCAGCAGGCCGAGCTGGATCGCCGTGAAATCGCTGTGTCCGCAGATTAACAGCGGATCCTGCTGCTGGCGCGTGGCCAGCCCGGCCCAGTCGATGCTATCCAGCAGCCGGCTTGCGCCATAGCCGCCGCGCACGGCCAGCGCAATGGTGTTTTCACCTTCCAGCGTCACCAGGCTGTTGATATCCCTCAGTCTCTGCGCCTCCGTACCGGCAAAACGCTGCATGCGGCGGGGGATAATTGTCTGATTTTCTACCTGATGGCCCATTTCCAGCAGGCGTTGAACGCCCCGCTGTGCCGCCTCCTGATTGATGCAGTAGCCTGACGGTGCGATGAGATGAAACTGAGGCATGGCAATTCCTTGCTGAATGAGAATCTAATTGTCTATATCATGCCGCTTATACGCCGCCTGCTTCAAGGGGCGACGTACCGCGATGACCGGCTATAAGGATAGATGACGTGAAATTGAGATGGTTTGCTTTTTTGATTGTGCTGCTCGCTGGCTGTAGTTCAAAACATGATTATCAAAATCCCCCCTGGAACCCTGAAGTGCCGGTAAAGCGGGCCATGCAGTGGATGCCGATCAGCGAACAAGCCGGAAAGGCCTGGGGCGTGAGCCCGCGTCTGATCACGGCGATCATTGCCGTGGAGTCCGGCGGCAACCCGACGCTGGTGAGTAAATCGAATGCGGTGGGGCTGATGCAGTTAAAAGCCTCGACGGCGGGAAGAGAGGTCTATCGCTACATGGGCTGGAAGGGACAGCCATCCACCAGCGAGCTGAAAAACCCGGAGCGTAATATCTCTATGGGAACCGCTTACCTGAGCATTCTCGAGCATGGCATTCTGAAGGGGATTGACGATCCGGAAGTGATGCAATATGCACTGGTGGTGTCGTACGTTAACGGAGCCGGCGCGCTGCTCCGAACCTTCTCATCCGATCGCAAAGAGGCGATAGAAGAGATTAACGATATGGATAAAGATGAATTCTTCGAGCACGTTGTGAAGAATCATCCGTCAGCACAGGCTCCACGTTATATCTGGAAAGTCCAGAAAGCGATGGACGCCATGTAACGCCTTTGTCGGGCGGCAGCACGCTGCCCGACGCCTATCAGCGCACTTTATTCGCGCGTTCCCGCGCTTCACGCTCCAGTGAGAAGATGATGCGCTGTAGTTCGCGTTCGGCGCCTGGCCCGACATTCAGAAAGCGAAAGCTCAGTCGCGGCGTGGTAATGGTTTCGTTTTTGCTGTCCACCACCTTGCGCTCGCTGATGGCAATCAGCTGGGCGTCAAACCAGAAGCGTCCCCATCCGCCCATATCCAGCTCAATCTGACTAAAACGCATACCTTCCACCAGCCCTTCCGGCTTCGGCGTATCCATTAACGCGCCCATCCCGCCCAGTGACAGGTCGAAGAGACGAAAGCGGATCTCTTTTTTGTCCGGCATTTTTGCCTTACAGAAATAGGCCGGGTGAAGCGGAGCGCTGATGCGAAAAAACTCCCGGCGTTGCACGAACCAGAGGTTAGCGGGCAGGGGAGCGATAAACGCAGGCAAACCCTGGTACGCGATCGTGGTCAGACGAGGCAGCACAAACTCGACTTTCGCCCCCTGCGTTTCGGCCATCACCGAGAGATTCTCTGCCTGTAGCGCGGCACGGTTTTCATCGCTCTGGCTACCCAGATCGACGATCAGGTGCTCTGCCGTCACGTCCAGGATCTTGCTGATAAACTGGCTGGTTGACCAGTTGATGCGCAGCGGCACCTCGCCTTTTTTCAGGTCGCGTAACACCCCTAATACAGCCAGCGGATTTTGTTTCAGGAACTGCTCACTGTAGCTACTCACGCCAGATGGCTCCTCGATAGATGACAGACTGTCTCTGGGTTATCGGCACGCGGGCATGAAACTTAATACAAACGATCTGTTTTTCTCCGCCGATATTGATTTGCTAATGGAAATGATAATAATTGCCGTTCCCAATACCATCTAATAACAAGACGACACTATGAGCACTTCACGTTTTGCGTTATGCGCGTTGGCAGGCGCCGTCACGCTGGCATTGCAGACACAGGCTTTCGCAGAAGAACCCACCATCGTGGTAACCGGTACAGAGCAGGGCAGCGCGCTCCCTGCCTGGACCAATAGCGCCACGAAATCAGCCGTCGCGGAAAGTAAAACGCCGCAGGTGATCAACACCATTGCCGCTAAAGAGATTGAGCAGCGGCACGCCAGTTCGGTAAACGAGATCCTGCGCTATGCGCCGGGCGTTTCCACGGAGGTGCGCGGGAGCACCTCTTACATGAGCGAGTACAAAATCCGCGGGTTCAACGTCGATCAGGAGTTCTACAACGGCCTGCAACTTCCCTATAACGTCACCGGGAACACCAAAGCGCGAATCGATCCGCTGCTGATTGAGAGCGTCGATATCCTGAAGGGGCCGTCATCCGTGCTGTATGGCGGCGGCTCACCGGGCGGGCTGGTCAATATTCAGAGTAAAAAGCCGCAGAAAGAGGCGAAAACGGAACTGGGCTTTAATACCGGAAACCGCAATCTGAAGGAGGGATACCTGGACTCCACGGGGCAGATCGCGAACAGCGACTGGAACTATCGCCTGCTGGGCAAAGCGACGGAAAGTGACGAACAGGCGCACACCACGCGCTATGAAAACTATCTGGTGGCCCCCTCCGTGACCTGGCAGCCTGATGACAAAACGCGCCTGACCATTGACGCGCTGGCGCAAAATACGCCGAGCCTGACGCCGTCTGATCCGATGCCGCTAAGCTATCTGCGGTCTAAATACGCCGATCGTCGTGACTATGCCGGGGATGAGTGGAGCGGCTTTAAGCAGCGCCAGTGGATGCTGGGATACAGCTTTGAGCATGAGTTTGACAGTGGCTGGGGCTTTAACCAGAAAGCGCGCTACTTTGACGTGGACACCCACCAGCGCAGCGCCTATTCCACCGGGACGGGCAGCGAGGTCTACCAGCTTAACCGCTTCGCCTATACCACGGATGAAGATTTGCAGAGCTTCAATATTGATAACCAGGTCACCCGAACCGTCGCGCTGGGGGACTGGAAACATCATCTGCTGGCGGGCTTTGACTACCAGAAGCTGAACTCTCACTTCCATTATCGTTACGCCTCATCCACCCCGGGTATCGATATGCGTCATCCGGATCACTCGCAGATCGATAACGATGCGCTGGGGCTTGAAACCGCGCAGAAAAACCGACTCAGCTATCAGCAGAATGGCTATTACCTCCAGGATCAGATTGCGTTTGGCGGGCTGAACGTGCTGGCCAGCCTGCGCTATGACGACTACCGTTCCGTCACCACTAACTATCTGCAAAACGGTGACAAAGCCTGGGTATCGCAGGATCGCCTCACCAAACGACTGGGCGCGCTTTATGCCTTCGACAATGGACTCTCGCCGTTTATCAGCTATTCAGAAGGGTTCGCCCCAGTATCGCCGCAGGGCACGCTGACCGCGAAAGACGTTAAGCCCACCACCAGCAAGCAGGTAGAGGGTGGGGTGAAATACCTGCTGGCGGAATACGCAACCACCTTCACCGCCTCGGTGTTTAACATTCGTCAGAAAAATGTGGTGACCAGCGATCCGGGCTTCCTCAACTATCGCCAGACCGGGGAAGTGGAATCGAAAGGCGCGGAGCTTTCCGCTATGAGTCGTCCAACGGATAACCTGACGCTGATTGCCAACTATGCCTACACCCACGCTATCAATACCGAAGATGACAAGTACCAGGGCAAACGACCGACGCAGGTCCCTGAGAACGCCTTTAATCTGTGGGGCGATTACACCTTCGACAGCACGCCGCTGAGAGGGGTAACGCTGGGGGGAGGCGCACGCTACACCGGGCCGATGGAGATCTCGCCAGCCAACGACGCAGGCAAGCTGGGCGGTACGACGCAGTACGATCTGGCGGCATCTTACCGCATGGGCGAGCTGGTGCCATCGCTGGAGGGGCTGACGCTGAAAGCGAGCGCGCAGAACGTCACCAACAAAGAGACGCTCACCTGCTATGACGCGACCAACTGCTGGATAGGCCGCGACCGCACCTTCCAGGTCGGGGCGAGTTACAGCTTCTGAAAAAAGCCCGGTGGCGCTACCGGGTCACTTTATTGCACGGAACCTGACCCTCGCCCCTTTGGGGAGAGGGTCAGGGTGAGGGGCGCTACTGCGCCGCCTGTTTCGCAGGTGCAACATCATCATTTGCCGCAGGCTGATTCTCCGGTACGGTGTCGCATGGCTTCTCTTTCGGGCAGACCATGTCCAGCATCCTGAGCGTCACGCCGTTACTCCAGCCGAAACCGTCCTGCAACGGATACTCACCGCCGCCACCGCCGGTACCGGTCGAAGAGACATCGTACTTCTCAACCAGTTTCTTCTCGCGATCGTAGGTATGCTGAACGTTTTTCAGGAAACGCCAGGTCACGTCCATCGCCACTTTCTGCTGACCATAGTTCTGCAACCCTTCCACCGCTACCCACTGCAACGGCGCCCAGCCGTTCGGCGCATCCCACTGCTGCCCGCTGTTGATGGTGGTGGTAGAAATACCGCCCGGTTTCAGCAGGCGCGACGATGCGGCTGCGGCCACTTTATCGGCGCGATCCTGTGATGCGGCCTTCACATACAGCGGGAAGAGGGCCGCGGCAGTCAGCTGATTACGCACCTTCCTGGTTTTCAGATCGTAATCCGCATACCAGCCCTCTTTATCGTTCCACAGGTGGCTCTCCATGGCTTTCTGACGCGCGGAGGCCAGCGCGTCATATTTACTTGCGCTGGCGGTATCCCCGTCTTCCTGGCTGGCACGGGCCAGCAGTTTTTCCATCTTAAACATCAGCGCATTCAGATCCACCGGCACGATGCTGGTGGTGCGGATGGTATCCAGCTTCTGAGGATCGTCCATCCAGCGGGAGCTGAAATCCCAGCCCGAGGCCGCGGCAGAGCGCAGATCGCGATAGATCTCGGTGGCCGGACGGTTAGGGTTATTTTTGGCGGTGGTGACGTCATCCAGCCACGACTCAGGGCGCGGCGTGTCCCGATCGTCCCAGTAGCGGTTGAGGATCGAGCCGTCATCCAGCTTCACCACGCGTTTGTTCGCCTGACCAGGCTGGAGCCCATCAGCCCCCTCCATCCAGTAGGCATACTCCTTTTCCATCTGCGGACGGTATTTCTTTAACGCGTCGCTGTCATGCGTGGCCAGCAATTCCACCATCAGCGAGAAGAACGGCGGCTGAGAGCGGCTCAGGTAGTAGGTGCGGTTACCGTTAGGGATATGGCCCCAGGTATCAAGCTCGTAAGCGAAGTTGTCCACCATGTCGCCGATCTTATCCCAGTGGCCGCTCTCGGCCAGCCCCAGCATGGTGAAATAGCTGTCCCAGTAATAGACTTCGCGGAAGCGTCCTCCCGGCACGACATAGGGTTTTGGCAGAGGCAGGAGGGAGTCCCATTTGTTCGCTTTGTCGGTGGTGCGGGTCAGAACAGGCCACAGATCGTCTATGTGTTCGCGCAGGCTCTGGCCCTCAGGGGGAACATATTTCTCACCCTCCTTCGGCAGGATAAAATTCATCTCCACGAAGTGGCGCAGGTCAAAACCGGACTGGGTATGCTGCATCCGGTAATCCGCCAGGATCATTAGCGGGTCGCTTTTGGGAACGGCATCCGCGAAGGTTTTCTGATCCGGGAACAGTTTGGCGCTCTGTACGTCATTAAAGAGGGGGCCAAGAAGAATATCAGGTGAGCTTTGCTGGCTCGTTGGCTGGTCTTCAGCATAACCAAATGCGGTAACACCGAGTAGTGCGCCTGCCAACGCAAGGGGTAAAAAAGCGGGGCGTCGTGCGCGAGGTCTTATCATCGGTTCGTCTCCTGTCTTCACTGAGCAGCGTGACCGCTGTTGTCAATTACCTGAAAACCTTAGACGAATATCGTTAACTTCGCGTGTTGAATATCCCATTTTTCACATAACCGGATAATTCGGGTGCGCTTTCACAACACCGGGGGTGGATTACTTAATTTTTATCCACATCACGGAATGGCCGGGTAAGCTTCAAGCCACCCGGCTTAAGCCCTACAACCCTTTTTTATCCATAAGCACCGCCAGATCCACCAGACGGTTCGAGAAGCCCCATTCGTTGTCATACCACGACAGGATCTTCACCATATTCCCGCCAATCACCAGCGTTGAAAGCCCGTCGATGATCGATGAGCGCGGGTCGCCCTGATAATCACGGGAGACCAGCGGTTCATCGCTGTAGCCCAGGATGCCTTTCAGCGGCCCGCTGACGGCGGCCTGACGGAACGCGTCATTCACCTCTTCGGCGGTCACGTTGCGGCTCAGCGTCACCGTCAGATCGACAATCGACACCACCGGAACCGGTACGCGCAGGGAATATCCGGTGAGTTTACCGTCAAGTTCGGGAATTACTTTCCCGAGCGCTTTTGCCGCGCCGCTGGAGTAAGGCACAATGGATAATGCTGCCGCGCGCGCGCCGCGCAGATCTTTTTCCGGCTGGTCATGCAGCGCCTGGCTGTTGGTGTAGGCATGCGTGGTGTTCATCAGCCCGTGTTCAATGCCAAATTGCTGGTGCAGCACCTGCGCCGCTGGCGCCAGACCATTAGTGGTGCAACTCCCGTTGCTGACTACAAAATGCTGGGCCGGATCGTACAGCGTGTGGTTCACGCCCATTACCACCGTCAGATCATCATTTTTAGCCGGGGCGGAAATAATGACGCGTTTTGCGCCGCCGCTCGTGATATGCACCGCTGCTTTTTCACGTTCGGTGAAGAAGCCGGTGGCTTCGATTACCACCTCAACGCCCGCGTCTTTCCACGCAATGTTTGCCGGGTCGCGTTCACTGAATACGGTGATGCGTTGCCCGTCAACCTGTAGCGCGCCGTCCGCCGCTTCAACGGGCACCGGCAGCGTGCCGAGCAGAGAGTCATATTTCAGCAGATGGGCGAGGGTTCTACTGTCCGTCAGATCGTTAATGGCCACAATCTGGAGATCCGGGTTGCCCAGCGCCGCGCGAAGAACATTACGTCCGATACGGCCGAAACCGTTAATACCGACCTTAACCATGATGCACTCCTTATCTGTGTTGTCTGGAGTGACTTTAGGCGTCAGGTCGGATGGCGTAAATGACAAAAAAGGATCAGATTACGCCATTCTGCGGCAGTGGAAGCGCTGGCGATATTCGCCCGGCGTGAGATGAAGCTGCTTTTCAAAAACGCGGCGCAGGTTGATGCTGGTCCCAAACCCGCTTTTTTCGGCAATGACCTCAAGCGGATACGAGGTCTGCTCCAGAAGCTGTCGTGCGGCGGCCAGGCGCGCTTCGGTGACATAACGGGCCGGAGGTACACCGACGTCGCGCGTGAACACGCGGGTGAAATTGCGCGGACTCATGGCGACCCGTTCGGCCAGCCTTTCGACGCACAAATCTGCGGTGAGGTTTTGCAGGATCCAGCTTTGCAGTTCGCTAACCGGTCCGGTCGCGCCGGACTGCTCCAGTTTATAGCGGCTGAACTGTAGCTGGCCGCCAGGCCGACGCAGGTACATCACCATATCCTGCGCCACGTTGCGGGCGAGGGTGAAGCCGTAATCATCCTCCACCAGCGCCAGCGTCAGATCAAACCCGGAACTGACGCCGCCGGACGTCCAGACGGGGCCATCCTGAATATAGAGCGGGCCGCCCTCAACGTTGACCGCAGGATAGCGGGTTTTCAGGGTTTCCAGCAGCCGCCAGTGGGTCGTCGCCCGGCGCCCATCGAGCAGTCCGGCCTGTGCCAGCAGCAGGGCCCCGCCGCAGACAGAGGCGACGCGGCGCGCATGCGGCGCGGCCAGGTGCAGCCAGTCCACCACCGCGGTGCTTTCCTGTTCATTCATGCCACGACCGGTAATGATGATCGTATCCAGCGGCTCGCGCGGATCCAGCTCCGGCAGGCGATAGTCCGCCAGCAGGTTTAAGCCGGACTGGCCGTGGATCACCAGGTGAGGCTGGGTGGTGGCGATAATGATGCAGTAGCGGGGCTGCGCCAGGCCGTCCGGGTGCAGCCGGTTGGCCTGCATCAGAATGTCGGCGATACCGGCAGCCTCAAACAACATGCCACCGTCAGGTACGATAATCAGGATCTTCTTCATGTCCTGAAAAGTACCTTTATCACAAAATAAGTCAAGCGGCAGACAAACACCGTCGCAGAGACAAATGAGGCGTGCCGGGTGAAAGCCTGGAACGGCAGATGTTGGAAAGAAGTAAAATAAATATGTAGTAACGGTAAAACTTTTTGCGTTAGGTTTACCGTTACTGCCGCTGAAACCCCCAGTTTATGGGCTGCAATGAAGTGTTCTGAACAATCAGAGAACAAAAAGATGTAGCCATGCTTAATTATTAAGGCTCAAAAAATAACCTCGGAGGATAATTTTGGCTAGGTTATTTCGGATCGCGAAATTAAATCCCTGCCATTTTCTTCACCGTCATTTGTTAATGCGGGACGCTCGCACCCAATAAAAGTTATCTTCCAGATGCAACAATGAAAATATCCCAGATATATCCCACAGCGCACAGAAAAAATGAAATTCTACTAATTATGGTAGTGGCGATAATAAGGGGTTACGTTAATGATAGTGGTTCTCTTTTGCCTTTATAGCCATTAATTTTCATACAGTTACGCTAGAAATTCGTCTAAGAAAAAGACGATTTCAGCTAAGTGCGCATTTTTTATGAGATTAATCCTATAATGCATTGGGCGTATCATTAAACGCCATTAAGCAGGCAAGAAATATTGAATTGATGACAAGCTCATGTAAACTTGTCTACCGTTTGTCAAAATATGTCAGGAGCATGCTGGGCCCATTTCTGTTGGGTTCGTGCGGTAGCTATGCCTTAAAATAGTTACCTGCTGAAAATATCCCGACTATTTTAACAATAGCACCTAAGTCAAATTTTATCCCCTCTCTTCATCCTCTAAATATCGCTACGGAAAAGCATATGAAACTGCGTGTATTGTTATCACTTCTGTTTGTTATGGCGGTGGCGGGCTGTCAGGCGCCGCAAAAACCAGCGATCACCGATGATACGATTGTGACCAGCCAGGTGAATGGCATCACGCTGACGCACCGTCACGCTGTTACCCCTCCGGCGGAGTTCACTCAAGTGAATGAACCGTATCGTGCCATGTACCCGGCATCCCTGATGAGCCGTCCTGACTACGGTGGAAAAGTGATCCGTACGCTTGAGACCGGCAAAACTTACGTCGTGCTGGGGCAGGTTGAACATTTCTGGATGGCGCTGGCCGATGAAGGGAGTGAACAGCTGATTGGTTATGTGCCGATGCGTGCCGTGATCAAGGCTGACCAGTACGAAGCCACCGTGCGTAAACAGGCACTGCGCCCGAAAGCGCGTAAGAAAACCACCTGTGTTGATGTCGATGGCAACAGCAAAGCCTGCAAAGACAGCGCGAACGGTACCTGGATCCTGAACTAAACGGGTTTCACGAGCATATTTTTATGAATAATAAAAATTTTCATCGGATGTGGTTCCCTTTTTTTGCGTTGATTTTCGCGCTGATCGGTGGTTGTACGTCGTCTTCACACAGCGACCCCTCCCGCTACAATCTTCAGTTTCAGGCTCATCCTCAAATCAATGATTCTGCGCCGCTTAAGGTCAGAGTGTTGCTGCTGAAATCCGATGCGGATTTCATGTCCAGTGACTTCTACTCCTTACAGAACAACGCGTCAGCCACGCTTGGCGCGAATCTGCTAAACAGCGATGTGTTCTTCCTGATGCCGGGCCAGCTTTCGAAAACCCTGAGCGGGCAAAGCTCACCGGAAGCGCGTTATATCGGCGTGATGGCGGAATACCAGGCGCTGGACGGCAAAAAATGGCGCGTCTCACTTCCTTTGCCTGTTCCCGGCGAAAACGCGATTTACCAGTTCTGGAAATGGTCCGCAGATGAACTCCAGGCCAGCGTCTTCCTTGACGTAAATGGTATCCGGGTCATCAGCCAGTAACGCCCTTCATAACAGGAAAGAGATCATCATGACGAAAGCAGAAAAGGTCGTCTGGACCGAGGGCATGTTCCTGCGTCCCCACCATTTTCAGCGGACAGAAAGTTACCTCCTCAACCACGTTCGTGAGTGGGGGGCCTTGCAGCGTTCGTATCTCTGGGGCTTTCTCGACCTTGAGCTGGATGAAGCGATGCTTCGCCAGGGCTGTATTGCCCTCAGCTACTGTAGCGGTTTGCTGCCTGACGGCACCTTTTTCCAGGTGCGCAGCGACCGCAACGGTCCGGCTCCGCTAAAAATCCCCGATAATCTCACCAATGAAAAGGTGGTGCTTGCGCTGCCGGTTCGTCGCGGTGGCCGTGAAGAGGTGATTTTCAGCGAGGAGCAGTCTTCTCTGGCGCGTTTTATTACCTTTGAACAAGAGGTGGAAGACGACAACGCGATGTCGGTCGGGGAGGCGACGGTTCAGTTTGGCCGCCTGCGTCTGACCCTGATGCTGGAGAAAGATCTGACGGCAGAATGGACCGCCATCGGCGTGGCGTACGTCGCTGAAAAGCGTAACGACAACCACGTGCGGCTGGATAACAGCTACATCCCGCCAATGCTGAACGCCAATAACAGCCCGCAGCTGTACGGCATGATCAATGACCTGCACGGCTTGCTGGTGCAGCGTAGCCAGCAGATCGGCGGCCGCCTGCGTCAGCCGGGGCGTTTCAATACGTCTGAGATGGTTGAGTTCACGCTTCTCTCGCTGATCAACCGCCACCTTGGCGATGTCTCACATTTAAAAACGCTGCCGCTGCTTCATCCGGAAGCGCTCTGGCGCAGCTGGCTGCCGTTTGCCACGGAGCTCGCCACCTGGACGCCGCAGCGTACCGCAGAGAGCATACTGCCGGTATACGACCATGACGATCTCGCCGTTTGCTTCAGCAAACTGATGCTGATGCTGCGTCAGGGACTGTCGCTGGTGATGGAAGATCATGCCATCCAGCTGCCGCTGCACGAACGCTCCCACGGTCTGAACATCGCCACCGTGCCGGAGACCAGCATGGTCCGCGAATTTGGCTTCGTGCTGGCGGTAAAAGCCAATGTCCCCGGCGAACACCTGCAAACCCATTTTCCTGCCCAGATGAAGGTTGCGCCAGTCTCGAAAATCCGCGATCTGGTTCAGCTTCAGCTGCCGGGCATCATGCTTCGGGCAATGCCCGTCGCGCCGCCGCAGATCCCGTGGCATGCAGGCTACAGCTATTTCGAACTCGAGAGGGGCAGCGAACTGTGGCACGAGATGGACAAGTCCGGGGCATTCGCGCTGCATCTCGCAGGGGAATTCCCGGGTCTCGATATGGAGTTCTGGGCCATCCGTAGCCCGACAGAATAATAAAGCGAGCGCTTAATATGCAGGAACGACAGGATACCGGCAGTGATGCCGTGTTTACCGGAGCCAGTGGGAACAATCAGCTGGTGGCGGCCGCCAATCCGCTGCTCAATGCGATTCCGCAAATCCGTCATTCGGTTTCCCACGACGATCAGGTCGGGCTGCGCCAGCGCCTGATTGACGAAATTCGCCGTTTCGAGGTGCGATGCCAGCAGGCGGGCTTACCGTATGAAGTGATTGTCGGCGCGCGCTACTGCCTCTGCACGGCGCTGGACGAAGCCGCCGCGCTGACTCCCTGGGGAAGCAGCGGCGTCTGGTCAAGCAATGGTCTGCTGGTGACGTTTCATAACGAAACCTGGGGCGGCGAGAAGTTTTTCCAGCTGCTGGCGCGTCTGTCGCAGAATCCGCGCGAACACATTCTGCTGCTGGAGATGATCAACTACTGTCTGCTGCTCGGCTTTGAAGGCCGCTACCGCGTGCTGGACAATGGCCGGACCCAGCTTGAAACCATCAAACAGCGCCTGTGGCAGATGATCCGTGGCGTGCGCGGCAGCTACCCGCCGCCGCTCTCGCCGCACCCGGAAGATCGCCCCGTTCTGCGCAAGCTCTGGCGGCCGATGATCCCACTCTGGGCGTGCGTGGCGCTGGTCGGCTTTATCGCCTGCCTGTTTTATATCGTGCTGAACTGGCGTCTGGGTGATAACACCAGCCCGGTACTGGCGAAAATTTACCAGTCCCAACTGCCGGAAACCACGATCCAGCAGCCTGCGCGTCAGCTGCCGGCAGTGCTGAACCTGCGCGGCTTCCTGAAACCGGAAATTGATGCCGGTCTGGTGGCCGTTAAGGATGAGGCGGATCGCAGCGTGGTGATCCTGAAAGGGGACGGACTCTTTGCCTCGGCCTCAACGGTGGTGCGCGATCGCTATGAGCCGGTCATCGACCGCATCGCCCAGGCGATGAATAACGTCAGCGGCAAAATTCTGGTGGTGGGGTACAGCGACAACGTGCCGATCCGCAGCGCACGCTTCGCCTCCAACTATGAACTCTCGCTTGAGCGCGCCCGTTCGGTGCAAAAACAGCTCCAGGGTAGCCTCTCGCAGCCTGAGCGCGTCAAAGCCGAAGGGCGGGGTGAGATCAACCCGGTAGCGCCTAACACCACGCCTGAAAATCGCGCCCGTAACCGCCGCGTGGAAATTACGCTGCTGGTATCGCCTGACAATACCCAGGCCGAGCTGAACGGATTGCCGCAAGGAAACTAAGGATGCTGACTACTCTACTTTCTATACTGACCAATCGCATTCTGTGGAGCTTCCTGGGCGTAACGGCGCTCGCGGCGGTCATTTGGATGATTGGCCCGCTGTTGTCCATCGTAGATACCCGCCCGCTTGAATCAGAGCAGAACCGCGTCATCAGCATTGCGGTGGTCTACCTGATTTGGGCCCAGAGCCATATTCTGCCACGGCTGTATAACGCCTGGCTGAACCGTAAGCTGATGGACAAGCTCAACGAAAATACCACCAGCCCGGAGGCGGCCGATCCGCAGAAACGTCTGAACAGCGAGGAGCAGATCCTTGCCGGGCGTTTCGATGAAGCCGCCCAGATGCTGAAAAAAGCCCACTTCAGCAAAGCGGGACATGGCGCACAGTGGACGCAGCGCTTCAGCACGCAATACCTCTATCAGCTGCCGTGGTACGTCATTATTGGCGCGCCGGGTTCCGGTAAAACCACCGCGCTGGCCAACTCCGGGCTGCAATTCCCGCTGGCGGATCGCTTCGGTAAAACCGCGCTGCGCGGCATTGGCGGCACGCGCAACTGTGACTGGTGGTTTACCAACGAGGCGGTTCTGCTGGATACCGCGGGGCGCTACACCACTCAGGAGAGCGAGCAGGTTCAGGACGCCGGGGAGTGGCTGGAATTTATCAACCTGCTGCGTAAATACCGCCGTCGCCAGCCCATCAACGGCGTGATTATTACTATCAGTATTTCCGACCTGCTTTCGCAGTCCACTGAGGCCTCCCGACAGCAGGCGGTCAACCTGCGCCAGCGTCTCTCCGAGCTGCATGAACAGCTGGGTATTCGCTTCCCGGTTTATGTGATGGTGACCAAAGCGGACCTGCTTAAAGGCTTCCGCGCCTGGTTTGCGGATTACGACAAAGCCCAGCGCGACCAGATCTGGGGCTTTACGCTGCCGTGGGAGCAGACCAAACACGCCGATTACGATCTTATGGGCAACTTCCAGCAGGAATTTTCCCTGCTGCAACAGCGTCTGGATGCGGGCCTTCCGGAAACCATGCTCAAAGAGCATGACGCCAAAACCCGTGCGGAAGCCTATCTCTTCCCGCAGGAGTTCGCCGCGCTGCGTCCGCTGCTGGCAGACTACCTGAGCACGGTCTTTGCCCGCTCAAACTTCGAAACCGAATTTTCGCCGCGCGGCATCTACTTCGCCAGCGGCACCCAGGAAGGGATGCCGTTTGACCGCGTGATGGGCGAGCTGAACCGCGCGCTCTCCTTACCTGAAGGGGAGGAAAGCACGCGCTGGGATTCGGTGAGCAAAGAGGCGCCGATACCGGGCGCGAAGGGTCAAAGCTTCTTCATTAAGAACCTGCTGCAAAACGTGATTTTCCAGGAAGCGGGTATCGCCGGGGAAAACCGCTGGTGGGAGCTTCGCAACCGCGCCGTGATGTGGTCCGGCTACGCGGCGCTGCTGGCTCTGCTGGTGATCCTGGGTGGCCTGTGGCTGACCAGCTACGCTAAAAATAAAGCCTATCTGGAAGAAGTGGACGCAAAAGTGCCGATGCTGGAGCAGCAGAGCAAGGCGCTGCAAAACCAGCCCCAGCGCGATCTGTTTGCGCTTCTGCCGCTGCTTAACAGCCTGGTGGATCTGCCGAAAAGCGATGCCTTCGACGTTAACGACCCGCCGGTTTCCCGCCGCATGGGGCTTTATCGCGGGGATGACGTCAGCGATGCCTCGCAGTCTCTGTATCAGAAGGCGCTGGATCAGATGCTGCTGCCTGCCGTGGCGATGCACATTACCACCTGGCTGCGCAACGACAACGGAAGCGACGTGGAATACAGCTATGAGGCGCTGAAAGCCTATCAGATGCTCTACCAGCCGAAGCACTATGACGGCAAATTCCTGCACTCGTGGGTGATGCTCAACCTGCAACGCAACCTGCCGCAGAACGTGACGCAGGCGCAGCTTCAGGAGCTGGAATGGCACCTGACCCAGCTGCTGGAGCCAAAAATTCAGGCTTCACCGTATGCGCAGGATGAGGATCTGGTGGCCCGTGAAAGGGCGCTCATCAACCAGCAGCCGCTCTCCACCCGCGTGTACGGACGCCTGAAACGTCTGCTGGAGCATGATGAGAACCTGAAGCCGGTTTCGCTTTCAGATCTCGGCGGCCCGCAGAGCGAGCTGGTGTTTTCCCGTAAGAGCGGCAAGCCGGTGAGTGAGGGCGTGCCGGGGCTCTATACGCCGGACGGCTACTGGAAAAGTTTTAACGACCAGATCGACAGCGTGACCACCGCCCTGCACGAGGACGATGCCTGGGTGCTGGGAGCAGCCACCGCCCAGGAAGATAAACAGCAGATCGATAACGCCGTGCGCCAGCTCTACATGCGCGACTTTATCGTCAACTGGGATCGCTTTCTCGCTGACATTCAGCTCAACAACAGCGCAGATCTTTCCCAGCGCATCAACACCGCGCGCCTGCTTTCAGGCACCAACTCGCCGCTGCGCCGTCTGGTACTTAACCTGAGCAAGGTGCTGACCCTGTCGCGCACTGCGCCTGCCCTGGAAGATGCGCAGAAAGCGGAAGACCAAAGCAACCGCGCCACCCGTACGCTGGAAGCGCTGTTCAGCAACGGTGACAATGCCCCGACGCAGGGCGCGGTTGTGACGCAGGCGCCTGAGCAACTGGTGACCGACCACTATGCGCCGATGATTGAGCTGGCGCAGCCGCTGGAGAAGGGCGGTAAGACCATCGTCTTTGATGATTTTCTCAAGCAGGTTGACGAGCTTTATCGCTACCTGACAGCCGTTCAGGATGCAGCAAACAGCGGTATGCCCGCGCCGGGCGGCGATGCCATCAGCCGCCTGCAAGCCAGCGCGGGCCGTCTGCCGGGCGGGCTGCAAACCATGTTCAGTAATATGGCCGTGGGCGCCAGCAGCGATACCCAGCGTCGCGATCTGGAGAACGTGAGTAAGCGCATCAACGTGGAAGTGGGCGGGTTCTGCCGTCAGGCGATTGCCGGGCGTTACCCGCTGGTGCGTAGCGCCAGCACCGAAGTGACGCCGGACGATCTTGCCCGCATGTTCGCGCCGGGCACCGGGCTGATGGACACCTTCTTTCGCGACAACCTGACCAACAAGGTGGACACCACCCAGGCGAACTGGCGCTTTATGCCGGGCATTGACGGTAAAACGCTGCCGGGCAGTGAAGGGCTGCTGCGTCCGTTCCAGCAGGCGCAGTCTGTCCGCGATGCCTTTTTCGCCAACGGCGCGACCACGCCATCCTTTAAGGTGACGGTGCGCACCGTGCGGATGGACAACACCATTCTGAACCTGACGCTGGACGTGGACGGCCAACTGCTGCGCTACAGCCACGGTCCGCAGGCGGTGCAGATCATGACCTGGCCGGGGCCGGGCGGGACGAACCAGGTGCGTATGCAGCTCGGTCTGGCCAATGGCAGCACCGCAACGCTGGTGACTAACGGTTCCTGGGCACTCAACCGCTTTTTCGACAAGGCGCGCACCAGCCCTGGCGCGGGTAGCCTGAGCCGTCAGGCCACGTTCAACGTCGACGGACATCAGGTCACGCTGGAGTTTGCCCCGAACAGCATCCGCAACCCGTTCCAGCTTCCCCGTTTCTCATGCCCATAACCGCAAGGACAGCCGTATGACGAATACCCCTGCGATGAACCGTTATAGCTGGTATGGCAAATTACCCAGCGCCGGAGATTTTTTGCAGCGTCGCTTTCCGGATACCCTGCAACGCCAGTGGTCGCACTGGTTCCAGGTCGGCCTGCTGGCCTGGCAACAGGAAGAGCAGCGCAGCGGCGAGCGCCCGTTTTCTAAAGCCCCGGTGTGGAACTTTGTCGTCCCGCCGATGCTCGGTAGCCAGATGATTCAGATGGGCTGCCTGCTGCCGGGCCGTGACAGCGTAGGCCGCCACTATCCGGTATGCCTGCAACTGAGTTTCACTCCCGCCGAGTGGTCATCCCGCCTGCTCGGGCAGGCTGAGAGCTGGTACCAGCAGCTTGGTCGTCTGGGGCTGCACGCGGTGCGTAACAGCTATTCTGCCTCCCAGCTGGATGAAATGCTGATGACCATCCCAGCGCCCCAGCCGGTTGAGCCGCAAAAGCGCTCCGACATTCTCGACGTGATTGGCTATGACGACGAGGGTCAGAGCACGCTGGGCTGGCCGCAGGCGGCGGAGTGTTTTGATCCGCTGCGCCAGACCAGCTACTGGTGGACAAACCGCTGCGACGGTTATCCGCTCTACACCCACGTCCACAGCGGAAACTTTACCGGGCAGCTCTTTACGCTGCTGTTCGATCCGGCAGGCGGCGCCCGTCCGGGCCGCCACGGTCTTTACCCGCCTATGTTTGAATAAGCAGGGATCTTATGAATATCGATGAATTTCTCGCGCCGATAAGCCCCGACAACCCCTGCGGTGAAAACCTGGAGTACGACGCTGATTTCCAGGCCATGGGGCAGGCCAGTCAGGGCAAAGCCGAGCAGCAGTTTGGCGACACCATCATTCCGGCAGAGCCTGCCGACTGGAACACGGTGGAAAAACTCGCCACCAGCCTACTGGGACGCACCAAAGATCTTCGCGTCATGCTGGCGTTAACCCATGCCTGGACACGTCGTCGCGGGCTGGCAGGTTACGCCGACGGGCTACTGCTGGTGCAGGAAGCCCTGTCCCGTTACTGGGAGCAGCTTTACCCGCTGCTGGAAGAGTATGGCGAAACCGATCCGTTCTACCGCATCAACGCCCTCGCCGGGCTGAGTGATAAATCTGACCTGACGGTCGCGGTACGTAACGCCTCACTGCTCCGCTCAAACGGCGATGAGATTTCGCTCCGTGACGCCCAGGCGCTGCTTGACGGCAGTAAAACCGAGTGTCCGGATTATCCGGGCGGGCGTCCACGACTGATCGATGAGCTGGCCCGGGGCGATCAGCCCGGCACCGAAGCGGTAATCGTGATCAACGAACGCCTGCTGGCCATCCGCGAACTGCTTACCGGCTATCTCGGGGAAAGTGGCGTACCGGAGATGGAACAGCTGCTGAAAACCGTCGGGCTGGTCGCCAGCGCGTGTCAGGTGACCGACATCAGTAAGCTGCTGCCGAACCGTGACGCGCAGGCTGAACAGCACGCTGAGCCGCAGCCTGCGGCAGCGCAGCCCGTTCAGCCGGTCACCGACTGGCGCAGCGTGCAGGTGACCAGCCGCGCCGACGCGCAGCTAATGCTGGAAAAAGCGAAACAGTACTTTGCGCAGTACGAACCCAGCCATCCCGCACCGCTGATGATTGAACGGGTGCAGCGGCTGTCTGAACTCAACTTTATGGACATTATTCGCGACCTGGCGCCAGACGGCGTTAACCAACTGGAAAACATCTTTGGACGCCGCGAATGACGCGTCCTGGCATTATGGCGACAGGCATGGAGTCTGCCGTTTCACCTTCACCGCGCATCTTTGATGGAGAACATCATGGCAATGAGTAACAGTGGACAGAAATTCATCGCACGCAACCGTGCTCCCCGCGTGCAGATCGAATACGACGTAGAGATCTACGGTGCAGAACGCAAAATTCAGCTGCCGTTTGTGATGGGCGTTATGGCCGATCTGGTTGGCAAGCCGGTGGAAAACCTGCCAGCCGTCGACGAGCGTAAATTCCTGGAAATCGACATCGACAACTTCGACGAACGCATGAAGGCGCTGAAGCCGCGCGTGGCGTTCCAGGTGGATAACACCCTGACCGGCGAAGGTAAGCTCAACGTCGATCTGACCTTTGACAGCATGGACGACTTCCTGCCGGACGCGGTGGCCCGTAAAGTAGAGCCGCTGAACAAGCTGCTGGAAGCCCGTACCCAGCTCTCCAACCTGCTGACCTACATGGACGGCAAAAACGGCGCGGAAGAGCTGATTGCAAAAATCCTTCAGGATCCGACGCTGCTCAAATCCCTGAGCCAGTTGCCGAAAAATGACGAAAGTGCGAAAGGTAGCGAGGAATAATCGATGAGCAACCAGACTCAACAACACGATCAGCAGGCGGGCCAGGCGTTCAGCCAGGACGAGTTCAGCGCGCTGCTGAATAAAGAGTTCCGCCCGAAAACCGATCAGGCGCGCTCTGCCGTAGAAAGCGCGGTTAAAACCCTGGCGCAGCAGGCGCTGGAAAACACCGTGACCTTCTCAAACGATACCTACCGCACCATTCAGAACCTGATTGCCGGTATTGACGAGCAGCTTTCGCAGCAGGTGAACCAGATCATTCACCACGAGGAGTTCCAGAAGCTGGAGAGCGCCTGGCGCGGCCTGAGCTACCTGGTGAACAATACCGAAACCGACGAGATGCTGAAGATCCGCTTTATGAGCATCTCCAAGCAGGAGCTGGGCCGCACCCTGAAGCGCTACAAGGGCGTGGGCTGGGACCAGAGCCCGATCTTCAAAAAAATCTACGAGCAGGAGTACGGCCAGTTCGGTGGCGAGCCGTTTGGCTGCATCGTAGGCGACTACTACTTCGACCACAGCCCGCAGGACGTTGAGCTGCTGGGCGAGATGGCGCGCATTGGCTCCGCGGCCCACTGTCCGTTCATCACCGGTACCGCACCGGGCGTGATGCAGATGGAGTCCTGGCAGGAACTGGCTAACCCGCGCGATCTGACCAAAATCTTCCAGAACACCGAATACGCCGCCTGGCGTTCACTGCGTGAATCGGAAGATGCCCGCTATCTGGGCCTGGTGATGCCGCGCTTCCTGTCGCGCCTGCCGTACGGCATTCGCACCAACCCGGTCGACAGCTTTGATTTTGAAGAGCAGACCGACGGCGCGAACCACAACAGCTACTCCTGGGCGAACGCGGCCTATGCGATGGCGGCCAACATCAACCGCTCCTTTAAAGAGTACGGCTGGTGCACCTCGATTCGCGGCGTCGAATCCGGCGGGGCGGTGGAAAACCTGCCGTGCCACACCTTCCCGAGCGATGACGGCGGCGTGGACATGAAGTGCCCGACCGAGATCGCCATCAGCGATCGCCGTGAAGCGGAACTGGCGAAAAACGGCTTTATGCCGCTGGTTCACCGCAAAAACTCCGACTTCGCCGCCTTCATCGGCGCGCAGTCCCTGCAAAAACCGGCCGAGTACCACGACCCGGATGCCACCGCTAACGCGCGCCTGGCCTCCCGTCTGCCTTACCTGTTCGCCTGCTGTCGTTTTGCTCACTACCTGAAGTGCATCGTGCGCGACAAAATCGGCTCCTTCCGCGAGCGCGAAGAGATGGAACGCTGGCTGAACGACTGGGTGATGAACTACGTCGACGGTGACCCGGCGAACTCCTCCCAGGAAACCAAGTCCCGTAAACCGCTGGCGGCGGCGGAAGTGCAGGTGCAGGAGATTGAGGACAACCCGGGCTACTACGCCGCGAAGTTCTTCCTGCGTCCACACTACCAGCTGGAAGGTCTGACCGTTTCCCTGCGCCTGGTTTCTAAACTGCCGTCGCTGAAGACGAAAGACGCGTGATAATAATTGCCGGCCCGCAGGGGCCGGCCATTTGTGCGTAAAAGCTTAACTTATTTCTGTCAGTGAATAAGGATATACGGTGAAACATATACTTGTGATCGCGACCAGTTTGCTGGCAGTTTCTACTCTCGCAAGCGCGGACGCCGGAAATTATAAATACCCTCAAGCGGAAGCATTGCCTCAGGATGACACATCAAACTTCCAACGCGATCCGACGCTGTTAACAGGGTACGATTTAAATCTGAGTGCAGAGCGTTTTGCTAAAGCCTGGCTGTCGAAAACGAATGAACGTGAACGCATTAAGGCAAATATGTATCTTCTCGGCGTAGTCGACGCGTCTGAGGGCACTGCATGGTGCAAGGGCAGGCCTTTTTTGCCAAATACAATACATGAGTTTCTCTATTCTCGTTTTGCGAACTTATCGAAACAGCAAGGCGAGGAGCGCGCTTCAAAAATCATCATTGACGGCATGAAAGAATTACGCCCGTGCAAAAAAGGAGAGTGACAAATGAGACCATTATACGAACAACTTAAACGTCAGCATTACTCTTCAAATCACACACGCGCGGGTTTTGCCTCGGGTGAACAGGTTTTTTCAGAAATTGGCTACGATTATTCGACGATTATCAAGCAACAACCGGCATACGAAAATACCTGTGCGGTAAGAATGAGCCTGGCATTGTTAAAATGTAATGTTGAATTTACAGGGCGTTTACCCATAAAGACCGGTCCCTATAAGGGAAAAACAATCGAGCCTGGCGCAAAATTACTTGCCGATCAGCTTTATAAATCCCATGTGTTTGGCAAGGCAGAAATCTTTAAAGACCGCGAGGCTGGTGCACGCTCAATGTTGGGCCGAAAAGGTGTTGTTTTCTTCAATAAAATTGATGGGTATGGCGGTGGTCATATCGACCTTATCGAGCCTCTGAGTAATAATTCGTTTATATGTAACTCCGATTGCTTTCCGTACTGTCAGGAAATCTGGTTTTGGGAATTAAAATAATTATATTCAGGTGTTTAAAGACCGTATTTCTTTTGCTCACTTGCTTATCTTTTTCTGCTCGCGGTGACAACCCTTACGTTGATTTTTATCAGCAGCAAACATACCGGCAGGTGGTTAAGGATTTTGTCCTGGCGCGCTGCCTTGCGCAGGTAGCAGATAAAGGCAGTCAATTTTCTGCTGATGCGGCCCGCAGTGCGAGCGCATTTATTGAATGGATACCGTTTGATGCTGAAAACGGTACTGACAAAGTTAACGCCATTATTGGGAAGTATAAAAACCAAATTAATGGTTTCCACTCGGAGCGCAAACCTGATGTAAAAGGCGTAACCTTAAATTGTCTACGTCTTTATCATAGTGACGAACTGAATAAACTGGTTCCGCAGCTCATCATTGGCGATCCTGATCGTACCTGGATTCAGGATAATCCGCAGTAGTAAAAGACTTCACATTCTTTCCTTTCATTCAGGGGGAATGTAAGACTGTCAAATGACACGGGTCGTTTGATATGAGGCAGAGGTAAAATATGGACGGTTTTATTCAGCCCCATGCTTTCCTGTTTGCCATATAAGGGCTTTTTCGAAAGCAATATTGTTCATCCACGAAGAGTAGATATTATGGCTATTGATATGTTTCTGAAGGTCGAGGGTGTTACGGGCGAATCTAAAGATTCTAACCACACCGGCTGGACTGACATTACCTCCTTCTCCTGGGGCGCGTCCCAGCCAGGTAATATGAGTGTGGGTGGTGGCGGTGGTGCCGGTAAGGTTAACTTTAACGATCTGCACGTTAACGCTCTGATCGACAAATCCACTACAGCAATCCTGAAACACTGCGCAAGCGGTAAACACCTGACCAAAGTTGAACTGTCCGTCTGCAAAGCGGGTGGTCAGCAGGTTGAATACACCCGCATCACCCTGGAAGACGTTCTCGTGACTTCCGTTCAGTACACGGGTGCAGACAACGGCGATACCGTTGGCGTGACCTATGCATTCCAGGCTGCGAAAGTGAAACAGCAGTACTGGGAGCAGACCACTGCCGGTGGTAAAGGTGCTGAAAGCAGCGCTGGCTGGAACATCAAAGAAAACAAAGAAGCGTAATTGC
The DNA here is from genome assembly GCF_049238805.1 of Enterobacter cloacae complex sp. CDL013. Classification (NCBI taxonomy): domain Bacteria; kingdom Pseudomonadati; phylum Pseudomonadota; class Gammaproteobacteria; order Enterobacterales; family Enterobacteriaceae; genus Enterobacter; species Enterobacter cloacae complex sp. CDL013. The sequence goes on along the minus strand of NZ_JBMKGT010000006.1, from coordinate 122,089 downwards.
GCGCGTGACCGGGGAGTTTTCCCCGGTCATTATTTACAGAGACTTAATTTCGTTTGCAAAGGGATGTCAATATGAGCGTAAAATCAACGGTTGCTCCTGGTTATTGTGTTGTTCAGCAGGCTGGTACGTTAGATTTCCAGGCAAGACTACTGTTCAATAAACCAGACAGTGAAGCGGCACGTTATTTTATGCAAGTGAACAGGGACACACGGTGGTTAAAACCCGGGCAAATATTGATCCTTAATGCTCCGGGTGCTGAAAATGCGGTTCAGCTAAAACAATTACAAAATGCAAAGCAAAAGGTTAATGGAGCATTGGCAGAACTGAATACAGATGAAGCTAATTTCTTTAACAAGCATTTTAGTACCATCGCAGCATTAACTAATTTTATGGATAAATCTCTCGGGGTGGTTGCTGATGCAGGTGAAAGGTACTTTAGCGAAATAGAAAAGAAATTAAAAGCTATCGAACTGGCTTATCAAAATCAATACAGAACGCAAGGCACATTGATCGGGCAGCAGTTTTTTGTTGAAAGGCAAAAACTTTTTTCTGAGCTGGACGTTTTATTAAATAAGCTGTCCAGACTAACGCTGAAACTGAAACCTTATGAAGAAATCAAGCACGCTTTAGGTTTATCAAGCAGGTCAATTGTCCACGAATGGAGTACTGCGGGTGTTGCCTCGATACGAGGGTATTCAACATATGTAGACAATGCTTCAAAAGCTGCCCGTTTTCTGAAAATGGGAGGATGGCTTGCTATCGGCTTCGCTGGTGCAAACACAACCAATGAAGTTTACGATGCCTGTACAGTAGGTAGAGAGCAGAGTTGTTCCAAAGTCGCCGTTAAGAAGTACAGTCAATTTGGCGCCAGTCTTGCGGGCGGGATTTATGGCGGAAAATATGGCGCCATGGCTGGGGCTGGCGTATGTGTTGCATTGGGCGTGGCAACAGGTGGTGTAGGGTTGCTCGCGTGTTCTGTGGTAGGAGCCGCTGCGGGTGGATACATTGGTGGCGAAGTTGCCGGTGGAGCAACTGAATATGTCATGGATAAGCTATGGTGAATTTAGAAAATATTCTTTTATTTCTGATTGTTGTTTTATTTTTACTTGTCGTAATTATGGACTTCATCAGTTCCCGTTATTTTAAAAAACACGAGGCCGAATATAATCAGCTTCTTTCAGAATATAGGCAAAAAGGCTACGATCTCGATCTGGTGACAAATTACGCATCATTTTTTGGCTCGCTGGCAAACTATCAAAAAATAATCTGGTTTGTTCGTCTTCGCAAAGGCGTGAAGATGAAATTTACCAAAGACAGAAATGTTCAGGACGATGCCTATAAATTCGTTCAGGCATTACCGGAAGAGAGAATCGGCTGGATATTAAAACTGCATCGACGCTATAAAGCTCAGGCCTTTCTTTTTACGCTATGGCTGCTTATTGGCATTATTTTCCTGAATGTAGTCAAATAATTTTAATCAGCCCTTAACCCCCAAACCCCGCCGTTTTCACCCCCGAGAGCGGCAGCGTTTGAGCGCTAATCATACCAGCAGGAATACGCCATGCGATTCACGATTATTTCTACGAAACCCGGTCATCAGCCGCCGCAAAGCAGCTGTGATTTTTATGCCCCGGGCGGCACCATTGGGCGCGGTACGGATAACAATCTGGTGCTGCCGGACAATGACCGCACTATCTCGCGTTTGCAGGCCATCGTTCACGTCGACGCCAGTGGCGAATGCCGCGTCACGAACCGCGGCAGCGTTACCCGCGTGGTACTGAATGATATCCCGCTGGAGCGTGGGCGTCAGGTTGAGCTTCAGGATGGGGATATTCTCGGTATTGATGATTATCGCATTGAAGTCAGCGAACTCATTCATGACACCCAGCCCGTAAGCCGCATGGCGGCCAGCATGCAGCAGGCGCGCCCAGCGGCGACACCTGCTCCGGCGCCACAACCGAAACCGGCCAGCGCCGCGCCTCGCGGAAAAGCTGAACCTACGGCCGTGCCGTCGGAAATCTGGGACAGCCTGATGCAGGAGTTTTCCATCTCCGACAGCATCTCCAGCAACCGGGCAAAACCACAGCCCGCGGCATCCCACGATCCGTTCTCTCAGCCTGCGGCCCCGGAGCGGAATGCCGAAGATCCGCTGGCAATGTTTAACGACGCCGAACCGTCGCTTGAACGTAAAAACGTTGACCCGGACACGCTGTTCAGCGATGAAGCGTTGTTTAAAAAAGAGAGCATCTTTGACGATGTCACCCCTTCAACGCTGGTACAGCCGGACGAAAGCAAACCTGCCCAGCCAAAGGAAGAGGCGTCGGACGAACTTGATCCGTTAGCCCTGTTTGGCGGGTCGGCGAGCGCACCTGCCGCGCGTCACGATGACCCCCTCGGCCTGATGGGTGGCGCGCCGTTAACCCATCCGGATGAAATCGTGGCCGATAAGCCGGAGCCAAAGCCTGAACCGCAAGCCGCACAGGAAGAGGATGCGCTGGCCAGCTCACCGCTGTTCGATCCGGAACCGACTGAACCACAGGATGCGCCGCGCGCGGAAGAAGAGCCCGCGCGTCCCGATTACGCTGGCTTCACCATGCCAACGCCGCAGGCCGTGGCGCGCAGCAACGCGCAGGCGCCTAAAGGCCGCCTGCGTATCGACCCGGTTAAAAACGCTGCTTCGCCTGCTGCCTCCGCGCAGACCGGCGAGCGGGGCGAGGTGCTTCAGGGCGAACTGCTGGAGGCGCTGCTGGAGGGCATGGGCCTGAGCGAAATGCAGCCGGTGCCGCAGTTTGACCGGGAAAATATGCGTCAGCTGGGGCAGATCCTGGGCATGTTCTCGCAGGGGACCGTGGCGCTGCTCTCCTCGCGCTCCATCCTCAAGCGTGGGGTGAAAGCCGATATGACCATGGTGCTCGACGATGCGAACAACCCGTTCAAACTGTTGCCGACCGGGAAAACGGTGCTGATCCAGATGTTCGGCACGCCGATGCCGGGCTTTATGCCGCCGACCAAATCGGTGCGTGATGCGCTAATCGATCTCCAGGCGCACCAGCTGGGGATGATCTCCGGTATCCGCGCCATTATCGCCGCCATGCTGCAATCCTTTAATCCGGAACAGCTGGAAGAGCAGGCGAAGCAGAACGGGATGACGTCACGCCTGGCGCTGCCGGGCAGCCGTAAAGCCGCGCTGTGGGATTATTTCGTTCGCAGCTATGGCGAGACGGCGGGCGAGATCGAGGACGACTTCCATACCCTGTTTGGCGAAGCCTTCCTCCATGCCTATGACATGGAGGTCAATCAGTACAAAGACTCACAAAGCGGATCGGAAGAAAAATGAATATCGCAACGGCTTCTCTCTCCCGCCAGGGGACGCGCGCCAGCAACCAGGATCAGACGGGAGAAACCATCGGGGAACGTTCAGCCTGCTTTGTCGTCTGTGACGGCATCGCGGGCCTGCCGGGCGGCGAGGTGGCCGCTGAGCTGGCCCGCAACAGCATTATTTCCCGCTTTGACGGCGACAAGCACCTGAATGCGCAGCATATTCGTGACTACGTCCAAACGGCGAACCGCACCATCCTCAGCGAACAACAGGCCGTGCAGGACTATCGCCGGATGGGCACCACGCTGGTCAGCCTGTTTATCGACAGGGATTACCGTCTGGCTTACTGGGCGCACGCCGGAGACAGCCGCCTGTACCTGTTTCGCCGCGGCTGGCTGTGGCATGTCACCACCGATCACAGCCTCGTCCAGCAGATGAAAGATGCCGGGCATCAGACCGACGATCTCAACAGCAACCTGCTGTATCTGGCGCTGGGTATTGAGAATGGCGGACCGGAAGCGAGCTACAGCGATGTCGTGCAGGTCGAGGACGGTGATGCCTTCCTGCTCTGCACCGACGGTTTCTGGCACGGCGTTAGCGAAGAGCAGATGAAGCAGTCGCTGCACATGGTCAATACGCCACAGGAGTGGCTGACCTTAATGAACCAAATCATTCAAAAGAATGCCGAACAGGAGGGCAATGCTCAGGATAACTATACCGCCGTGGCGGTGTGGATGGGCAACCCTCAGGACACCACTTTGCTGCATACGCTCTCTGACGCAGCACAATTTCTTCCCTGCGGAACTGATTAGACACACAAGGATTGATATGAAACTTTGGCTATCGGGTTTGGCTCTTCTGACGGTGGCGACCACCGCACAGGCTGAAAACTTCCGCATCGTGCAGTCTCCTGCGCAGAAGCTGGATATCTGGATCGACAACATTAAAGACAATACGCCGCAAAGCTGGTGTAAGGCGGACGTTGCGCTGCGTATCGTGGCGAACGGCAAGAAAGAGGTTTCGGTGCTGGAAAACTTCGTGCCGCGCCTTGGCTCGCTGCTGGAGCACCAGTGCAGCAAGCTGAATACCCTGAACTGGACGCTTAACGATCCGGAAGGCACGACGCTTGCCCGGGGCACAGCGGCTAAAGCGCAGGACTGGGCGCTGGTGGTGAAACAGCAGGAAACGGCGGCGGCAACGACCACCACCTCAGGCGCGCTGCTGCCGCCTGACCAGAATCCGGAGACGCACACCGTGGCGGCAGATCGTACGCCATGGCAGGAGTTCACCCTTCAGGACGGTTGCCACCTGCGCACCTTCTGGGAGGGCGGTTCCTCCGCGCCGGCGCTGTTTATTCCGGATTCCGACACCACCCGCTGCGGCAACGGTAGCTGGCTCAGCGGCCACACCGTGGTGACGCAAAATCGTAACGGGACGCAGAAAGCGATTCCGGTCACCTACATTCACGGCTTCCCGGTGATGGGACTGAACAACGCGGTCGATCCTGAAAAGGCGCTGATCACCTCCGTCAACAAAGAGCGCATGGTCTTCAGCACCCCGAACAGCGACCAGAGCTGGATGATCCTGCCGTACGACAGCACTCTGAACGGCTGGAAGAGCAACGGCACGGTGGCGGTGGAAATCACCCGTGAGATCGCCAGCGACGACGCCAGACTCCAGGCGCGTATCGCAGAGGTGAAGAAGATCTGGAGCGCATGGGTTGCACCGGGCGCGGAGCTGAACGTTGTTCTGATTGACACGCTGCGTCCGCAGCTGCGCGATCCGGCAGTGGGCACCTGGCGCGCGACGAATTAAGGAGGGGCTATGAATACGCTTTATCAACGTCTGGCGGGTGAGTCGATTAGCGACGCGCTGCTTCGCCTGGAAGCCGAAATCAAAGCTCGTCCGGCGGATGCCGATCTGCGCGCCGCGTTTGTGCAGTTTCTGATCCTCAGCGGCAACTGGGCGCGCGCCCTGACCCAGCTGAAGAGCTGGCTGGCGCTGATGCCGCAGGCAAAACCAACCGTAACGCTGCTGGAGCAGGCCATTCAGGGTGAACAGCAGCGGGCGCGCGTGTTCGCGGGAGAGGCGCGACCGGCAATGCCCGAGGCGCAGTGGCCGTGGCTGTCGACGTTAGCCCAGGAGCTGACCGAACGCGCCGGGCAAGCGCAAACGCTGCGCCTGGCGGCACTCGAACAGGCCCCGGCAAGCCGCGGGCAGGTCACGCTGGAGAATGAAGAGAGCCACACCTTTGAATGGCTGATGGACGGCGATGCCCGTCTTGGGCCGGTGTGTGAAACCCTGGTCAATGGCCGCTATTTCTGGGTGCCGTTCTGCGCCATCGATGCGATCCGTTTTCAGGCTCCGGCCAGCGTGACCGATCTGGTGTGGCGTCATGCGCTGGTCCGCCTCACGGACGGCACCGAGCAGGTGTGTCAGATACCGGCGCGTTATCCGTTTGCTGACGGCGCTTCCGATAGCGTTAGACTGGGGCGCACCACCGAGTGGCTCCCGCTCGACGACGACGGTGTCCTGTATGAAGGCATGGGGCAGAAAGCCTGGCTGAGCGAGCAAAGCGAAAGCCCGCTGCTCACCCTGAGCCTGGTGACGTTTGCTGCGGATGGTGCGGATGAGTAATCCCGCTGGCGAAGGCGATCTGCTGCGCAGCGGCTGGCAGGCCCGCAGCAGGCAGGAGAAGGTGGGGGCGCGGGACAAAATGCAGCCCTCACTGCTGGATCGCCTGACGGATAACGATCCGGAAAAAAAACGCGAGTCCGCCAACAGCAATCTGATTACCCACGCCGCGCTGCGTCGTAACGTCCTGCGGGATTTACAGTGGTTGTTTAATACCATCAACCACGATGCCTCCAGCGATCTGAGCGGGCTGACGCAGGTGAGCCGTTCCGTCGTTAACTTCGGCGTCGCGCCGCTGGCGGGGAAAAGAATGTCTGATATCGAATGGCACGACATTCAGCGCAAGCTCACCGAAGCGATTATTAACTTTGAACCGCGGATCCTGCCCCAGGGGCTTCAGGTTCGCTGCGTGTCCGATACCTCCTCGTTAGATCTGCACAACGTTCTGTCTATCGAAATCAAAGGCCGCCTGTGGTGCGTGCCGTATCCGCTGGAGTTTCTCTTTCGCACCGACGTCGATCTGGAAAACGGCCATTTTGAACTGAAAGATGCGGGGTAATGATGGAAAGCAAACTGCTCGAATATTACAACCGTGAACTGGCCTATCTGCGCGAGATGGGCGCGGAGTTCGCCGAACGCTACCCGAAAGTGGCGGGGCGGCTCGGCATGCGCGGCATCGAAGTGGCGGACCCGTACATTGAGCGCCTGATGGAAGGTTTCGCCTTCCTGACCTCCCGCGTGCAGATGAAAATGGACGCCGAATTCCCGCGCTTTTCACAGCGTATGCTGGAGATGATTGCGCCAAATTATCTGGCGCCTACGCCGTCGATGGCGATCGCTGAAATTCAGCCCGACAGCAGCCGGGGCGACCTGAGCAAAGGCTTTATTGTGCCGCGCGGCACCATGATGGACAGCCTGGCGCTGAAAAAAACCGGCGTTACGTGCAGCTATACCACGGCGCACGAGGTGAACCTGCTGCCTTTAAAAATTGAGCGGATCGAGCTGGGCGGCGTTCCCGCCGATCTGCCGCTGGCCCAGCTCGGCCTGAGTCAGCGGGGGATCAGCAGCGCCTTACGGGTCCGCATTGCCTGCGATGGCCCGCAGCATCTCGGGCACCTGGATTTTGACCGCCTGGAGTTCTTCTTAAGCGGCCCGGACATCGAGGCGCTGAAGCTGCTGGAGCTGGTGATGGAGCACCACGCGGGCATCGTCTGCCAGACGGTCAGCAAGCAGCCCCAGCGCCAGCTGCTGTCGTCTGACGCCCTGCGTCAGGAAGGCTTTGATGCGGACCAGGCCCTGCTCCCGGACGATCTGCGTAACTTTGACGGCTATCGCCTGTTGCAGGAGTACTTCGCGTTCCCGGCGCGTTTTCGTTTCATCAGCCTGAGCGGGCTGGGCAAGTTGATCCAGCGCTGCGAAGACGAAAAAGCGTTTGATATCTTCATTCTGCTCGACAAGAGCGACGATCAGCTGGAGCGCGTGGTGGATGCCAGCCACCTGGCGCTGCACTGCACGCCGGTGATCAACCTGTTCCCGAAAGTGGCGGCCCGGCAGAAGCTGAGCGAAAGCCAGCATGAATACCACCTGGTGGTGGATAACATCCGCCCGCTGGATTATGAAATTTATGCCGTGAAAAAAATCTATGCCAGCGCGGATGGTCAGCGGGACGACCAGACGTTTCGTCCGTTCTGGAGTACCTGGAGCGGAGACGCGGGCAACTACGGCGCCTATTTTTCCCTGCGCCGTGAGCAGCGCGTTCTCTCCGAACACGCGCTGCGCTATGGCACCCGCACGGGCTATATCGGCTCGGAGGTCTTCGTCTCGCTGGTGGATGCGCAGCACGCGCCGTGGCAGGAAAACCTGCGCTATATCTCCGCCGAGGTGCTGTGCACCAGCCGTGACCTGCCGCTGATGCTCCAGCAGGAGCTTGGGCAGTTTATTATGGCCGACTCCATGCCGGTGAAGGCGTTAACCCTGCGTAAAGGCCCGACGCCGCCGCGTCCGGCACTGGCCGAAGGGTTCAGCACCTGGCGGCTCATCAGCCAGCTGCAAATGAACTACCTTAGCCTGATGGACAGCGAAAACGAAGAGGGCGCTGCCGCGCTGCGTCAGCTGTTAGGGCTGTACGCCAACCTCGCCGAGACGCCGGTTGCCCGTCAGGTGGATGGCGTTCGTCACTGCGTGCTGGAGCCGGTGCACCGCCGCGTGCCGGAACCCGGCCCGGTGGTGTTCGCCCGCGGGATCGGCATCACCCTGACGGTGGACGAACGTGCCTTTTCCGGCGCCAGCCCGTGGCTTTTCGGCAGCGTGCTGGAGCGCCTTTTTGCCCGCCTGGTCTCCATCAACAGCTTTACGGAGTTCACGCTCAAGAGCCAGCAGCGCGGCGAAATCGGCTACTGGGCGCCGCGTATGGGTAAAAGGGCGCTGGTATGAGTGAAGTTGCCCCTGCAACGCTGCGCGTGCATCGCCTGACGCCGCTGCCCGATGCGTTCTGGCGCGGAGTGCGCGAGACGCCGTGGCGCTACGATCTGTTCCAGCTGTTAAGACGCATTGATGCCCAGGGCGGCGAGCGTTACCCGCTGGGGCGCGCACCGCTGCCTAAATTTGAGCCGCTGCGTATTGGTCAGCAGCCTTCAATGGGCTTTGCGCCGTCAACGGTTGCTGAGGTCCGGCAGCGGGAAGAGAACGGACTGCATGAGGTTTCCATTCTGAGCTTCGGCCTGTTTGGTCCTAACGGCCCACTGCCGGTGCACATGACTGAGTATGCCCGCGAGCGTATTCATCATCATCAGGATCACAGCCTCAGCGCGTTTGCCGACCTCTTTCACCACCGCCTGACGCTGCTGTTCTACCGCGCCTGGGCGGACGCGCAGCCTGCCGTTTCACTGGATCGCGACGACAACAGGCGCTTCGAAGGGTATCTGGCATCGCTGATTGGCATGGGGCAGCCTGCCCAGATGTCGAAAGGCAGCCTGAGCGCGCATGCCCGCTTTACTCACGCCGGGCACCTGACCCGCCACGGGCGGGACCCGGAAGGGCTGGAGAAAATCCTGCGCAACTATTTCAACGTGCCGGTCAGGCTGGTGGCCAACGTCCCGCAGTGGATGCCGCTCTCAACGCGGGAGCAGGCACAGCTGGGTGAGGGGCGTCGCCTGCCGCGCATGGGAGAGTCCGCTTTTCTCGGCATTGCGGTACGCGACGTGCAGCATAAATTCCGGCTCGAGATTGGCCCGTTGAGCGCAGACGACTACAACCGTTTTCTGCCGGGCGAAGGATGGGTCACCGAGCTGCGCGACTGGGTGCGACAGTACGCCGGGGTGGAATTTGAATGGGAAACACGGGTGATCCTGCGCGCCGATGCGGTGCAGGGCGCCACGCTCGGTAGCGCCGGGCGATTAGGGTACAACACCTGGCTCGGCCTTCAGCCTCAGCCTGTTCCGCGTGGCGATCTGGTGTATCGCGCAGAGCGATAATCCTTCCGTATACCGAATCATTGTTAATGGAAACTAACATGTCAGAAATTAGCCGTGCCGTGCTTTTCGGCAAACTGGATACGCTGTTATTTACCTCTCTGGAAAGCGCGACTGCCTTCTGTAAGCTGCGCGGCAACCCGTACGTTGAGCTGGTGCACTGGCTGCATCAGCTGATGCAGCAGCAGGATGGCGATCTGCAACAGGTCATCCGTCACTTCGCCCTTGATGAACAGCAGCTGACGCGCGATATCGTGGCGGCGCTGGATGCCCTGCCGCGTGGCGCGAGTTCCGTGTCTGATCTTTCCGAGCATATCGACAGCGCCGTCGAGCGCGCCTGGGTCTACGGCTCGCTGAAATTTGGCGTCAGCCGCATCCGCGGCGGCCATTTGCTGATCGGCATATTGAAAACGTGGAATCTGGCTAACGTGCTGAAAAGTATTTCGGCGCAGTTCACCCGTCTTAACGTTGAGGTGCTGGTCGAGCAGTTCGACGCCATTTGCGCCAGCAGCAAAGAGAGCCAGCAGGCCGCCGCCGCTGCGGACGCGCCTGCCGGGGCAGTACCGGCTGCGCAGGGCACGCTGGCGCAGTATGGTCAGGATCTGACGGCGCGCGCCCGGGAAGGCAAGATTGACCCGGTGGTGGGGCGCGATGAAGAGATCCGCCAGATGGTCGATATCCTGATGCGTCGTCGCCAGAACAACCCCTTGCTGACCGGGGAAGCCGGCGTCGGGAAAACCGCAGTGGTGGAAGGGCTGGCGCTGCGTATCGCCGACGGCGACGTGCCGGAGCCGCTGCAAAACGTTCAGCTGTGGCTGCTGGATATCGGCATGCTTCAGGCCGGAGCGGGCATGAAAGGGGAATTTGAGGCGCGCCTCCAGGCGCTGATTAACGAGGTGCAGTCCAGCGCCACGCCAATTATTCTGTTTATCGATGAGATCCACACCCTGATTGGCGCAGGCGGACAGCAGGGCACCGGCGATGCCGCTAACCTGCTCAAGCCAGCCCTGGCGCGCGGGCAACTGCGCACCATCGGCGCGACCACCTGGGCGGAATACAAAAAATACATTGAGAAAGATCCTGCGCTGACCCGCCGCTTCCAGACCGTACAGGTTCACGAGCCGGATGAAGCGAAAGCCGTACTGATGCTGCGTAGCACCGTGTCGCCGCTGGAAACCCATCATCAGGTTTTACTCCTCGACGAAGCGGTCAGCGCGGCGGTGAAACTGTCGCATCGCTATATCCCTGCGCGTCAGCTACCGGATAAAGCGGTGGCGCTGCTGGATACCGCCTGCGCGCGCGTGGCCGTCAGCCAGAGCGCGCCGCCTGCTCAGCTGGAAGACTGTCTGCGTCACCTGGCGGCCCTGGACGTGGAGCTGGAGATTGCTGAACGCGAAGCGCGCGTGGGGGCGGGCGATCCGGCGCGTGTGGCGACCTTAACCGCCGAACGTGACGCATTCGAAACCCAACGCGAAGCTCTAGCCCGTCGCTGGGAAGAAGAGCGCACGCGGGTGCAGGAGATTATCCGTCTGCGTGCCGCGCTGTTTGCGGCGGGAGATGAGGATACGGCTGAACTGCGCGGCCAGCTGGCAGAACAGCAGCAGGCGCTTAAGATCTTACAGGGTGACGAACCGCTGCTGTTTGCCGCGGTGGATGAAAACGTGGTTGCCGCGGTGGTCTCTGACTGGACCGGGATCCCGCTGGGCCGGATGGTGAAAAACGAGATCGACGCGGTTCTGAACCTTGCCGACACGCTGAACCAGCGTGTTATTGGCCAGCGTCACGGTCTGGATCTGATTGCCCGCCGCGTGAAAACCTCGCGGGCGAAGCTTGATGATCCGAACAAGCCGGTGGGCGTCTTTATGCTGTGCGGTCCGTCCGGCGTCGGTAAAACCGAAACCGCGCTGGCGCTCGCCGAATCCCTGTACGGCGGCGAGCAGAACGTCATCACCATCAACATGAGCGAGTTCCAGGAAGCGCACACCGTCTCCACCTTAAAAGGTGCGCCTCCGGGGTACGTAGGGTATGGTGAAGGCGGGGTATTAACCGAGGCCGTCCGCCGCCGTCCATACAGCGTCGTGCTGCTGGACGAAATTGAGAAAGCGCACCCGGACGTCCACGAGATCTTCTTCCAGGTCTTCGACAAAGGCTGGATGGAAGACGGCGAGGGGCGCCATATTGATTTCCGCAACACCATTATTATTCTGACCTCCAACGTCGGCACCGAGCTGATTAGCGCCATGTGCGCCGATCCGGACCTCATGCCGGAGCCTGAGGCCTTAAGCGGCGCGCTGCGCCAGCCGCTGCTGGAGGTGTTCCCACCGGCGCTGCTGGGCCGTCTGCTGGTGGTGCCGTACTACCCGCTCAGCGACGAGATGCTGGGGCAGATTGTGCGTCTTCAGCTCAGGCGCATTCAGCGTCGTCTGGAAGAGAATCACAACATTATTTCTGAATTTGACGACAGCGTGGTCGAACAGATTGTTCAGCGCTGTACCGAGGTTGAGTCGGGCGGGCGTATGGTGGATGCGATTCTGACCAATACGTTGCTGCCTCAGATGAGCCAGATTTTACTTACCGCCAGCCGCAGCGACCAGCAGTACCGACGTCTGCATGTCACCTGCGAGCAGGGCGAGTTCCACTGTCAGTTTGCCGCGTAATAATCATCAAGAGAACTGTAAAAGATGACGGATAATGATAACAATCGGACTGTCCCAAACGCGCTCCCGGTCGGGTACCGTTTCAATGAGTTTGAGATAAAAGAGGTGATTGGCGGCGGCGGATTCGGCATCGTCTATCGCGCCTGGGATCACCAGCTCGAACGCACTATCGCTATCAAAGAATTTATGCCTTCCTCCCTCGCCGTGCGCGGCGAGGATATGACGCTGGTGCTGCGCAGCGAGCGCTTCGGCAAAGCGTTTTCTGCCGGTCTGAACAGCTTCATCCAGGAAGCCCGCCTGCTGGCGCGCTTTAACCACCCGAACCTGCTGCACGTACTGCGTTTCTGGGTGCAAAACGACACGGCCTATATGGGGACGCTGTTTTACAGCGGTACCACGCTGTCGCGTCTGCGCGAAGAGAAACCGGAGCTGATTAACGAGGCGTGGATCCGCCGCATGCTGCCAATGCTCTTCGGCGCCATCAAAACAATCCACGACGAGGGTTATCTACACCGCGACATCTCGCTGGATAACATTCAGATTCAGGATAACGGCCTGCCGGTGCTGCTCGATTTCGGATCGGCACGCCGCACCATCGGTAATCTCTCGGATGAGACGGAAACCATGCTGCGTCCGGGCTTCGCGCCTATCGAGCAGTATACCGACGACAATGAAAGCGAGCAGGGGCCGTGGACGGATATCTACGCGCTCGGCGCCGTATTGCGCACCCTCATCGTCGGCTCTCCGCCGCCGGTCAGCGTGGTGCGTTCGATTCAGGACACCTGCAAACCACTGGTGGAGCTGATGCCGCAGGGTTATTCCATTCCGCTGCTTCAGGCCATCGACAAGGCGCTGGCGCTGCATATGGAAGACCGTCCGCAATCCATTGAGGAGTTTGCGGCGCTGATCGAGATGCCCGTCGCCGGTATCGACGAGGTGCTGACTGCGAAGAAGACCGGCACGATGCTGGTGCCGGTGGAAGAGGAGGCATCTGCTTCCGCGCTGGACTGGCGACGTTACAAGCTTCCGGGGCTGGTGGCCGCGGGCGTGCTGGTTGGGGTGGTTGCCGGTGCGATGCTGTTCGGCGGCGGCAGTCAGGAAACGCCAGAGCAGACGGCGCAAACCCCTGCCGTGAGCCCTCCGGCTGAGACCTCCTCCCAATCGGAAACCAGACCGGCAACGGCAGACGTGAGCGAGCCGGTAGCGCCACCTGCTACGGCGCAGCAGAGTGCGCCGCCTGTCGACGCCAGCCCGGTCGCGCTGGTCTACATCCGCATGCTTGATGGCGAGACGCTGAAGGTGAACGGCGAGTCTAAAGCGCTGCGTCCGGGGAATAACGGTTACGCATCGCTGAAATTGCCTGCGGGCGAGACCCGCATTGAACTGGAAGGCAATGGAAGAACGCGTACCCAGACGCTGGATATTGCGAAGCCAGGCACCTGGCTGGTGAATCCGTAAGCCTGCGGGTAACAGGACGGAGCGAATGTATAACATCAAGTTTGTCTATCTGTTCCACGAGAACGTCTCGCCAGCGCTGTTTGCGAAAATAATCCGCCCGTCCGTTGCCGGACAGTGGATTATGTCGGTTCCCGACCATTCGCTGCGCTCACTCTTCACGCGCTACGATCTGCTGCGCACGATCACCGGTGCGAATCCTTATCAGTCCGGGCGCGATACCCGTACGCTGATCGCGCAGGATTTAGAGATGGGCAGAGTGGTTGCCATTGACGAAAGTTTTCGTGACTGGTCATCAGTAACGGAAATTTTTTATATCAACGCCAAAGGGCAACTCCAGGCTGCCTCGCTGGTCGGCCTGGGCTGGTATCCGGTGAGTACAATTGTTGACCGCTACGAAACTATGGTGAGAACGTACGGATCTCGCCCTGCGCCAACGGTACTGCCAAAACAGGTGGTGAAATCTAAAACGGCACAGGTGCCGGATGAACCTACTCCGGGCAAGGACGGTAAAACCTATGCCGGGCAGCTTCAGAAGATGACCAAAGCAGAACGCTGGCAGGCGCGTAAAGATCTGATCGCGAAGGGGAGCAATAGCCTTTATCCGGATGCCCAGATCGCCGCGAAACGTCTGGCGGCGAATAATATCGCGGTGGAAAAAGCGAAGCTTGCGGAAAATATTTATAAGACCGTGAACCCGCTGGAAACCACACCGGGCGTGCCGGAGGGATGGACGGATATCAGTAATGACGATGCGCTGTTAGGAAAGTTCGGGCTGAACAAATCCATGCTCTTTGACGATGATACGTCCCCCAATTTTCTGGCGCGCGTCTATCAACCGAAGCCGGAAGTGTTTGGTGCAGATATGAACCCCACGCTGGTATTCAGGGGATCGCGCGAGCCTGGCTTCGCCTCTCTGTCTGAGAATGTCTCCTCTCTACTGACCAAAGGGGAACTGGCGCCGGTGGTAAACGGGGCTGACTGGTCGAATAACTTCTCACAGGGCATGGGTATGGCTTCAGATTATTATAAAAAGGCCGTGAGTATCGGTAAGGAGCTGGCAAGGTCAGGCCAGAATATTGATATTGCCGGTCATTCCCTTGGCGGTGGTCTCGCCTCTGCAACCTCTATGGGCAGCGGGAAAGCGGGGTGGACGTTTAACGCCGCCGGCCTCAATGCCGGAACCGTAGAAAAATACGGCGGTAAGATATTAGGCAGTACGGATAATATCCAGGCGTATCGGGTTGAAGGTGAACTGCTGACGAAGATTCAGGAAGTTAACCCCTGGGAAGATCTGAAAACGATGAAAGGGCATGTCCCTTCGTGGATCCTCAAAGAGGAAATCTCTGCGCTGAGCCCTAATGCTGCCGGAATACCCCATGACCTTCCCGGTGGAACCGGAAGTGCGCTGGACCGCCACGGGATTAATCAGGCGATTGATTGCATAGAGCAACAGAAGGATGAGGATATTTCGATAATCGGGAGTCGATTGTGAAAAAAGGGTTGATGGCTTTTGTCGCGTTATGTTTTTTATTCATGATTCAGGGGTGTAAGCAGGATATGGACCTTAATCCACAGGACTACTTCAGCGGTCAGCAGCTTGAACTGGCGAAAGCGATTGAAGAAGGCGATGTCGACGCGGTGAAGACGCTTGCACCAGACAGCGATCTTAATAAACCGGGAAAGCAGGATATGACCCTGCTTTTTTGGGCCATCGGCAACGCGATTAATGATAAAAAGACATCGCCCCATTTAAAGGTGATTACGTTGCTTGTTAAGGCTGGCGCAGATCCGCTCCAGCCTCGACCGCAGGGAAAAAGCAGTCCTGCCGAATTTGCCCTAAAGGGAGACAGTGCGGACTGGATCGACGCGATGCTGGACGGTGGCCTCTCACCCAACGTGAAAGATAAGGTTTTCCACGAACCGATCGTCTTCCAGTCGCTTAAAGCGAAAAATACAGAGACGCTGGAAGCCATGCTCGATCGCGGTGCTGACGTCAACTCAACCAATTCACTGGGTAAAACGCTGGTGTTTGATGCGCTGGATAACCAGGCTTACGATCATGTCTTGTTGCTGCTCGATCGTGGAGCGGATCCGTCAATTAAGGCCAAAAATGGCTGGTCGATGAGCAATGCGCTCGCGGACGCGCTTAATGGACTCGAGCGAGGCAGTGAGCAATACGAGAAATTAAACGAAATAAAAGAGAAACTTATTCAGAAAGGGGGCGTGTGGCCACCTGCGCCGGTTAAGTGATTGCTCAACTTTCATGAAAGCCAGAGATAAGGTTTTTTCCGGAGCTTCCAAAAGCCTGCACTCTTTGGATTTATAAAAACGAAAGTTCGTACCTCCAGACAAATCAACCCAGCATTGCATCAATCCAAATCCACCTCGTCGAAATTAGCTTTACGTTCATAAACGTTCCCAGCATAAACCATTACGGAATAAAGATTATGCTCAACCGAATTACCGTCCAGCTCCCGGTGGAGGGGCTGCTCTTCTGGAAACTCTCCGGCCGCGAGGCGATGTCCGAGTCGTTCGCGCTGACGCTGACCCTTCTCGGCACAGACGCGCGCATTGACCGCAGCAGGCTGCTCGGTCAGCCGGTCACGGTGACCATCCCCACGCAGAACCTGCTTACCCCCCGCTATATCAACGGCAAGGTGACGCGCGTGGCGGTGAGCGCCGTGGAGCTGACGGGCACCCGCTATGCGGTGTACCAGCTGACGGTGGAGCCGGACCTGTGGCCGATGAAGCGCGACCGTAACCTGCGCATCTTCCAGGGCCAGACGGTACCGCAGATTGTCAAAACCCTGCTGGCTGAGCATCAGGTTAACGTTGAGGATAAACTCACCGGCAGCTACCGGGTGTGGGACTACTGCGTGCAGTATCAGGAGTCGAGCCTGGACTTCATCAGCCGCCTGATGGAGCTGGAGGGGATTGCGTATCACTTCCGCCATGAGGCGGACAAGCATACCCTGGTACTGACCGACGCCGCGACGCAGCATCAGCCGTTCAGCGGCTATGAGGTCATTCCTTACCACCAGACGCTGTCCGGTGGCAGCACTGACGAAGAGGGGATTAGTCAGTGGGCACTGGAGGACAGCGTGACGCCGGGGATATACAGCCTCGACGACTATGACTTCCGCAAGCCGAACGCGTGGCTGTTCCAGGCGCAGCAGAACCCGGCGTCCCCGAAACCGGGCAGCATCGACGTGTACGACTGGCCGGGTCGCTTTGTGGAGACAGGCCATGCGGAGTTCTACGCCCGCATCCGTCAGGAGCGCTGGCAGGTTGAGCATCAGCAGATTCAGGCCACAGCCACGGCAGCGGGCATTGCGCCGGGCCACACCTTCACCCTGACCAACGCGCCGTTCTTCAGCGATAACGGCGAGTATCTGGTGACGGCGGCGGGCTATCACTTCGAGGAGAACCGCTACGCGAGCGGCGAGGGGGAAACCATTCACCGCACCGATTTCACCGTTATCCCGGCGTCAGTGTCGTACCGTCCGGCGCAGAGCACGGCGTGGCCGCGCACCTACGGCCCGCAAACGGCGAAAGTCGTGGGACCGCAGGGTGAAAGTATCTGGACGGACAAATACGGCCGCGTGAAGGTGAAGTTCCACTGGGACCGTCTGGCGAAAGGCGATGACACCAGCTCCTGCTGGGTGCGCGTGTCGAGCGCCTGGGCGGGCCAGGGCTACGGCGGGGTGCAGATCCCGCGCGTCGGTGATGAGGTGGTGGTGGACTTTATCAACGGCGACCCGGACCGTCCGATCATTACCGGGCGCGTGTACAACGACGCGAGCATGCCGCCGTGGGCGCTGCCGGCCGCGGCGACGCAGATGGGCTTTTATAGCCGCAGCAAAGATGGCCATAAAGACAATGCCAATATTCTCCGTTTTGAAGATAAAGCCGGGCACGAGCAGATCTGGATCCATGCAGAAAAAAATATGGATACGGATATAGAAAATTCTGAAACTCATGATGTCGGTGTCGATCGTAGAAAAACCATCGGACAGGATGAGAATATAACGATTAAGCGGAACCAGAAATCAGATGTAGGTAATAATGAAACGCATAATATTGGTAACAAGCACGTTATAAACGTTGGGAAAGATCAAACCGTCTTGACCATGGATAAAGAAGGTAACGCGCTGCTGGAATCTGTGACCACGATTAAACTAAAAGTTAAAGACAACTATATTCTGATCGCCCCGGATACCATTGAGATTCATGTAGGCCAAGGCAACCTCAAAGCAGAGGCTGTGGAACAAGCCATCTTCAAAGGTGAAGAGCTTACAAAACTGGGTGATGGGATCAATACCGAGCTCAAGGCAAATGATACGGTGAGTATAACGGGAACTAACCTTACCGATATTAAGGGCGCGATTGTAAAAGTTAACAGTTAATCTGCGTACAGAGAACGCTATTATGGGAAAACCAGCCGCCAGAGCGCGCATTGATTCCAGCGCACATACTGGCCCAATTCAAAGCGGAAGTCCCAACGTAATTATTGGCGGATTTCCGGCGGCACGAAAAGGCGACCCGCTTTCATGTTCTCAACATGGTCAGGGAAGTATTCTCAGCGGTTCAACAACGGTATTTGTGAACGGTTTACCTCTCGCCAGGGAAGGCGACAAGACGGGTTGCAATACTTCAGCGACCCCTGCGGTCGCAACCACTCAACCTGCACCTCCGCAATATTGGGGAGGAACGGCGGCGAAGGGTGCGGGTAAAGATGGTGCTATACATGGTGATGTTTACGACGCCCGGGTGCTCGGCGCCTATGCAAGTCTTGAAGATAAATCCGGCTTTGGAAAAACCGATACGGCTTCAGCCGGATTCGCGCTTGCCGATATCACGGTCGGGAATACAAAAAGCCAGGATAAATATAAAGGCGAGGTTCGTACAAAAGTAGGGGTGGCGAATGCCAGCGGCACGTTAGTGACAGATAGGGCCGATTACGGGGCTATCAACCTCAATGCTAACGCTACCGCGATACAATATGGCGCCTCGGGTAGCATTGGAAAAGAAGGGGAGCAATACGGCGGGGTTGGTGGGGACGTGTATCTGGCAACCGCTGAAGCGAAGGCTGTCAGTGAAATGTACGACGGTAATAAAGGACGTTATGGTTTTAATGTGGAACTTGGCGCAGAAGCAGCGGCGGTCAAAGGAGAAGCGACGGCTAAAGCCGATTTTTATGGCGTAGTCGTTGCCGATGGCAAACTTTCAGGGAGTGCAGGGAGCGCTGGCGCTTCTGCTGGCGTGGGAACCTGGATTGATAGTACAGATTATTCGTTTAACCTCAAGGTATCAGGTGAGCTTGCAGTGGCGCTTGGTCTGGGAGGGGATGCCAGTATCAAATTGGCTCTCAAACCGATCCTTGACTGGATTTATGACGATGATGAGAGCAAGCCTTCTCCAGCGGCGGGCAGTGGCGATGGTGTGATTAAGACGGGCTGTGTTACAGTCCTGGTAGGAGATTAAAATGTGTAAATGGGGAACGTTGTAATGCATTGGTTTTTCTTTATTCTCTTTATGATTTGGACGCTAGCGCTAATCTGGAATGGAAAAGATTTATTTAACAAAAAACAATGGCTCCTGGCTGGGTTGATGTTCGTTCTGGTGCTAGTGGCTACAGTCGTCATTGGCTTTACGTTGAAATGGCTTGCTCAGTCAATGTCATTATTTTCCGTCGCAACGGCCAAACATTATTCGATCATCTTATCCATGTCTTTCCTGTGCGTCTGGGGATTAAAGGTCACAGTAGTCCTGCTGTGCACGTTATTTTCCGGGATTATGGGGGGGCACAAAAGATACAACGCAGAAAATTATGAAAAATTATCGTCTATGACACGTGCCGTGGCGCCAGGCTTACTTATCTTTGCTAAAAGCTTAATTACCCTCGGAAGCTTCCTTATGTTTTCGGGTTTATGGCTTAAGTAAGCGCGACGAGTGAGGTTGCATTATGGTTACTGAAAAAAAATATCTTTTTCCTCTCGAGATGAAGGATCAGGAAAAAGAGATTCGGGAAAAATTCTGGAAATGTCTCTATACCTCCGGAGAAAAAGAGATGTTCCATTACTGGCTACTGTTACCACAGAATGTTAAGCCAGCAGAGTTAAAACCGGTCACGTTTCAGGAGGTTGGACTGACGAATATTGGACGATACATCGCCGATGACACCGGCCCCTATATTGAAGTCTGGGCTGCGTATGAACACTGCCAGTGGGAGATGAATGCGTCAGACTGGCTTATCAATAAGCTCGACTTAATGGGCGAGAAAGTACTGAGCCAGAGGATAATTACGCATCCTTCAGGAAGTGGGAAATTTGCGGATATCCTGTCCATTAAAAAGATGCCATCGGGTGATGAGGTCGTTTCACGGTATACGGTGCAAAAGGATTATAATCCTGTAAATGGTGGAGGTAATTACTTCCTTTTGAAAACGGCTTGTGGTTCTAAGGATTACAACTCGATCGCCGATACTATTTTCCTGATTGCTATCAACTGGGATTTAATGCATCGCAGCAATATGATGCTTTCAGAACTGTTGAAAACAGTTAGCCTTAGCAACAAAAATGACAATGGATTTAAAATTCCGGATTCATGGCAGGTGAGTACACTGGATGATAATCGTCTGGTAATTGAACACACGTTAGGTAATGTCAACCATGGAGTGATTAATTTCTGTCTTTTCCGTCAGACTGATTATCCTTCTGCGCAGGCTATTTTCGAAGTAGCAACTGCGCGTTTTAACCGTCACGATAGTGCGGTCTCTCTTGCGACGTCGGACATTGCCAGCATTCCAAATGATATCAACCTCACGTTTACAGGCGATCTTTATAGCTGTACTGGAGAGGTTGTCAGCGCTGCTGAGAATATCAGGGCTTATTACGACATGCGTATCTTCAAAATTAATGATTTATGGTGTTACGTTGAGGTGGTTGGGCCCCATCGTAATCATCGGGATTATTATTACGAAACCAATAAACGATGTATGGAAATTATTCTTTCTACGTTTCGCATAGAAAAACGATGAGCTGACAAAGTTAATTCATGGCCATCTAAATAAAACCATAGAAATGTGGTTTTATTTTTGTTGCACAGAAATATGATCATAAACGCGGGTGAATATAAGCAAAAAACTCGCGATCAGATTCGTTCAAGTGGTTATGTTATCGATACGCTTGAGGCTGCGATGTGGTCCGTATGGAATACGGATAATTTCCGTGATGCCATTCTGCTGGCAGCCAACCTTGCCGATGATGCTGACAGCGTTGCGGCGACGGCGGGACAAATAGCGGGGGCGTTGTATGGTTATTCCGCTATCCCGCAGGACTGGAAAGAAAAACTCGTACAACACGAACGTATTGCCACAATGGCGGGTAAACTATTCGATAGAGCACCTGAGGATAATTTTTTATAGTTAGAATTACCAAGGGTAAGCGAGGGCATATGATGACTTGCGATCAGGTATGGAATTTTTAGTTAACTGAATCTACTGCAATGAATGAAATGACAATGTTTGGTTACGTTGATAGAGCATTAACTTTAGCACAGAAAAGATATGCAGACGTCAAGAATCGTGATCCCCAATCCCCGCTTTTGCAAATGTACGACTCTATTGTACAACAATTATTATTTCTACGGGATTTAATCGAAGGCAAGGAAAAGGATAGAGCGAAATTATGGGATATGACGTTCGGTATGTATGCAGGGAAGGAGTTTGATCATTCTGATGAGTTGTTTTTTGAAAGGTTGTCAGATGCCTGGTTTATTGTGGATCAAATCCGCCGAGGGTTAAAGGTTAGGCTGCCGCATGAGGTCGATACCAACTATAATAAAAAGAAACAAAACCTCATGAAGAAATTCCCTGATGAATTTTAGTATTTCATATGAATAATATTTTTTATTATGGGTGAAAGGTGATTGACTAACATGCTGATTTAAATGCCTTGTTAACATATGTTGATAGATATCGTAAATACTTACCCATTAGCAGACCTTCAGTCCAGCGAAGGATGCAGTATACGTATGATAATAAGCCATTAGAGTCATCCTCAAATAGTGATGTACAAAAACAATGGGATTTACCACCACCATGTAATATCTCACTAGCGCAATCACGGGATCGTGCGGTAGGTACGCTTATTGGTCTTGCTGTTGGAGATGCTGTAGGTACGACGCTCGAATTTTTGCCTCGTGACAGAGCATACGTCAAAGATATGACAGGAGGTGGGCCATTTCAACTTCGTGCAGGCGAATGGACGGATGATACATCCATGGCATTATGTCTTGCGGAAACGCTTCTTGAGAAAGGCGATGCTGATACTATATGTTTCAGGAATAAGCTTCTGGAATGGTATCAGCATGGTTATAACAGTTCAAATGGCGTCTGTTTTGATATAGGTAATACAACGCGATTTGCTTTAGAGCAATATTTAACAATTGGCCCAGGATGGAGCGGCAATACTGCTCCAGAAACTGCGGGTAATGCTTCCATTATCAGACAAGCCCCTGTCTCTATTTTTTTTAGAAAGTCATTAAGCAAAGCGTTTTATGAAGCTAAAAAACAATGTATCGCAACACACGGTGCCGCGGAAGCAATCAATTGCACGCAGTATTTAAGTTATTTGCTTGTGCATATGATTAACGGTAGCAATAAAGATTTTGTTTTTTCTCCGCACGTTATGCCGCTTCAGCCACGCGTAATGATTATCAACGCGGGTGAATATAAGCAAAAAACTCGCGATCAGATTCGTTCAAGTGGTTATGTTATCGATACGCTTGAAGCCGCGATGTGGTCCGTATGGAATACGGATAATTTCCGTGATGCCATTCTGCTGGCAGCCAACCTTGCCGATGATGCTGACAGCGTTGCGGCGACGGCGGGACAAATAGCTGGAGCATTATATGGTTATTCCGGTATTCCGCAGGAGTGGAAAAACAATCTTGTACAACATGAACGTATCGCCAAAATGGCTGGTGAATTGTTCGATAGAGCCCCCGAAGACACTTTCTTATAACTGTTTATCTCAATGAAACTACAGGAAAAGTAGTTTTATTTTGTGGCAAGCGAAGTCAATCTTACAGCTACTCATTATCACATCAACGGCGTTTCCGCTTTGCATACTGAGATGAGTTAACTTCTGGCACTGAGATTCGTCCATAGTGGAATAAAGATTATGCTCAACCGAATTACCGTCCAGCTCCCGGTTGAGGGGCTGCTCTTCTGGAAACTCTCCGGCCACGAGGCGATGTCCGAGTCGTTCGCGCTGACGCTGACCGTGCTCGGCACAGACGCGCGCATCGACCGCAGCAGGCTGCTCGGTCAGCCGGTCACGGTGACCATCCCGACGCAGAATCTGCTGACCTCCCGCTATGTTAACGGCAAGATTACCCGCGTGGCGGTGAGCGCCGTGGAGCTGACGGGCACCCGCTATGCGGTGTACCAGCTGACGGTGGAGCCGGACCTGTGGCCGATGAAGCGCGACCGTAACCTGCGTATCTTCCAGGGCCAGACGGTACCGCAGATTGTCAAAACCCTGCTGGGTGAGCATCAGGTTAACCTCGAAGACAAACTCACCGGCAGCTACCGGGTGTGGGACTACTGCGTGCAGTATCAGGAGTCGAGCCTGGACTTCATCAGCCGCCTGATGGAGCTGGAGGGGATTGCGTACTACTTCCGCCATGAGGCGGACAAGCACACCCTGGTGCTGACCGACGCCGCGACGCAGCATCAGCCGTTCAGCGGCTATGAGGTCATTCCTTACCATCAGACGCCGTCCGGCGGCAGTACGGATGAAGAGGGCATCAGCCAGTGGGCGCTGGAGGACAGCGTCACGCCGGGGATTTACAGCCTCGACGACTACGACTTCCGCAAGCCGAATGCGTGGCTGTTCCAGGCGCAGCAGAACCCGGCGTCACCGAAACCGGGCAGCATCGACGTGTACGACTGGCCGGGTCGCTTTGTGGAGACAGGCCATGCGGAGTTCTACGCCCGCATCCGTCAGGAGCGCTGGCAGGTTGAGCATCAGCAGATTCAGGCCACCGCCACGGCGGCGGGCATTGCGCCGGGCCACATCTTCACCCTGACCAACGCGCCGTTCTTCAGCGACAACGGCGAGTATCTGGTGACGGCGGCGGGCTACCACTTCGAGGAGAACCGCTACGCGAGCGGCGAGGGGGAAACCATTCACCGCACCGATTTCACCGTTATCCCGGCGTCGGTGTCGTACCGTCCGGCGCAGAGCACGGCGTGGCCGCGCACCTACGGCCCGCAAACGGCGAAAGTCGTGGGACCGCAGGGTGAAAGTATCTGGACGGACAAATACGGCCGCGTGAAGGTGAAGTTCCACTGGGACCGTCTGGCGAAGGGCGATGACACCAGCTCCTGCTGGGTGCGCGTGTCGAGCGCCTGGGCGGGCCAGGGCTACGGCGGGGTGCAGATCCCGCGCGTCGGCGATGAGGTGGTGGTGGACTTTATCAACGGCGACCCGGACCGTCCGATTATCACTGGTCGCGTGTATAACGAAGCCAGCATGCCGCCGTGGGCGCTGCCTGCTGCCGCGACGCAGATGGGCTTTATGAGCCGCACCAAGGACGGTTCCGTGGACAACGCCAACGCCCTGCGCTTTGAGGACAAGGCGGGCGCAGAGCAGGTGTGGATCCAGGCCGAGCGCAACATGGACACCAGCGTTAAAAATGATGAAACGCACACCGTTGGCGGCGCGCGCAGCCATTACGTGAAGAAAAATGAGCTGCATCGCGTGGAGGCTAATCAGATCCAGGCCGTGAAAGGCGGAACCGAGATCCTGACGGGTAAAGGCAAGCTGGATGCGGCGGTAGAGCAGTATGTTATTGCTTCCGGGACGAAGCTGCGGCTGGTCTCGGGTGAGAGCGCCATTGAACTCAACGCGAACGGCAAGATTAACCTGATCGGCAAAGAGTTTAACTTCTTTGTCGAAGGGGATGGGTATATCACCACGGGCGGTAAGCTGCATCTGAACACGTCGGGAACCAAGCCGGGCACTACGGCGCCGGGATCGGGGCATAAAGGGGATATTGATGCGGCGGTGCAGGCGAAATTTACGCCAAAAGATGAGTAAGGCCGGTGCGGTACTTATCGCATTATTAACGACGGGAATGGCTGAAGGAGACGCTCAGAAAAAGGATCTTTGGATGTTCATTTCCGGGATGAGCGCATCGCTTAAGACGTTATCCGTTACAACCCTTAGTAATGCGCCGTTATCGTTTAAGATGACCAGGCAAAATGAATATATCAATTTCTACAATGCCGACGATATCAAACTCGCCGATGGGACGAACATAACCGCAATTGAGTTACGTTTAAGCAAAGATAACGACGGCATGGCGCCTTTACTGAATTTTTCACCCTCCTCAGGTCAATGCATAACGCTTGATACCGTTAAAAAGCGCTATCCGCAGTTGAGGTTAACTGATTATCCGCGCGGCCGTTCGGAGAACGAAGTGACCAGCTATACAGCCCGAAAAGATATGAATGGACAAAAGGTGAGCTTCAGTTTCACCGTGAAAAATCCTCACTGTCTGGGTTCAGTCGTCATTAGCGCAGACTAAGAAATACTGCACTCATGTCCTGGCGGTTTCTTCTGGATGATAATTGCAATACACATTCAATAAATGACGATTAACGTGAAAAAACACACGCCGACATTTCTTTTTTCTGCCCTGATGTTTACCTGTCTCGGCAGCAATGTGGTTTTGGCTCAGGTGATGCCTCCCGTTCTGACAAAACGGGATTTTTCTGTGCAGATCAAAGATCAGCCTGTCGCATTGGGCGACCGATGGTCTCCTGATAGTGCCGGTAAAATTGATGTGCCGTGGGAAGGAAACTTTGTCGGTGAGGTTCCTTTTGACGGAACGAACTATAAATTCTACCAGCATCAAAGGGCTGGGTTAGAAATATTCAGTTCAAATCTCTGGTGGGATAAAGCTGAACGAAGCGTTGATGATTATATCGTGTCGCAGATTACGCTGACTGCCGAAGACTTCGCAACGCCGCGGGGTGTCCATGTGGGTTCAACAACCAGAGAGCTGAACAACGCATACGGCAATGGCCTTGTTGAAAATGATTCCGGGACCCAGTGGGTTTCCTATGCGTTGGGTAAAAAAGTACTCTCTTTTGAGATGAAGGGCGGCAACGTTGTGAAAATAACAATGAATTACGATAATAGTTCTTCAGAGTAAATTATGCCCAATAAATTTTTAGCACCCGCATTGTGCGCGGCTTTATTGGCTGGTGTCGTTGAAACCTCTACGGCACTTGAATTATCGCAGTACAATAAGCTCAATACGGTTAGTCACATTGTTAACGACAGTGAAGTGACAGACAATCTCAGGAAGACGCTGGGAAATCATTACCAGACCTTTATTGATAACTTTGATGTCTTCGGTGAACCGCATACCACCACAGGTGGAGGATTGTTTGTCGAAGGCTGGCTAAAGGATCTCTACCAGGAGAATGCGTCAGCGCTGGTCATCGATCCTGACGGCAAAATCTTTGCGGCCTGGGTGGTTCCGGAGTCGGACGTCATTCATTACCAGTCTTCTGATAATAGCCCGGTTATTCATGCCGATATTCAGCAATGGGCTGCCAGATTCAATGCTATGCATTTTGCAACGAACATCCAGGCAGGTCTCGCGTTTGACGGGGACTGGGCTGGCGAATTCGAGAACGACTCGACGTTAACACTGCGGTTAGCTGAATCAGGCAACCGGATCACCGGCTCTTATTGCTATATCTCCCAGAGAGGAAACCGCATAGATTGCCCTAAAGATGATGAGCAAAATCTTAGCGGTACGATCGCTGGCAATCGTGCCAACGTTGAGTTCAACTCATCATTTGGCGGCGTAGGCGGCCGGGCTGTTCTGGAAATAAAGGGGAGTGAGATGGAATGGCGTTTAGTTACTCCTCCTCAAAAAGGAAATTATTATGCTCCGCAGCGTTATACGTTACGTAAAGCCGCTTCGGTTCAAAACGCTGAAACCAGAAAACTGGACACCGAAAGGTTCGCTATTTCTCTTATAAATAAGTGCGGTCATTTTGATAGCGAATGTGACCAGATGGTCTATCTCGGCGTGCGCAAAAGCGATAACAGTACGATCTCCTTAAGGGGAAAAACGTTGCACGACTCCGCAGGTAAAATAATCGGCTCAACGTACAAGAATGGCGAGACCGTTTACACCGTAACGTATGCACCTGTGAAATTGGTTGTCAGCAAAGGCAGTCATGTTTTAGTCGAACAGTCAGGCCAGTGGCTTAAATAACTATACAGCCAGCCAAAAGGCCAGCACGGATTGGCCTCTTTTGTTTCTCACAATATTAATCATCCCGAGTTCACTTATGAAATACACCCTCCAGGAAGGTTCCTTTACCCTTTTTCCTGCCGCCTGGCAGGACAACAGCATGAACATCATTCGCGATGACGAAAGCGGGCTGTCCGTGGTGGTCAGTCGCGGCGTTATCCCGGACGGCAGCAACTACGAACAAGAGTTTCACCGCCAGTGGGACGTGCTGCGTCCTCAGATGGGTGAGATCGCCCAGAGCGAATTTCAGCACGTAAAAGCCGGGCCTGCCGGCAACATTGATGGGATAGAAGTTGAGACCACCTTTGACCGTAACGGCCAGCGCCTGTGGCAAAAACAGCTGGCCGTGCAGACGCCAGGCAAACCGGTACTGATGATTTTTACCCTCTCGGCCTTAAAAGCCTTTACGGAAGAGGACGAGGCGCGCTGGAGCGCACTGAAGAAAAGTCTGACGCTAAACGACAACCGGAATGTGTAAGGCATGAGCGATAACAACGCGGCCCGTAAGGGCGACGAGATTATTCACTCCACCATTTTTGCTGATATTACCAGCATTGTGGCGGAAGGTGCCGCCTATGCGGTGATTGGCGCGGCGGTGGGCGCGGCAGCGACCGTCGCGGCCCCACTGCTGGGAGCCGGGGCCGCAGCAGCGGGCGTGGCGGCGATTGGGTCCAGCTGTCTGTTGAGCGGCATTATTGGTGGGGTTCTGGCGAACGTCGCCGGGATCACCGACGATATCAGCAACGCCGCTGAAGGATTAGGCAATGCGCTTTTCCCGCCGTCGCCTGCGGGTAAAATCACCACCGGTTCGAGCAATGTTCTGACAAATAAACTTCCCGCTGCACGCGCCGCCGGGACGTTAACGCCTGCCGATACCCCGTCCCCTGAGCCGCAGTCGCCGGGCAGCTTTGACGACTACGCGGGCATGCTGCTCTCCGCTGCCGGACAGTTCGGCAGCGAGATGTGGCAGCCCAGCGTCGCCTCTGCCGCCGCAGGGACCTCGCCGCTGGAAGAAGACAAGGTGGCGTGTGATAAACACTCCGGGCCACAGTATCTGGCGGAAGGCTCTAAAAGCGTCTTTATCAACGGACAGCCCGCGGTACGCGCGAAAGATCGTACCACCTGCGAAGGCACCGTTTCCGACGACGTCTCCCCGAACGTGATCATCGGCGGCGACACCCTCACGGTCCGCGATATCAAAAGCGGTAAAACGCCGGGTCTGGCGTTGGGGATGATTGCGCTCTCCCTGCTGCGCGGGCGTCCGGGCAAGATCCTTAAAAACATGCCCTGCGCGCTGGCTGCTGCCGGTGGCGGGATGCTGGCTGATATGGCCGTCAACGCCGTGTTCGGCTCCTCGCACCCGGTTCACGCTGCTACCGGCGTAAAGGTGCTGAATGACGACGACGAACTCGATTTCTCGCTGCCGGGGCACTTTCCACTGCGCTGGCAGCGCAGCTACAACAGCCTGACCACCCGCGAAGGGCTTTTCGGTCTGGGCTGGGCTACCACCTTTGACAGCTATCTGACGCTGGAAGAAAACAATGCCACCTGGTTCGATGAAACCGGGCGCGAGCTGAGCTTTGAACTGCCGCCGGTCGACCGCGCGTTTTACAGCATTAGCGAAGGCATCATTATCCGCCGCAATGAGAGCGGCGACGTGGCGATAGCCGACGATGACGGCGCGGTGTGGCGTCTGTATAAACCGACCCGCGCTAACCCAGCCATCATGCGCCTGGCCTCCCTCAGCGACGAGTACGGCAATGCGCTGCTGACGGCGTGGGACGAGCACGGCAGGCTGGTTGGTATCCATGATGAGCCGCGAGCGATCGATGTCACCCTGCGCTATGACGATGAACGTTTCCCGCAGCGTGTTACCGCAGCCAGCCATCTCGACGGCAACAAAACCTGGCCGCTGATGCAGTGGGGGTACGATGCGCGCGGCCAGCTGGCGAGCGCGACGGATGCCTCCGGCGTGGTGACGCGTGAATACCGTTACAACGACCACGGCCTGATGGTCTGGCACCGTTTGCCGGGGGGGCTGGAGAGCGAATACCGCTGGCAAAAATTCGACCACTGGCGCGTGGTGGAAAACCGCACCAGCACCGGCGACGGCTGTCGCTTTAGCTATGATTTAGCCGCCGGGCTGACGACCGTCGAACACTACGACGGTCAGACGCGAAAGCATTACTGGAACGCGCAAAACCTCATTGTTCGCTACGTTGACGAGAGCGGTGAGAACTGGCGCTACGAGTGGGATGACAACGAACTCCTAACGCGTCGCATCGATCCGCTGGGTAATGCCGTTACCTTCGTCTATGACGACATGGGCAACCGGGTGCAGGAGATCGACGCCGACGGCAACACCCGCACCACCACCTGGCTGGAGCACCGCGCGCTTCCCGCGGCCATTATCGAAGCTGACGGCAGCGCCACCCGGTTCTGGTACGACGAACATCACGGGCTGAAGCGCGTGGTGGACCCGATGGGGCAGACCACGCTGCTGCGTCGGGACGAGTTTGGTCAGGTTGTGGAAGAAGTCGATGCCGCCGGGAACAGCCGCTACCAGGAGTACAACGAGGCCGGGCAGATGGTGCGTGCGACGGACTGTTCGGGCCGTGTGACACAATACCGTTATCATCCGCTGGGCTGGCTGGTGGCTGAGACAGCCGCCGACGGTGAAGAGACTCGCTACCGCTACGACGCCGCAGGGCGTCCGGTGCAGCTCGATCGCCCGGAAGGCTGGACGGAATCGCTCAAATGGAACGAACGTGGCCTGCCGGTGAAGCATGCGGGCGCCGATGGGAAAGAGAGCGAGTTCAGATACGACGAGGCAGGGCGCTTAACCGCCACCCGCAATACGCAGGGTGAAGAGGTGCGCCGCCGCTGGGACAGCCGCGGGCGTTTGATTGCCCTGGAAAACGAGAACGGCGAAGCGTATCAGTTCCGCTGGGGGCCAGACTCGCTGCTGCTGGAAGAGGTGGGGCTTGATGGCGTGGCCTCGCAGTATCGCTATGACGCCTGCGGGCGTACGATAGCGCGCACCTTTGCCGCCGGACATCCGGAGGCCATCACCCATGCTTTCGCCTGGAGCGCGAGCGGCCAGCTGGTCGCCCGCACCACGCCGGAAGGGCAGACCCGCTACCACTACACCCCGTCCGGCCTTCTGAGCCGGATTGGGCTGCATCCCGCACTTTCAGCCGATGCCTGGAGCGCCGAGGCCGAGCAGGAGCTTGTGTTTGAGTATGACGCGCTCGGGCGCGTCACCCGCGAAACGGGCGAACACGGGGAGCTGGCGTGGGAGTATGACGCGCTGGGTAACCGCACCTCCGTCACGCTGCCCGATGGCCGGGAGCTGAAACAGTTCTACTACGGTAGTGGGCATCTGCTCAGCATTGCCCTTGATAAGCTGTCGGTCTCCGACTTTACCCGCGACGAACTCCACCGTGAAACCAGCCGTACGCAGGGGCTGCTGACCACCCGCAGCGAATACGACCGCCTTGGCCGACTGCATCGCCGGGACGTCTTTACCGGCAATGCCCAGCGCCCGTCGCCGCGCCGCTGGTCCCGCCGCTGGGATTACGACTATCGCAATAACCTGGTCCGCGAAGAGCGGGACGATAACCCGTTCAGCTGGTACCGCTGGCAGTACGACAGCGCAGGCCGGCTGCTGGTTCAGGACGGCACGCTGCCCGGCCAGGAGCAGTGGCGCTGGGATGCTGCCGGTAACCCGCTCGAAGGCTCTGCTGAGAAGGTGACGCACAACCGCCTGACGCAGCTGAACGGCATTCGCTGGCGCTATGACATCCATGGTCGCACCGTGGAGAAAGATAACGGCCAGACCCGCTGGCACTACCGCTACGACGGCGAGCACCGCCTGACGGAGGTCATCAGCCAGCCGCGGGACCGCAACAGGCCGCAGACGCAGGTCAGCTTCCGCTACGATCCGCTCGGGCGACGCATCAGCAAAACGCGCCGCCAGATGCTGGGCGGCCAGCCAACCGGTAAGCCAGTCACCACGCGGTTTGTCTGGGAAGGGTTCCGGCTGTTGCAGGAAGTGCACGGGGATGTGCCGCTGACCTACGTCTACAGCGATCAGGACAGCTACGATCCGCTGGCGCGTATCGACGGGGTTGATGCCCCGGAAATCTTCTGGTTCCACTGTCAGCCGAACGGCACGCCGGAACGGATGACGGATAGCGAAGGACAGGTGCGCTGGGAAGGGGTAAACAGCGCCTGGGGCAAGCTGTTGCGGGAAAGCGAAACGCAGGTATCAGGATATTCTCAGAACCTGCGCATGCAGGGTCAATACCTGGACCGTGAGACAGGGCTGCACTACAATCTGTTCCGGTATTATGACCCGGACTGCGGACGATTTACGCAGCAGGACCCGATAGGGCTGGCGGGAGGGATTAACCTTTACCAGTATGCGCCGAATGCGCTGGGGTGGGTGGATCCGTGGGGGTTGAGCCGCGAGTGTAGCGGTAAAACAAAACCTGATTTCTATGTTGGTCCAAATGGCCCTAGTTCGACTATGCCTTCTACAGCATATCGTTATATGGATAGCAAATATGCTCCACAGACAATAGAAAATAAATCAGCCCCGTTAAGTTATTTTGGGTATACGAAATATAAATCTGCACATGAAGCCAGGGACGCCTATCAAATTTTTTATGAGAAAGGTAATCCTGATTCATGGAGTGATGCACGTTTATTAGGTGAGTTTGATACATTACAACTGTATAAAAATGGAGTGCCTCAGGTGCAAGTACCTCTTGCCAATGGTGGTCGAGGGCCTGGATATGAGCTTTTCACCAGTGCATATCCTGAGTATGGTAAAGGTGGGGCATTACAGTTGCTACCAATCGAACGTAATTACCCTGTTATTTTTGAACGTGTTACTATAATTCCGGAGTAAAAGCGATGACAGATGAAGAGTTACGAAAGAATCTTGTTTTTTTAATAAAAAAATATGTTCCGGAAAGTCAACAAAAAGCATTTTATGATGATATATCAAAGTCTACTGTGCCAGTGAAAGGTATTTTAGCTGACTTTAATAAAATCAAAACCAGAACTGTTGATGAAGTTGATGGAGATTTAATACGGGATATTTACTTTTATTTTTGTTGACAGATAATTACGTGGGGGATTTATTTTTCCGTTCGTTTTTATATTTTTTTGGTTGGGAATGGCTCGGTAAAGAGATGAAAATTATCTTTACCGGCAATCAAAATATCAGCAGTGGCGTTTAGGAAATTATTAGTTACGCTGATCTCACAGAAAAAATAATTGAAAATATTTAATTATGCTGGTGATTTGTATAATGGAGAGGACTAAATCAGGCGGTTAGTTGTTGCCGAATATCCTAATTAAACTATAATGGGGGTTTCAGGGTTTGCGCTTGTTACTAACATGCTGCTCAAAGTTTGAGCAGCAGGGGAAGGGTGCTTCCCCTATCAGTTTTCATATTACAGCTAATCATTAACCCCTTAAAGAATTTCACAAGCATTTTATTTTTAATGGACTGACCCCACATTATCGGTAGAACGATAATAAAAATCGAGGTAATGTAATGAATGATAAAAAAATACAAATAGTTGAGCTACTGATTTCACATAGTCAAATGTTGTTACGATCCAGAGACTATGACGAAAAGCTGAATTACTGGGGAAAAGGCAATGTTTCTCAAGGTGCTGTTCTTCACAAAGATTATGTTATATTCGACCCATTACCAGAGGACGCATTTGGAGCCAACGTCAATATCAAAATAGATAATTCTTTTATATTAGATGAAACTGCTCAACGCTGCATTGTAGTGCCATTTTTTATTACAAATAAAAATAAGCTTCAGGTCGCATGATTGAATTTAAATTCAACCCGATTACCGGTGAGCTAAACCTTGATGGTCTTCCTTTAAAAATAGATACTGAAGAAGGCTTTTGTAAGTGTGATTTATACCACGAATTAGTAAAACGCAAAGCTGTAAATAAAAATATGTCGAATCACTACCTTGTTGACTCAGTAATGTTTTTCGATAAAGAATTTCAAGTTACTATACGCCCGGTGTGCTATGGTTTTCATTTTATGCTTCATCTTGTTGATAAAAATAGTCAATACTATAAATCATTAAATGATTGGAATGCACGAACTAATGTTCACATGCTAAATGAATCAGTGAAAAGCCTGTCTGATTGGCTGAAAGAATCACTGAACCTGGACACGCCTGATACCACGGAAACAGACATCATTAGGTGGAACTTTGAGTGGGGGCGGGTTTCAGTCTCATATGAGACAAAGTCATTTAATCATGGGGTATATATAGTTTGGAATATAAAGTAGTCACTTCCAAAAAAGGTGGTTTAGATATGTTAGAAATGAAACTTGATGTTCATACTGGATTTGTAGAAATTAACAACTACCCCATCGAATTAAAAGATGTTGATACTTTTAAAAATTCCGCATTTTACAAGTTTTTCTCGCCATTGACTACAGTAGGTCCTTTTTATTTCGCTATCGATAATGTTAAATGGAAAGATCAAGTTTTCATTTTGGAACTGAGGCCTTCAGCATTTTCTTTTTCTCCATCATTATTCCTTACTAGTAAGGATGGAAGTTTTTATAAAACGTTAGAGGATTGGGATAAAAGGGCTAGTCTGAGTAATTTATCGGATGAGCAGCAGCGTTTGACAGTATGGGTTGAGAATGAAATTACATCAAAGCCTAATCTTAAAATTAACAATCCCCCATATGGATTTCAATGGAGGCATGAATGGGGAAATATTGTTGTACAGTCTAATGAAAAAAGCTTCGATTGTGGTGTTTATATAGAATGGAATGTTTGACTAAATGATGTTAATGATTAATAAAATCCTCCATTTCTTATAGCCTTACTTTTTTATTGATAAACTTAAAATTTAAATAATGAAACTTACTAATCGACTGAAAAAGAAGTTATTAGTCCTTGATGGCATTGACAATGATTTCATAGAGTATGGAAAGGAAATAACATGCCCTGAATGCGAGGGGGTAATAGTCTACTCTATCGTAAACTCATATGAGTTTGACACGCTCACAGAAGAGGTAAAATGCTTTTTGGTTAAGAAAATGAGAGGTGTGAAGCTTGATAGTGAACATAAGAAATATAGCTATGATGAAAGCCAATTAGATGTTTCGAAAAACACATGTTCAAAGTGTTTAAAAGAGTTTTCCGCTATATTAACGTATAAAGAAGTGCAGCCAGCCCGATACCGGGTATATCTTGTGGGGCTTTTTGAAGGTGATTTGAAGCAGATCAAACTTTAAACGTTGAGGTTTACCAATGATTGAAAATCTCATTTGTATTAAAGAAAAAGACCTGCTTCAATGGGCGTGTGGTGAAAGTAACATACTTGTTAGTGTGCCATTTTTAAGCTATGCATTGGTCGACTTAACACGCCAGTTAGTCTTTGTGTTAAGCGAGCCTAAGCCATTACCAACCGTTTTGACCATCTTCAATGTGCAGGGCGAAAAACTATTTTGGTCTGCCCCTCCTGAAGGTGCGACTTTCTATTACTTAACATTCAACCTGTCAAAGGAAGTGATCGTTGTCTGTAGCTATCCAGCAAAAAAAAATGGCTGGCATGATTGGTTTTATTCCTGGGATATGAAGCGTAACGTGTTGTCTCAATCGGGCCCTGCGTATTAAGTTCAAAAGCGCCAAAAAAATGATAACTATAACCGGTGGCAAAAAAGGAACTGTATCAGCAGTTATATCAAGCAGTTTAAAAAAGGCTACGAGGAAAAAGATGACTACGGTTTACATTGTCATATTGACGTATATAAACCCCTTGAGGAGGTTGACGCAACGATACCTTCTCATGTTGAGTGACTAAAAAAGGGTATTCAGAGGGGATATTTCTGACTTCCGGAAGACGGATCCCAAGAACTGGTGGGGTCATTCTCGCTAAATCTGAGAGTCCTGCATCTCTTAAAGAGCGCTAGCGCGAGGGCTCTTTTCAGGCGTTAGGCTTGTGTCTGCCGAAATCATTCCCTTAGATTCCAGCATGAAAACTGATCTCTTAGACAATGTGTTTTAACCTCACAATAAAAAAATCCACGCCAAAGCGTGGATTTTTTTCATTCAAATCAAACGTTAAACAAGAAGTTCATCACGTCGCCATCTTTAACGATGTAATCTTTCCCTTCCGCACGCATCTTGCCTGCTTCTTTCGCGCCTTGCTCACCCTTGTAGGTGATGAAGTCTTCAAACGCGATAGTCTGCGCACGAATGAAGCCTTTCTCGAAGTCGGTGTGGATCTTACCAGCCGCCTGAGGCGCGGTCGCACCCACAGGGATGGTCCACGCACGCACTTCTTTTACGCCAGCGGTGAAGTAGGTTTGCAGGTTCAGCAGCTCATAGCCCGCGCGGATCACGCGGTTCAGGCCCGGCTCTTCCAGACCCAGCTCGGCCATGAACTCTTCACGGTCGGCGTCGTCCAGCTCTGCAATATCAGATTCAACGGCAGCGCAAACCGCAACCACTACAGAACCTTCAGCCGCGGCAATTTCACGCACTTTGTCCAGATACGGGTTGTTCTCGAAACCGTCTTCGTTAACGTTGGCGATGTACATGGTTGGCTTCAGGGTCAGGAAACTCAGGTATTTGATCGCCGCTTTGTCTTCGTCAGTCAGGTTTTTCAG
Organism: Enterobacter cloacae complex sp. CDL013; assembly: GCF_049238805.1. Classification (NCBI taxonomy): domain Bacteria; kingdom Pseudomonadati; phylum Pseudomonadota; class Gammaproteobacteria; order Enterobacterales; family Enterobacteriaceae; genus Enterobacter; species Enterobacter cloacae complex sp. CDL013. Next base: position 86,528 of record NZ_JBMKGT010000006.1, on the reverse strand, counting down.
CGCGCGCAGCATGCCGGCATTTTCCAGCTGTGGCAGACATTTTTCCAGCGCAGCCAGTTCCGCTTTCGCGTCCTTGTCGCCGCCTTTGGCTTTCTTCTGCACGCGGTGAATGGCGCGCTCGCAGGTGTCGAGGTCAGAGAGGGCCAGCTCGGTGTTGATGACGTCGATGTCGTCAGCCGGATCCACTTTGTTGTTAACGTGGATAATGTTGTCGTTCTCGAAGCAGCGCACAACGTGGCCGATCGCTTCGGTTTCACGGATGTTGGTCAGGAACTGGTTGCCCAGGCCTTCACCTTTGGAAGCGCCTTTTACCAGGCCCGCGATGTCCACGAACTCCATGGTGGTTGGCAGAATGCGCTGCGGCTTCACGATTTCCGCGAGCTGGTCCAGACGCGGATCGGGCATAGGAACAACACCGGTGTTCGGCTCGATGGTACAGAACGGGAAGTTCGCCGCTTCAATACCTGCTTTGGTGAGCGCGTTGAACAGGGTGGATTTGCCCACGTTTGGCAGACCGACGATACCGCATTTGAATCCCATTTCTAAATCACCTTAATATCTTGATAATCAATCCGTTAACGATAACCGATTGAAGAAAAGTAAATAACTACGCCTATTATACACGTAACCCGCGCGACGCGCGGTAAAAAAGCCCCAGGGCGCCGATTATTGCGCTTTGAAAGCGTGCAGTCGATTGGTGGCTTTTGTCAGGCCATCCTGAAGCCAAATCTCGGTGCAGCGGGCCGCTTCGTCCACCGCTTCGTCAATCAACTTCTGCTCAGAAACCGGTGGTTTACCCAGTACGAAACCAACAACTTTGTTTTTATCGCCCGGATGGCCGATTCCCACGCGCAAACGGTGGAAATTAGGGTTATTACCCAGTTTGCTGATGATGTCTTTAAGGCCATTGTGGCCGCCATGACCGCCGCCCAGTTTGAATTTCGCCACGCCTGGCGGCAGGTCCAGTTCGTCGTGGGCCACCAGAATCTCATCCGGATTGATGCGATAAAACGTTGCCATGGCCGCCACGGCTTTGCCGCTCAGGTTCATAAAGGTGGTTGGCACCAGCAACCGCACGTCAGCACCCGCAAGATTGATGCGTGAGGTATACCCGTAAAACTTGGGTTCTTCACGCAGGGGAGCGCGCAAACGCTCCGCCAGCAGATCAACATACCAGGCACCGGCGTTATGGCGGGTAGCGGCATACTCTGCGCCCGGATTGGCGAGGCCGACAATCAGTTTAATCGTCACAATTTACTTCCTAATGGGTTCCAGATCTGGCGCGTAGTTTACTGTCTGGCGCGCCGCTTGACAAAGTTCTGCCTGCGGTACACCGAAATGCGAATAATTTCCTCTTTGAACAATTAGAATTTCAAGCTGTTCAATGTCTTATTTGTAAATTTTTGTCCGGGAGTGATCTGTAAATGTGATCATTCACGCAACTCATATAAGAGGCGTTGTCTATACTTTACACACAAGGAGAAGGGGCTTTTCCCCTGACAACCCAAAGTTCCGGAGGTGACATATGAAACGCAAAAACGCTTCAATGCTCGGTAACGTGCTAATGGGGTTGGGACTGTTCGTGATGGTCGCCGGTGTCGGTTATTCAATCTTAAACCAATTACCGCAGCTTGACCTCCCACAATACTTTGCGCATGGCGCGGTGCTGAGTATCTTCCTAGGTGCGGTATTGTGGCTCGCCGGGGCGCGCGTGAGCGGACATGAGGAAGTCTGCGATAAATACTGGTGGGTGCGCCATTACGATAAACGATGCCGCCGCGACCAGCGCAAGCATAGCTAGTGCCCCATAAAGAACACCGAAACGACTTCATCTGAAGTCGTTTTTTTTGCATGACGCATTGACCCTCACGTAACGTAAGGCTCCAGAGTAACGACACTGGCAGAACAAAAGGAGCCGTTATGTTGATACAGGTGGGTGAACTGGCGAAACGTGCCGGGATCACCGTGCGGACTTTGCATCACTACGAGCAAACAGGGCTGTTGTTACCTTCTGCCAGAAGCGCGGCAGGCTACCGGCTTTATAACCTGGCGGATGTGCAGCGTCTGCATATGATCCAGGCGCTGGCAAAAGCCGGGCTGGAGCTTGCCGAAATCAGGGATTTTCTGAAACAGCGTTCGCTGTCATTAGCCGAATTACTCGACGGGCAAATCACTCTGCTGGACAAGCAACTGCGTAGCATCCATACGCTGCGCAACCGGCTGGTGGAATTGCGTACCGGGCTGACCGACGATGCGACGCCGGATCTGGAATCCTGGCTACAGACTCTGGAGTTAATGAATATGTACGATCGCTGGTTTAGCAAAGAAGAGTTGCAGCAACTGCCGTTTGCGGTAGAGAAAGAGGCGCTGGCGGATATCTGGTCGGGGCTGGTGACGGAGGTTAAACACTTGCTGGAACAGAACGTCAGCGTCACGGACGCGCGGGCGACCGATTTGGCTTCACGGTGGATGGAACGCCTGGAGCAGGATACCGCAGGCAAACCGGAATTTTTGACCCGCCTGAACGAGATGCACAGCGTGGAGCCGCAGATGCAGGAGCAAACCGGCATTACGCCGGAGATAACTGATTACATCACGCGGGCGTTTGCCGAATCAAAGCTCAGCATCTGGAAGAAATATCTCACTGCCGAAGAGATGGCCTTTACCCGGGCGCACTACTTTGACCGGATGATGGAGTGGCCGCCGCTGGTGGCGAAGCTGCATCAGGCGCAGCGAGATAATCTCAGTCCCGTTTCTGACGATGCGCAAAAGCTGGCAGAAAAGTGGCTGGTTTTATTCCAGTCCTATGCGGGAACAAACCCGCAGACCCAGCAAAAATTTCGCCTCGCCATGCAGCAGGAGCCGCATCTGATGAAAGGCACGTGGATGACGCCTGCCGTGCTTGAATGGCTCCAGCAGGCGATCGGGGTGATGATGCAAAGACGCGTCTCTGCATCAGATGACTCACAGATCCGCTAATGCAGCTTCACGGTTAGGGTAGAAGGACAATCGGCCAGGGATCGGCTGCACGCCTGCGCGCGCCATGGTGCGCAGGGGCTGGAATTCGAGGTTACTTATCCGCAGCTCGCAGCCTTCCGGCAGGCGGGCAACAAAGCGCTGGAAGGCATCCAGACCGCCGGCATCCAGCACCGGGACGGCATCCCACTTCAGCACCACAATCCGTTTGCCCGCGATGCGGGATTCCAGATCGCTGAACAAACCTTCCGCTGCGGCGAAGAACAGCGGACCAATCACGCGCAGCACCAGCACATCGTCAGGCACCTCAACGTTAACCGGGGAGAGACGCGTCATCTGCGCGATGCGGCGCATAAACAGCAGCGAGGCCAGCACTATGCCGACGCTGATAGCGATAACCATATCGAACAGCACGGTCAGCGACATGCAGATCAGCATCACGATAATGTCGTCTTTCGGCGCGCGGCGCAGCAGGTTAACCACCTTATGCGCCTCACTCATGTTCCAGGCCACCATCAGCAGCAACGCAGCCATGGCAGAGAGCGGAAGCCATGAAAGCAGCGGGGCAAGGATCAGCAGCGCCATGATTACCAGCAGGGAGTGAATGACCGCCGAAACCGGTGATGTCGCGCCCGCACGTACGTTCGCGGCGGAACGGGCAATCGCAGCCGTAGCAGTAATACCGCCGAAGAACGGTGCAACGATGTTCCCTAAGCCCTGGCCGACCAGCTCGCTATTGGCTTTATGCTTAGTGCCGGTCATGCCGTCGAGCACGACGGCGCAGAGCAGGGATTCGATTGCGCCCAGCATGGCCATGGAGAACGCGGCAGGCAGCAGAGCGCGAAGGGAATCCCAGCTCAGGGTAAAGCTGGAACCCGGCATGTCCCACGGCAGAACCAGCTGCGGCAGCAGCTGCGGAATGCCGCTGCCCTGTGAGCCGTCCGCCAGAACATAGTGGAACTGGGAGCCAATGGTGGCGACCTGTCCACCGAGCAGGTTGACGACGCCCATCACCGCGCAGCCCAGCAGCAGAGCGGGGAGATGCCCCGGGAGACGAATACCTAAGCGAGGCCAGACGATGAGTGTGCCGAGGGTAACGATGCCAATGGCTGCATCGCCCAGGTTGGCCGTCGGCAACGCCATAAACAGCGCGCCCACTTTCTGTAAATAGTGCTCCGGAACATGGGCCATTTGCAGGCCGAGGAAATCCTTGATCTGCATGGTTCCGATGGTGATCCCAATCCCAGAGGTGAACCCCAGCGTTACGGAAAGGGGAATATATTCAATCAGGCGACCAAAGCGGGCCAGACCAAACAGAATTAAAAAGATGCCGGACATCAGGGTGGCAACCAGCAGGCCTGCCAGACCAAACTGTTGGGAAACCGGGTAGAGGATCACCACAAAGGCGGCCGTCGGGCCGGAGACGCTGAAGCGGGACCCGCCCGTCAGCGCAATCACAATCCCCGCAACGGCCGAGGTGTACAGCCCGTACTGCGGCGCGACGCCGCTACCAATCGCCAGCGCCATCGCCAGCGGGATGGCAATAATCCCGACGGTGATCCCGGCTATCAGGTCACGAACAAAGCGTGACGACGTGTATTTCTCTTTCCAGCAGGCGTCGATGAGGGCGCGAAAGGGCAGAACATGTGAGGAGGTTACTTTTTTCACAATTATCTATCATCCGTGTGCGCATCATCTGTCATATGAATGGCAGGTGAAGGAGGCATAAGTCATACAAATAAATACTATAAACAAAAAAACCCGCCGTAGCGGGTTTTTTGGCCGTGTTCGATCAGTGTTCGAACATTGCAGAGATGGATTCTTCGTTGCTGATACGACGAATCGCTTCGGCCAGCATCCCGGACAGAGTCAACGTACGCACGTTTGGCAGCGCTTTGATCTCGTCGCTCAGTGGAATGGTATCGCACACCACAACTTCGTCAATGACGGAGTTACGGAGGTTGTTTACCGCATTGCCGGAGAAGATCGGGTGAGTGGCGTAAGCGAATACGCGTTTCGCACCACGCTCTTTCAGCGCTTCAGCGGCTTTACACAGTGTACCGCCGGTATCGATCATGTCGTCCACCAACACGCAGTCACGGCCAGCCACGTCACCGATGATGTGCATCACCTGAGAAACGTTAGCGCGCGGACGGCGTTTGTCGATGATCGCCATGTCGGTATCGTTCAGCAGCTTTGCGATAGCACGAGCACGTACCACGCCGCCGATGTCCGGAGAAACCACAATCGGGTTGTCCAGATTCAGTTGCAGCATGTCTTCCAGCAGGATTGGGCTGCCGAATACGTTATCAACCGGCACGTCGAAGAAGCCCTGAATCTGCTCTGCGTGCAGGTCAACCGTCAGTACGCGGTCAACGCCGACGCTGGACAGGAAGTCAGCGACAACTTTAGCGGTGATTGGCACACGCGCGGAACGGACGCGACGGTCCTGACGTGCATAGCCAAAGTAAGGAATAACAGCAGTGATACGGCCAGCAGAAGCACGACGCAGCGCGTCGACCATAACAACCAATTCCATCAGGTTGTCATTCGTTGGAGCACAGGTGGACTGGATGATGAAAATATCACCACCGCGTACATTTTCATTAATTTGTACGCTGACTTCGCCGTCGCTAAAGCGACCTACAGCGGCGTCGCCGAGGGAAGTGTACAGGCGGTTGGCAATACGTTGTGCTAGTTCCGGGGTGGCGTTACCAGCAAAAAGCTTCATATCAGGCACGAGAAGAACCTCAGGCATGCGTCCAGTGGTGGATAGCGTTCGCCGCAAACTGCGGGGCCTAAGCAAACGCTATCCAGGCGGTGTATTAAAGAGCGCGATGCAACGTCTGGAACAGGGTGACGTTGTCACCGAAACTCAGTCTGCGCCAGAATGGCCTGCTGTAGGGGGGAGATGTTCATCCCGCGCGCTACAAAACCATGCAGCCAAACCGGCGCTTGCTCAAGCACCTGACGGGCGGCGGTTTCGGTGTCAAATTCAGCAAAGACACAGGCCCCTGTACCGGTCAGGCGCGACGGCGCGTATTCTAACAGCCAGGAAAGCACCGCATCAACCTCGCGAAAACGTTTTCTTGCGATATCCTCGCAATCGTTGCTGAATTCACAATTTAATAACGTTTTTATTGACCGTGCCGGGGTATTTCTTTTCAGGTCAGGATCTTTAAAGATGACCGGGGTAGGAATGCTCACGCCGGGGTGAACGATCAGATACCATTTTTCCGGCGGATCGACCGGCGTGAGGATTTCACCGACACCTTCAGCGAACGCCGCGTGGCCGCGCACAAACACCGGTACATCGGCGCCCAGCGTCAATCCTAACGCTGCCAGTTCGTCCGTCGTCAGACCGCAGTCCCAGAGGTGGTTAAGCGCCACCAGTACGGTCGCGGCGTTCGATGAACCGCCACCAAGACCGCCGCCCATTGGCAGGCGTTTGTCGATACGGATATCCGCACCGCTTCCCGCTGGCAGACGACCCGACGACGACGCCGTTTTCATCAGAAGGCGAGCAGCGCGCACGATCAGGTTATCCTCATGCGCCACGCCGTCGACCGGCGTCAGCAGGTGAATCTGCCCGTCCTGACGCGGTTCGATGGAGATCGTGTCGCCGTAATCGACAAACTGAAACAGCGTTTGCAGGGTGTGATAGCCGTCAGCGCGCTGTCCGGTAATGTAGAGAAACAGGTTCAGTTTTGCGGGAGAGGGCCAGTGGGTCATCATTTAACGATCCAGTTGTCCATTTTCAGCTTGATACGCTGGCTATCCTGCGTCAGCTCCATATTGGACGGCAGCGACGGTTGAGTCTTGCTGTCATACGCGCTGTACACCACTTTCCAGGTTTTACCGCCCTGAGTGTAATTTACCTGGCTCAGACGGTATTGATCGTCGAGCGTGTAGTCGGTTGCGTCACCCGGCAGGCCAAGGATCCACTGGCGCAGACTATTGAGCGGAATCGGCATCCCGGTCAGCTTGCCAATCATCTCTTCGGCGTCGGTTGCCGTGTAGTGCTGGCCTTTGTTATCGGTAATCTGCGCTTCGCCAGGCTTCGCGTTCAGCTCCAGTTCGGTGCTGCCCAGCGGGTTCAGCAGCAGCAGGCGATAGTTGTCCTGACCCGTTTGCTGCCAGAAGAAGCGAGCGTAAACTTTTTGCTCGTCAGAGAGATAAGCAAATGCACCGCGGGTCTGATACTGGCTTAATTTCAGCACGTCCTGCTGGTGCTGGCGCCACTGCGGTGAGTCAGGGCTTTTGCCCGGGCCTTTCGGCTGATGAATGGAACAGGCGGTCAGAACCAGGGCCGCCAGAGGCAGCAGGCGAATCATTCGGGTCATAATGATGACAAATCCTTGAGATACGTTGCAGTTATAACTGTTAATGCTAGCGTTGAAGGGTGCCACCGTCTACGTTCAAATTATCTCAAAGCGTGGCGTAAGCTATTACTCCGAAAGGGGGCAGTCTCTTTTATTGATCTCGCGCATCCTGTATGATGCGTCCTGCTAACCTTATTAACGCTGGTACTACTCCCGCTCAACATGACCCTATTAGCACTCGGTATTAACCACAAAACGGCCCCGGTTTCACTGCGAGAACGCGTTACGTTTTCGCCGGATACGCTCGACCTGGCGCTGGACAGCCTGCTTGCACAGCCGATGGTGCAGGGTGGCGTGGTGCTGTCGACGTGCAACCGTACCGAGCTCTATTTAAGCGTGGAGGAGCAGGACAACTTGCACGAGGCGCTGATCCGCTGGCTATGTGACTACCACAACCTCAACGAAGAAGAGCTGCGCAACAGCCTGTACTGGCATCAGGATAATGATGCGGTCAGCCATCTGATGCGCGTGGCCAGCGGTCTGGATTCGCTGGTGCTGGGCGAGCCGCAGATCCTCGGCCAGGTGAAAAAAGCCTTCGCGGATTCCCAGAAAGGGCATCTGAAAGCCAGCGAACTTGAACGAATGTTCCAGAAGTCATTTTCCGTGGCGAAGCGTGTGCGAACCGAAACCGACATTGGCGCCAGTGCGGTTTCGGTTGCTTTCGCGGCCTGTACCCTTGCCCGTCAAATCTTCGAATCGCTGTCGACCGTCACCGTACTGCTGGTGGGGGCGGGCGAAACCATCGAGCTGGTGGCGCGCCATCTTCGCGAACACAAGGTGAAGAAGATGATCATCGCCAACCGCACCCGCGAACGTGCACAGGTGCTGGCAGATGAAGTGGGCGCTGAGGTGATTGCGTTGAGCGACATCGATGAACGTCTGAAAGAGGCGGACATTATTATCAGCTCTACCGCCAGCCCGCTGCCGATTATCGGGAAAGGGATGGTCGAGCGTGCGCTGAAATCCCGCCGCAATCAGCCGATGCTGCTGGTGGATATCGCCGTTCCGCGTGATGTCGAACCGGAAGTGGGCAAACTGGCGAACGCCTACCTGTACAGCGTGGATGACCTGCAAAGCATCATTTCGCACAACCTTGCCCAGCGTAAGGCGGCGGCTGTGCAGGCGGAAACTATCGTTGAGCAGGAAACCAGCGAATTTATGGCCTGGCTGCGCGCGCAAAGCGTCAGCGAGACCATCCGCGAATACCGCGGTCAGGCGGAGCAGGTGCGTGATGACCTGACGGCCAAAGCGTTAGCGGCCCTTGAACAGGGCGGCGACGCGCAGGCGATTATGCAGGATCTGGCCTGGAAACTGACCAACCGCCTGATCCATGCCCCAACCAAATCTCTTCAGCAGGCTGCCCGTGACGGGGACGATGAACGCCTGACAATTCTGCGCAACAGCCTCGGGCTGGAATAGCGCCCTATACCCATTTTCTAAGACAAGGTGCATTTACGCCTATGAAGCCTTCTATCGTCGCTAAACTGGAAGCTCTGCACGAGCGCCATGAAGAAGTCCAGGCGCTGCTCGGCGATGCCGGGACCATTGCCGACCAGGAACGTTTTCGCGCGCTGTCGCGTGAATACGCGCAGTTAAGTGATGTTTCAAAATGCTTTACCGACTGGCGACAGGTCCAGGAAGATATCGAAACCGCGCAGATGATGCTCGACGATCCTGAGATGCGCGAGATGGCGCAGGAAGAGTTACAGGATGCGAAAGCGCGTTCAGAAGAGATGGAGCAGCAGCTTCAGGTGCTTCTGCTGCCGAAAGATCCGGACGATGAGCGTAACGCCTTTGTGGAAGTCCGCGCCGGTACCGGCGGCGACGAAGCGGCGCTGTTCGCCGGGGATCTGTTCCGTATGTACAGCCGTTATGCCGAATCCCGTCGCTGGCGCGTGGAGATCATGAGCGCCAACGAAGGCGAGCATGGCGGCTACAAAGAGGTTATCGCCAAAATCAGCGGTGACGGCGTGTACGGTCGACTGAAATTTGAATCCGGCGGTCACCGCGTGCAGCGCGTGCCTGCGACGGAATCGCAGGGGCGCATTCATACCTCGGCCTGTACGGTGGCGGTGATGCCGGAGCTGCCGGAAGCGGAACTGCCGGATATCAACCCGGCGGATCTGCGCATCGACACCTTCCGCTCTTCAGGGGCAGGTGGTCAGCACGTTAACACCACCGACTCCGCTATCCGTATTACTCACCTGCCCACCGGGATTGTGGTTGAGTGTCAGGATGAACGTTCCCAGCACAAGAACAAAGCTAAGGCGTTATCCGTGCTGGGCGCCCGTATCCACGCGGCGGAAATGGCGAAACGCCAGCAGGCGGAAGCCTCTACCCGCCGTAACCTGCTGGGCAGCGGCGACCGTAGCGATCGTAACCGCACCTATAACTTCCCGCAGGGGCGCGTAACCGACCACCGCATCAACCTGACGCTGTACCGTCTGGATGAGGCAATGGAAGGCAAGCTCGATATGCTGATTGAGCCTATCGTGCAGGAATACCAGGCCGACCAGCTGGCGGCACTGTCCGAGCAGGATTAATGGATTTTCAGCGCTGGTTACGCCATGCCGCCAGTGAGCTTTCCGCAAGTGAAAGCCCGAAGCGCGACGCCGAAATTCTGCTTGAGCATGTGACGGGTAAAGCCCGCACGTATCTGCTGGCTTTCGGCGAAACCGCGCTGACCGCTGAACAGCAATCGCAGCTGGAGACGCTGCTTGCCCGCCGTAAAACCGGCGAGCCGGTGGCGCATCTGGTTGGCGAGCGCGAGTTCTGGTCCCTTCCACTGTACGTCTCAGCGGCCACGCTGATCCCGCGCCCGGACACCGAGTGTCTGGTGGAGCAGGCGCTGGCGCGGTTACCAGCGCAGCCGTGTCAGATCCTCGATCTCGGCACCGGCACCGGGGCGATTGCGCTGGCGCTTGCCAGCGAGCGGCCAGACTGCACCGTGACGGCGGTAGACGTGATGCCTGATGCGGTCGCCCTCGCGCGGCGCAACGTTAAACGGCTGGGGCTGAACAATGTTTCCGTTCTGCAAAGCAGCTGGTTTGCCGCGCTTGAAAGCCGCATGTTTGAAATGGTTGTCAGCAATCCGCCCTACATCGACGAAGACGATCCGCATCTCGCGCAGGGGGACGTGCGTTTTGAACCCTTGACCGCGCTGGTCGCTGCGAATCAGGGACTTGCGGATCTCGATCACATTGTGACAACGTCACGGCAACATTTGCTTCCCGGTGGCTGGCTGCTGGTGGAACATGGCTGGACGCAGGGAGAGGCGGTGCGAGCGCTGTTTACGCATGCCGGATACGCTGCCGTGGAAACCTGCCGGGATTACGGCGGCAATGAACGTCTGACGCTGGGGCAGCGGTCATGAGCCTGTTTACGCTGCTGATCTCCGTTCACCTGGTTTCCGTTGCCCTGACCATTGGCTTTTTTATTGCCCGCTACTGGTGGCGCTACAACAACAATCCGCTGATTAACGCCCGCTGGGTACGCATCGCCCCGCACTGTATCGACACGGTGCTGTTCCTTTCCGGAGCCGGGTTAATGTGGAAGACCGGCTATCTGCCATTTACTGATAAAGGCGCATGGCTGACTGAAAAGCTGTTTGGCGTTATCATCTACATCGTTTTGGGTTTTATCGCGCTTGGGCGTCATCGTCCGCGCAGCCAGCAGACAGGGTTTATCGCCTTTTTGCTGGGTCTGGTGGTGCTGTACATCATCATTAAACTCGCCACCACAAGAATACCGTTACTGGGGTAAGTCATGAGGTCCTTAGCCGATTTCGAATTTAACAAAGTGCCGCTCTGCGATGGTATGATCCTGATTTCAGAGATGATCCGCGACGATTTTACGTCACAGTACGTTTACGCTGAACTGGAGAATCTGGTCAGCCTGGCGCGCGAAGAGATCAATCAGGCACGTCCGCAGGACTGGCAATTAGAGAAGCTGATTGAGCTTTTCTACGGCGAATGGGGTTTCTGCGACACGCGAGGCGTGTACCGCCTGTCTGACGCACTGTGGCTGGACCAGGTGTTGAAAAATCGTCAGGGCAGCGCCGTCGCGTTGGGCGCCATTTTACTGTGGGTTGCGCACGAGCTGGAGATTCCACTGGTGCCGGTCATTTTCCCGACGCAGATGATTTTGCGGGCGGAGTGGCTGGACGGTGAGATGTGGTTAATCAATCCGTTTAACGGCGACACGCTGGATGAGCATACGCTGGATGTCTGGCTGAAAGGCAACATCAGCCCGATAGCTGAGCTGTTCAATGAAGATCTCGATGAAGCCGATAACGCCGAAGTGATCCGCAAGCTCCTGGATACGCTGAAGTCTGCGCTGATGGAAGAGCGTCAGATGGAGCTGGCCCTGCGCGCAAGCGAAGTGCTGTTGCAGTTCAATCCGGAAGATCCGTACGAAATCCGCGACCGCGGCCTGATTTATGCGCAGCTCGACTGCGAGCACGTGGCGCTGAATGATTTAAATTATTTCGTCGAACAATGTCCGGAAGACCCGATCAGCGAGATGATCCGCGCGCAGATCAACGCGATCGCGCATAAACACATTACACTGCATTAATCTTAATTCCGATTCACACCTGAATAAGGCGATCCTATGAAACAAAAAGTGGTTAGCATTGGTGATATCAACGTGGCAAACGACCTGCCGTTCGTGCTGTTTGGCGGTATGAACGTGCTGGAATCCCGCGATCTCGCTATGCGCATCTGCGAACACTACGTGACCGTGACCCAAAAACTGGGCATCCCGTACGTGTTTAAAGCCTCTTTTGACAAAGCCAACCGCTCCTCCATTCACTCATACCGTGGCCCGGGCCTGGAAGAGGGGATGAAGATTTTCCAGGAGCTGAAACAGACGTTTGGCGTGAAAGTGATCACCGACGTGCACGAAGCGTCTCAGGCACAGCCCGTGGCTGATGTGGTAGACGTGATTCAGCTTCCGGCGTTCCTCGCTCGCCAGACTGACCTGGTAGAAGCGATGGCGAAAACCGGTGCTGTGATTAACGTGAAAAAACCGCAGTTCGTGAGCCCAGGCCAGATGGGTAACATCGTTGACAAGTTTATCGAAGGCGGTAACGACCAGGTGATCCTGTGCGACCGTGGTTCAAACTTCGGTTATGACAACCTGGTTGTGGATATGCTGGGCTTCACCGTGATGAAGAACGTCTCTAACCAGTCTCCGGTGATTTTCGACGTGACCCACTCCCTGCAATGCCGCGACCCGTTTGGCGCCGCATCTGGCGGGCGTCGTGCGCAGGTGACCGAACTGGCGCGCGCCGGTATGGCAACCGGCCTGGCGGGTCTGTTTATTGAAGCGCACCCGGATCCGGCTAACGCGAAATGCGACGGTCCATCCGCGCTGCCGCTGGATAAGCTGGAGCCGTTCCTGAAACAGATCAAAGCGATTGACGATCTGGTGAAGAGCTTCGACGAGCTGGATACCAGCAACTAATAAAAAAACCCGCTTCGGCGGGTTTTTTTATGGAGCATATTGCCGGGTGGCGCTGCGCTTACCCGGCCTACAAAACCCGTAGGCCCTGCAAGCGAAGCGCCGCTGGGCAAAAAGGCTACGCAAATATCGTCATCAGATACGCAATAAACAGCGCCATATGCGCCGCGCCGTTCAGCACATTGGTGCGGCCGGTGGAGAAGGAAATCTGGCACAGCAGCAAGGATGCCACCATCACAATCATCTCTGGCGCACCCAGCGCAAACTGCAATTCATTTCCCGTCATAAAGGCAATCAACGTCACCACCGGAACGGTAAGGGAGATGGTCGCCAGAACAGAGCCAAAGAACAGATTCATCGCCCGCTGCACCTGATTATTGAGCACCGCTTTCAGCGCTCCCAGGCCTTCTGGCGACAGGATCAACAGGGCCACCAGGAAACCGGTAAAGGCGACCGGCGCGTTCAGTTCAGTTAACAGCGCCTCCAGCGGGTTCGCATTCATCTTGGTGACCGCAATAACGGCAATCAGATGCACGATCAGCCAAACCGTGTGCCACGCGCTGCTGTGAGCCGACGGCTTACCGTGATGCGGGTCATCGTCGTCACCGTCGTCTTCATGCTCGTAAACAAACAGGCTCTGGTGCGTTTTGGTCTGGATCAGCAGGAACACGCCGTACATCGCCGCGGAAATCAGCGCCACCAGCAGCGCCTGGCCGGTGGTGAAATTTGCACCCGGCAGCGCCATCGGGAATACCAGCACAATAATCGCCAGCGGGAACAGGGCAATCAGGTACTGTTTAATGCCAAAAAGGTTCATGTACTGGGTGGCAAATTTGCGACCACCTAATAAAAGTGAAAAACCGACCAGGCCGCCGGTAACAATCATAATGATGGAATAGAGCGTATCGCGCATTAGCGTTGGCGCGGCGTCGCCGGTGGCCATTAATGCGGAAATGAGACTGACTTCAAGAATCACAACCGAAAGGCTTAAAATTAATGACCCATACGGCTCTCCAAGACGGTGGGCTAAAACATCCGCATGGCGTACCACGCTAAATGCGCTGGTTAAAATACCCACCAGAGCCAGAATATTGATCCCCACAACCACTGGCAATGACTGACTGCTTCCCCAGAAGAGCAGCACAGCCAGTGCCAGAACCGGGAAAATGAGAGAGGTCTCCTTGTGGCGGGTTTTCACCGCCTCGTGTGTTGCTGTCATGTGTTTCTCCAACAATGCAGGTGCTTGTAATTATAGATAGATTTTAAAGGTATTAAACTAACAGAAATCTGTTAAATACCCTGTATTTTTTACTTAGTTTTACCCTTTATTATAATTTTTATGCCTGAGGCTTATAATGTCCTATCTCTGTTAAATATTAATTTAATAACAATGACTTGCATTTTTATATTGTTCATTTCTTTCTGTTGGCTGGCACCCTCGCGTATCGTCGTCCACACTTATCTTTTAGCCAAAAGAGAGGTTAACGATGCCATACAAATCGAAAAGCGAATTACCAGATAACGTGCAAAACGTATTGCCTGCCCACGCCCAGGATATCTACAAAGAAGCCTTTAACAGCGCCTGGGATCAGTACAAAGATAAAGAAGATCGCCGGGACGATGCCAGCCGCGAAGAGACGGCCCATAAGGTGGCCTGGGCCGCCGTAAAAAATGACTATGAGAAAGGGGACGATGATAAATGGCACAAAAAGAAATAGCCGCGAATAATACGCTGCCTCCCTTTTGACATTTCAGGCGGTTGACCTGCCGCTGTATTGCATCTGGCCCGCGAATTGCTTATCGTTGCTCAACTGCTGTTAAAATGAACAGCACAGAATGCCGGGAAGGCGAATTACAGATGTCGCAAGGAAGCATGCAGTGGCGGAGGTGGAATGTGTTAACGCGTGATTTCTTGATGAAGGCAGATTGTAAGACGGCATTTGGTGCTATTGAGGAATCGCTTCTGTGGTCGGCTGAACAACGTGCGGCGTCGCTTGCGGCAACGCTGGCCTGCCGCCCGGATGATGGCCCGGTCTGGATCTTTGGTTACGGCTCGCTGATGTGGAACCCGGCGCTCGAATTTGTTGAATCGGCAACCGGAACGCTGCCTGGCTGGCACCGCGCCTTCTGTTTGCGCCTGACCGCCGGACGCGGCAGCGCGTGTCAGCCAGGACGCATGCTTGCACTAAAAGAGGGCGGGCGCACCACGGGCGTGGCATACCGGCTGCCGGATACCACGCTGGAAGATGAGCTGACGCTGCTGTGGAAGCGCGAGATGATCACCGGCTGCTATATGCCCAGCTGGTGCAAGCTGGAACTGGATGACGGCCGCACCGTCAACGCGCTGGTGTTCATTATGGATCCGCGCCACCCGCTGTATGAAGCCGACACCCGAACCCAGGTGATTGCCCCGCTGATTGCCGCCGCCAGCGGACCGCTGGGCACTAACGCCCAGTACCTTTTCTCGCTCGATCAGGAGCTGACGCGTCTCGGTATGCAGGACGACTGTCTGAGTGAGCTGGTGGTGAAGGTGAAAGCGCTGCTGGAAGGGAACCCGCTCAGCAATACGCTGCGGCCGGGTTTTGCCTGATAATACGCCCGGCTGGCCGGGCGTTTATGGTTATGCCGCCACGTAACTTACGGAATGTTCGAGCGACTGGCTGTGGCTGTCGATCAGCACATCCCAGGTGCCGGTGTAAGGCACCGTCAGCCAGGCCTTATCGTCCTGGACGGTAAGGATATCTGCCTGCGATTGCTTCTGTCCTTTTGTACTCATCAGATGGATGCGGCAACGCTCTGAGCAACGTACCACTACCGTATCCCCGCCAAACAGTTTCAGACTCGTTTTAACTCGTGCCATTTTATACCCCGTCGTTTTTGCCCATCCCGAGCGTGATGTTGTTCACAATTTACTCATTGCATAACACCAAAGGGGCAGGGGTGGGATGCTGATTTCGATCAAAAAATGGCGCAACGATTAAACAAAAATGACAAAATCCCTGAAACCTTTCAGCGGACGCGCGTTTACCCTGCTTAACGCGCGCCCGGGAAAAATTATATGCGGAAATGGCCAGCGGTCTCAGCAAGGTCGCCCGCCTGGCTTTGCAGCGCGCTGGCCGCCGCAGCAGACTGTACAACAAGCTCGGCGTTCTGCTGCACCATGCGATCCAGGTGAGTCACCGCGTGGTTAATCTCATGGATCCCTTTCATCTGCTCGCGGGTGGCAATAGATATTTCACGCATAATGCCAGACACGCTCCCGACGCTGGCGCGGATCTCATCCATGCTGTCGCCCGCAAGGTGCACAAACCGGGAGCCGGTTGCTACGCTTTCGGTGGTGGAATCAATAAGGGATTTGATCTCTTTCGCCGCCTGAGCGCTGCGGCTGGCCAGGTTACGTACTTCCCCCGCAACGACCGCGAACCCACGGCCTTGTTCCCCGGCACGCGCCGCTTCCACCGAGGCGTTAAGCGCCAGGATATTGGTCTGGAAGGCGATGCCGTCAATGACGCTGGTGATATCGCCGATTTTCGCGGAAGCCAGTTCGATGGACTGCATGGTGCTGATGGCCTGAGCGACGACGTCGCCGCCGCGGGATGCGGCGGCAGAGGCCTTGCTCGCCTGTTCGTTCGCTTCTGCTGCCGACTCGTTTGACTGCGTAACGGAGGCCGTGATCTCTTCCACGGCGCTGGCGGTTTCGCGAAGGCTTGATGCCGCCTGCTCGGTACGCCCGGAAAGATCCTGATTACCCGCCGCAATCTCATGCGCGGCGTTTTTCACTGAGGCGCTCGCATCACGCAGCTGGACCATCACCACAGAAAGCTTATCGCTGAAGGCGTTAAACGCCTGCGCGATTTGCGCCACTTCATCGCCCCCCTTATCCGGCAGACGCTGCGACAGATCGTTAGTACCGTTGGCAATGTTGTTCATCGCGTCACGGATACCGAACAGCCGCTTAAGCAGGCGGGCAATCAGGAGGTGCATGAGGGCTCCGCTCAGCAGGGCGAGGATTGCCAGCGACAGTGCAGATGCTTTAAGCAATGAGCGCATCCCGGCGGTGGCATCGCCGTTATCAAGCGCCACAACCAGCAGCCAGTGCGTCCCCGGCACGGCGGTGGCCAGGAACGTTTTTTCGCGTCCGTTTGACGTTCCGTCAACCAGGTTGCCGCTTTTCAGAGTGGCAAAATCGGTCCCTTTGATCGTTTCAGTAAACGGCTTAAGCGTCAGCGCAGGATCGCTGCCGGCAATTACGGTGCCGTTGCTGTCCAAAAGCAGTCCACTGCTGGCCGGAGTCGGGTGAATACCGCGCACGTTAGCCACCACGCTGTCCATTGCCACATCGCCCGCCACCACCGCTTTCAGGGCGCCTTGCTCTTTAACGGGTACCGCGAACGTCACCACCAGTTTCCCGGTGCCCGCATCCACATAGGGTGCAGTCACTACCGGGCCATCAGCGCTGACGACCTGCTGATACCACGGGCGAAGGGTGGGATCGTAATCAGCGGGCACCCCGGTTGGGTCAGAAAATTTAGCCGTTTTGCTGGCATAACCCACGTAGACGTTGGTAAATCCACCCGCCAGTGCAAGCTGTTTAAACACCGGAACCGGATCGTCGCTGAGCGCGACCGACTGCGCCGAAGTGATGACGGTTATTTTGCTGTTCACCCAGTCGGCAATCGCCATGTTGTGGCTGGCGCTGGTGCTGGTCAGAATATCGCGCTGCGACTGCTGGTTATCCTGGCGCGTGACCTGAAAGTTAATAATGGTATTAAGAAGAAGGGCGACGACCAGACAGCCTGTCGTCGCGGCAATGATGCGGGCGCGAATGGATCTGAACATAAGTGTAATACCTGCTGTGTTGTTTCCATGCCTATCGGCAACGGTGCAGGTAAACTTGATGCTGAAACCGCGTCCATAAGAAAATAATATTTTTAGCGGGTTATTATTAAAAAGTTAATACTTTATCGGCGGAAAGCGTCCATTCAGCCAGCTCCACCAGCGTACCAATTTCCACGCCATCAATCAGCGGCAGCCCGGTAATGCCGCGCCCGTCGGTACAGGTTTTGCACAGTTTGACCGGAACGTTTTGCGCGGTCAGGATCTCCAGCATTTGTTGAATGTTGTAGCCCTCTGCGGGTTTTTGCCCCTTCAGCCCGGCCGTGACGGCGTCGGACATCAAAAAGAGGCGCAGCTCCAGCTCACTCTCCTTATCGCGCAGCGCGATTGCCAGGCGCAGGCTGTTAAAAAGGGATTCACTGCCGTAGGCCGCACCGTTGGCGACGATCACAATCTTCTGCATGTTGACTCCTGTTCTTTGAAAAGGCACGAATATTGCTTCTCGTACCGAAGAATACGTATCGGGGAGAGAAACGATGACGATAGTGGCTGGCAGTTCCCCTGGCGCAACCGAATGGTTCCAGCGTGCGAGAATGTTGCGCGAGGAACAGCTCGGCAGACTGGCGCAGCTGGGCGCACTGGTGAACGGCATCAGTCGACTGGTGCATATGCTACAGTGCGAGCGCGGTGCGTCAAATGTCTGGCTCTGCTCGCAGGGCAAATTGTACGCGCCTGAATGCAAGGCCAGCAGGGCCCTGGTGGATGAAAACCTCGCCGCATTGCACCTTCAGTTTAACGAACCGCTGCCGGGCAGCGCCCTGTGCGAACGTATTGCCAGCGCACTGCACGGCCTTGAGACGCTAACGGCGCTGCGTGATGGCGTTACAGGTCAATGCGTCACCGCGCCGCAGGCGATGGAACATTACAGCCGCATACTGCGTCATTTGCTCAGTATCGTACCCCAACTCAGCGACAGCATTGACGATCCGCACATCGCGGGCCGATTTGTGGCCCTTTACAGCCTGATGCAGGGCAAAGAACTTGTGGGACAAGAGCGGGCGCTGGGGGCTATTGGTTTCACCCAGGGATTCTTTGACGATGAAACCCGCCAGCGGCTGGTGGATCGCATTGATGGCCAGCAGGCCTGCTTTGAGGTTTTTATCTCCCATTGCACTCCAGACGTGCAGGAGTCATTTACCCTCAACTGCCTGCCGGGTCTGGAGACTGAAAAACTCAGGCGTGAAGCGTGCACCCGCCAGCCTCCGGCAGATAACGGTGATACCGCCCTCAAATGGTTTGCCCTGCAAACCGCGCGCCTTGAGCACCTGCGCACGCTGGAGGAGGTGGCAATTGCCGATCTGATGACGGCAGTTGAGGAGCGCCGCTATAGCGAAAACCTGCACGCAGACGATGAACACGACGATATCCTGGCGCGATTTCCGGATAAACCGCTGCTGCCGCTGGTGCGCCAGCAGGCGCGTGAAATTGAGCAACTCTCCCGTCAGCTTGCTTCCCTGCGCGACACGCTGGAGGAGCGTAAGACCATCGACAAAGCCAAAAGCGTGCTGATGACGCACCAGAACATGAGCGAGGAGCAGGCGTGGACCGCCCTGCGCAAAATGGCGATGGATAAAAACCAACGCATGGTGGATATCGCCCGTGCGCTGCTTACGGTGAAAAATTTGTGGAAGATACCCCCTGGGGAGTAGTTGCACAGTCAGTGGGCAATTCATGCCTGATTGAGGTGCGTAAAACAGCGCTCTCCTTGCAGAAACCCCGTAACGCCGGGGATGAAAAGCTGGCATTACCTTTGCATTAACAGATTAACCATTTTCGACGATGCGCCAACGGCGGTGCATGCGTCTTCAGGATAAAGGCGTCCAGCGGTGCTTCAGCACCGTCGGGCGCTTTTTTTTGCCTTTTTTCAGGAGCAATTATGGCGGATTTGTCGAGACGGCGATTATTGCAGGCCAGCATGCTGGCGAGTGGTGCGATGCTGTTGCCGGGTGTCATGCAGGCCGCATGGGCGGCGGGGTCAGATAAGCCTGAGCAGGATACCGTGCGTATCGGGTTTATCCCCCTGACCGACTGCGCGCCCGTGGTTATCGCGGCCCTGAAAGGGTTCGATAAAAAACACGGCATTACCATTGTACCGACCAAAGAGGCGAGCTGGGCGGCGGTGCGCGACAAGCTGGTGGCGGGTGAACTGGACGCCGCACACATTCTTTACGGCCTGCTGTACGGTCTGGAACTGGGTATTGCGGGCAAGCCGCAGCAGATGGCGAACCTGATGACCCTCAACCAGAACGGTCAGGCCATTACGCTCTCCAGCGATCTGGCGGAGAAGGGCGTTCGTCACCTCGACGGGCTGAAAAAGCTGATTGCGCAGCAGGCGCCGGGAACTTACACCTTCGCGCATACCTTCCCGACGGGAACGCACGCCATGTGGCTCTACTACTGGCTGGCCAGCGCGGGGATTAACCCGTTTGACGACGTGCGCACCGTGGTGGTGCCGCCGCCGCAGATGGTGATGAACATGCGCATTGGCAACATGGTCGGGTTTTGCGTTGGCGAGCCGTGGAACGCGCGGGCGATTAACGACCGCATCGGATTTACCGCCGCTACGTCGCAGTCCATCTGGGCCGATCACCCGGAAAAGATCCTCGGCACCCGACGCGACTGGGTGGCGAAAAATCCGCACACCGCACGGGCGCTGGTGAGCGCCGTGATGGAAGCCGCGCGCTGGATCGAGGCGTCAGCGGAAAACAAACGCGAAACCGCGCAGATCCTCTCGCGCCGCGCCTGGCTCAACTGCAAGGAACAGTATCTCACCGGACGCATGCTCGGCGAGTACGACAACGGGGTCGGTCAGCGCTGGCAGGATGCGCACCCGATCCGTTTCTTCAACGAGGGTGCCGTGAGCTACCCGTATCTCTCCGACGGCATGTGGTTCTTAACCCAGTTCCGCCGCTGGGGCTTGCTCAACGCCGCGCCGGATTACGCGGGCATTGCACAGCGCATTAACCAGACCGCGGTCTGGCAGGATGCCGCGACCGCCGTGGGCGGCATGTCCACACCGTCATCACCGTATCGCAGCAGCACCCTGATGGACGGCACCGTCTGGAACGGCACCGATCCGGAAGGGTACGCCAACCGCTTCGCCATTCACCGTAAAGGGGCCTGAGTATGCAGCATCTGCAAAATGCAAAACCACAAGAGACGTCAGAGAGCGGGGAAGTGATAGTCCTGCCTCCGTTACAGGTTCGCCGTCGTGCGCCCGCGTTTACGCGTCGGATGAATGATTTTTTACAGCGCGTCATCCCGGCGCTGCTCGGTCTCGGCCTGCTGGTGGTGCTCTGGCAGCTGGCGGCGATAAACAGTAAAGGCTTTCCGACGCCGCTCAGCACGCTCGATTCGGCCATGACCCTGTTTGCCGATCCGTTTTATCGCGACGGGCCAAACGATATGGGCATTGGCTGGAACGTGCTGGCGTCGTTGCAGCGCGTCGCCATCGGCTTCGGTCTGGCGGCGCTGGCGGGCATTCCGCTGGGCTTTTTGATTGGCCGCTTCACCTTTTTCTCCCGCATGTTCAACCCGCTGATCGCGCTACTGCGTCCGGTCAGCCCGCTGGCCTGGCTGCCTATCGGCCTGCTGCTGTTCCAGAAAGCGGAGCCTGCATCGAGCTGGACTATTTTTATCTGCTCCATCTGGCCGATGGTCATTAACACCGCCGAAGGGGTGCGCTGTATTCCGCAGGACTACCTCAACGTGGCCCGGGTGCTGCAACTCTCAGAGTGGACCATCATGCGCCGCATTCTTTTCCCGGCCGTGCTGCCTGCGGTGCTGACCGGGGTACGTCTTTCCATTGGCATTGCCTGGCTGGTGATTGTCGCCGCCGAGATGCTCACCGGAGGTTTAGGCATTGGCTTCTGGATCTGGAATGAGTGGAACAACCTCAACGTCGAAAACATTCTCATCGCCATCGTCATCATTGGCGTGGTCGGGTTGCTGCTGGAGCAGGGGCTGATGCTGATCGCCCGTCGCTTTAGCTGGCAGGAAAAATAAGGAGTGAAGATGAAACCGTTAATTCAGGTCCAGGCCGTGAGCCAGCGTTTTTCCACCGCCAGCGGCGAGTTTCTGGCGCTGCAAAACGTCTCTTTTGATATCCACGAGGGCGAAACCGTCAGTCTGATTGGTCACTCCGGCTGCGGCAAGTCGACGCTGTTAAACCTGATCGCCGGGATCACGCTGCCGACGGAAGGCGGGCTGATTTGCGACAACCGCGAAATCGCCGGGCCGGGGCCCGAGCGCGCGGTGGTGTTCCAGAACCATTCGCTGCTGCCGTGGCTGACCTGCTTCGACAACGTGGCGCTGGCGGTGGATCAGGTCTTCCGTCACACCATGAGTAAGGTCGAGCGCAAAGCGTGGATTGAGCACAACCTCGACCGGGTGCAGATGGGCCACGCGCTGCACAAGCGCCCCGGGGAGATCTCCGGCGGCATGAAGCAGCGCGTCGGGATTGCCCGGGCGCTGGCAATGAAGCCGAAAGTGCTGCTGATGGATGAGCCGTTTGGCGCGCTCGATGCGCTGACGCGTGCCCATCTTCAGGACTCGGTGATGCAGATCCAGCAGGCGCTGAACACCACCATCGTGCTCATCACCCACGATGTGGACGAGGCGGTACTGCTCTCTGACCGCGTACTGATGATGACCAACGGCCCGGCGGCCACCGTGGGTGAGATCCTGCGCGTCGATCTGCCGCGCCCGCGCAACCGGGTGCAGCTGGCGGATGACAGCCGCTATCACCACATGCGCCAGCAGATCCTCCATTTCCTCTACGAAAAACAGCCGAAAGCGGCGTAATGAGGGGGCACGATGCGACTGGTCATTATCGGTAATGGTATGGCGGCAACCCGGCTGATTGCGTCGCTCACCGGGCGTGTTCCCGGTCGTTTCGCTGTCACCGTCATCGGTGACGAGCCTGAGCAGGCGTACAACCGCATCCAGCTTTCACCGGTGCTGGGTGGTGAAAAGCAGGCGGAGCACATCTGTCTGCACGATGAAGACTGGTACACGGCACGAGACGTGACGGTGCTGCGAGGAGAAAAGGCGCTCGCAGTAGACGTCAACGCGCGTGAAGTGCATACCTCTGCTCGCACGCTGGGCTGGGATGCGCTGGTGTTTGCCACCGGGTCTACCCCTGTAGTGCCGCCGATCCCCGGCGGCGATGCACCGCATGTGTTCACCTTTCGCACCCTGGCAGAGACCCGCGCCATCCAGAATATCTCCGGGCCGGCGGTAGTGCTGGGCGGCGGCGTACTCGGCGTGGAGGCAGCGGCAGCGCTGGCGCGAAACGGTGACAACGTCACGATTATCCATCGCGGCACGTGGCTGATGGAACAGCAGCTGGATCAGCAGGCGGGACTGTTGCTGGAAGAGGCGCTGGCGGCGCGGGGCGTTAGCTGTGAACTCGCCTCCGGCATCACCGCCATCGCTGACGATGCCGTGACGTCGCTCGACGGACGCCGCATTGCCGCCACGCGCGTGGTGCTGGCAACCGGCGTGCAGCCCAACGTTGCGCTGGCAAATGCCAGCGGCATTCGCTGCGCGCGCGGCATCGTGGTGGATCAGCAGATGCAAACCTCCGTGCCGGGTATCTACGCCATCGGCGAGTGCTGCGAAATTGACGGCCAGACGTTTGGCCTGGTGGCCCCCTGTCTGGCGCAGGCGGATATTCTTGCCGCGCGGCTGGCCGGGGAGGTCACCGCGCCGTTTACCCTGACCGACAACGGCGTGCGCCTTAAGGTGACCGGCGTGGAGCTGTTCAGCCTCGGACGCGCGACGGCGCAGGCGGACGATGTGGTCTGGAGTTCATGGGACCCGCTGACCCGTCACTATCGACGTTTACTGATCCATCAGGGGGCGCTGGCTGGCGTGCTGCTGATGGGTGACTGCCGCAGCGCGGCAACCTTTACCGATTTACTGGCAACGGCTGCGCCCGCCCACGCGGACTGGCTGTTCGATCGTTTCACAACGCAACCGCAGGTTGCAGGACAGAACGCTATGACAAAACCTACTCTGGTGGTGGTTGGGCACGGTATGGTCGGCCATCATTTCCTCGAAGACTGCGTTAACCGCAATTTGCATCAGCAGTATCAGATTATTGTTTTTGGCGAAGAGCGCTATGCCGCCTATGACCGCGTGCATCTGTCGGAATATTTTGGCGGACGCAGCGCGGACTCGCTCTCGCTGGTGGCGGGGGAGTTCTTTGCCGATAACGGCATTGAGCTGCGCCTCTCGCAGCAGATCGTCGCTATCGATCGTGATGCACACGTAGTGCGTACCGCCAGTGGGCATGAGACCCACTGGGACAAGCTGGTGCTGGCGACCGGCTCGTACCCGTTCGTACCACCCGTTCCGGGCAACGATCTGCCGGGGTGTTTTGTCTACCGCACCCTCGACGATCTGGACAACATTGCGGCCCATGCGGCAGGCTCTCGCCGCGGCGTGGTAATTGGCGGCGGCCTGCTGGGTCTGGAGGCGGCGAATGCACTTAAGCAGCTCGGGCTGGAAACTCACGTGGTGGAGTTTGCGCCGAACCTGATGGCGGTGCAGCTCGACAGCGACGGCGCGGCAATGCTGCGCAAGAAAATTGAGGCGCTGGGCGTAGGGGTACACACCAGTAAATCGACGACGGAGATTGCCACCGCAGACGACGGGCTGGTGCTGCGCTTTGCCGATGGTGAACAGCTGGAAACGGACATGGTGGTCTTCTCTGCCGGTATTCGTCCGCAGGACGCGCTGGCGCGCAGCAGCGGGCTGGTTATCGGCGAGCGCGGCGGGATCTGTATTGACGACGGCTGCCGGACTTCCGATCCGGACGTGCTTGCCATCGGCGAATGCGCGCTGTGGGAGGGAAAAATCTTTGGCCTGGTGGCCCCGGGCTACCAGATGGCGCGCGTGGCCGCCGCTGTGCTGGCGGGTGAGGAGAAGCGCTTCACCGGCGCGGATATGAGTACCAAACTCAAGTTGCTGGGCGTGGATGTGGCGTCGTTTGGCGATGCCCATGGGCGCACGCCGGGCGCGCTGAGCTACCAGTGGACGCACGGGCCGCAGCAAATCTACAAAAAAATTGTGGTCAGCCACGACAGCAAAACCCTGCTGGGTGGCGTGCTGGTGGGCGATGCCAGCGAATACGCCACGCTGGTGCAGATGATGCTCAACGGCATCAGCCTGCCAAAAGAGCCGGAAACGCTGATCTTACCCGTATCGTCAGGCAGCGCGCCGAAAGCGCTGGGCGTGGCGGCGCTGCCGGAAAGCGCGCAGATCTGTTCGTGTCATAACGTCAGCAAAGGGGATATCTGCCAGGCGGTAAGCGCGGGCGCAACGGATATCGGCGCCATTAAGCAGTGCACCAAAGCGGCGACCGGCTGCGGAGGCTGTAGCGCGCTGGTGAAGCAGGTGATGGAGTTCCAGCTTGCGGAGCAGGGCGTGGAGGTGAAGAAAGATATCTGCGAACACTTCCCGTACTCGCGTCAGGAGATTTACCACCTGGTGCGCGTCAACCATATCCGCACCTTCGACCAGCTTATCAGCCGCTACGGTCAGGGGCACGGGTGCGAGATCTGTAAGCCGCTGGTGGGATCGGTATTGGCTTCCTGCTGGAACGAGTATCTGCTGAAACCGGCGCATCTGCCGTTGCAGGACACCAACGACCGCTTTTTCGCCAATATTCAGAAGGACGGAACCTACTCCATCGTCCCGCGGATGCCTGCGGGTGAAGTGACCGCCGACGGGCTGATCGCCATCGGCCAGATCGCGAAACGCTATAGCCTTTACAGCAAAATTACCGGCGGGCAGCGTATTGACCTGTTTGGCGCCACGCTCGAACAGTTGCCGGAAATCTGGCAGGCGCTGGTGGAGGCCGGGTTTGAGACCGGACATGCCTACGGGAAATCTCTGCGCACGGTGAAATCCTGCGTCGGGTCGACCTGGTGCCGCTACGGCGTGCAGGATTCCACCGGCCTCGCGGTCAGGCTGGAGCACCGCTACAAGGGCCTGCGCGCGCCGCACAAAATCAAAATGGCGGTCTCCGGCTGTACCCGTGAGTGCGCAGAGGCGCAGAGCAAAGACGTGGGGGTGATTGCCACGGACAAAGGCTGGAACCTCTATCTGTGCGGCAACGGCGGGATGAAGCCGCGCCACGCGGACCTCTTCGCCAGCGATCTGGACGACGAAACGCTGATCCGCACCGTTGACCGTTTCCTGATGTTCTACATTCGCACGGCAGATCGTCTGCAACGTACCAGTACCTGGATGGATAACCTGGAAGGCGGCCTCGACTATCTGCGCGAGGTGATCCTCAACGACAGCCTGGGGATCGCCCACGAGCTGGAGCAGGAGATGGCTCGGGTGGTGGAAACTTACCAGTGCGAATGGCAAACCACCCTTAACGATCCTGACCGCCTGGCGCTGTTCCGCACTGCGGTGAACGTCCCCGCCGCGGAGCAGAACAAGCGCTGGCAGGAAATTTGTAATATCGATGAGATCCCGGAGCAGGCGGGCATCGGTGCGCATCTTGGGCGCAAACCTATTGCGCTGTTCCGCTTTGGCAAAAACGTTTATGCCCTCGACGATCGGGAGCCGGGTAGCCGCGCGAACGTGCTTTCACGCGGCATCCTCGGCGATGCGGCGGGGGAACCGGTGGTGATCTCGCCGCTCTACAAGCAACGTATTCGTCTGCGCGACGGCTGTCAGGTGGAGAATGGCGAACCCGTGGTGCGCGCCTGGCCGGTAAAAATTGAAAACGGCAAGGTATGGGTTGGAAATGAAGAGCTGGTGATGCGTGCGGAGGCCTCATGACCGAAACCCGGACAACGTGCCCTTACTGCGGGGTGGGCTGCGGCGTGGTCGCCAGCGCAGACGGTGAAAAGGTGAGCATTCGGGGGGATGAAACTCATCCGGCGAATTTCGGTCGTCTGTGTGTAAAAGGATCTGCCCTCGGGGAAACCACGGGGTTGCAGGGACGCCTGCTGCGCCCGGTGGTCGATGGCCGGGAGGTGGCATGGCCGCAGGCGCTGGGCGAAGCGGGCGAGCGGCTACGGAACATCATCAACGAATGGGGGCCGCAGGCGGTGGCGTTTTATGCCTCCGGCCAGCTGTTGACCGAGGATTACTATGCCGCCAACAAGCTGATGAAAGGCTTTATCGGGGCGGCGAACATTGATACCAACTCGCGGCTGTGCATGTCATCGGCGGTGGTGGGCTACAAACGCGCCTTCGGTGAAGACGTGGTGCCGTGCAGCTACGAGGACGTGGAAAACAGCGATCTGGTGGTACTCGTTGGCTCAAACGCGGCCTGGACGCATCCGGTGCTGTATCAGCGGCTGGTGCAGGCAAAGCACAACAATCCGCAGATGAAAGTGGTCGTGATCGATCCGCGTAAAACCGCCACCTGCGATATCGCCGATCTCCACCTCGCGCTCAGACCCGGCAGCGACGCCGGGCTGTTTGTGGGGTTGCTCAATCTGATTCAGGGGCGGGGCGAGTGGCCGATCCCTCGCGTGGCGGCGTTTTGCGATCTGCCTTCAGACGAGATTAGCACCTTCTACGACTGGTTTATCACCGCGCCACGCGCGATCACGCTCTACACCATGGGGATCAACCAGTCCTCCACCGGCAGCGACAAGTGTAACGCCATCATTAACGTGCATCTTGCCAGCGGGAAGTTCAACCGTCCTGGCTGCGGCCCGTTTTCGCTGACCGGACAGCCAAATGCCATGGGCGGGCGGGAAGTGGGCGGGCTGGCGAATCAGCTGGCGGCGCACATGAACTTCGAGCCGGACGATCTTTCGCGCGTGGCGCGTTTCTGGGGAACGGAACGGCTGGCGCAGACCCCGGGCCTGATGGCGGTGGAATTGTTTGACGCCATTGCGCGCGGCGAGGTGAAGGCGGTGTGGATCATGGGCACCAACCCTGCCGTGTCGCTTCCCGACAGCCACGCGGTGTGTCAGGCTCTGGCAGCCTGCCCGCTGGTCATGGTATCTGAGGTGATGCAGGAGACGGACACCAGCCGGTTTGCCCATATCCGTTTTCCCGCCCTGGGCTGGGGCGAGAAAAACGGCACGGTGACCAATTCTGAACGCCGTATCTCCCGCCAGCGTGCCTTTCTGCCTGCGCCGGGCGAGGCCAGACCGGACTGGTGGATAATCGCCCGGATGGCAGACCAGCTCGGTTATGGCGATGCCTTCGCCTGGGAACACCCTCAGGAGATATTTTGTGAACATGCGGCGCTGACGGCGTTTGAAAATAACGGCGAACGGGCGCTAAACCTGCGCGAACTGGCGTCGCTGTCGCGAGAGGCGTGGGACGCGCTGGCGCCTTATCAGTGGCATGCCGGTGATTTCCCGCAAAGAAATCTTGTACCGGTTGATCCTTCCTCGCATGGGGCAGGCGTCGACGAATTGTACCCCTTGATACTGAATACCGGGCGGATCCGCGATCAGTGGCACACCATGACGCGCACGGGGTATGTTCCGCGCCTGATGCAGCATATTGATGAGCCTTTTGTTGAGATGAACGCAACCGATGCGGCGCGCGCTGGGCTGACTGACGGCCAGCTGGCGCGGATAAGCTCCCCGCGCGGGGTGATGGTTGCCAGAGTACGTATCTCCACCGCGCAGCGTGCGGGCGAGCTGTTTGCGCCGATGCACTGGAACGCGCAATTTGCACGGCAGGGGAAGGTCAATGCGTTGGTAGAAGGGCGGATTGATGCCGGTTCCGGCCAGCCGGAGAGTAAACAAACCGCGGTGAGGATCATGCCCTGGCTACCGGCCTGGCAGGGTGAACTGTATGCCCGCGAGCTGCCAGCGCTGCCGCCGTCGGTCTGCTGGTGGCGTAAAGCCTCACGTCTGACGGTGGCGGGGGAGCAGCCGTTGCTGTCGTGGGTCAGGGCGTACGCCAGCGGTCGGGGCTGGCAGTTACAGGTGGCACAGACGGGAGAACGCAGCAGCGTGCTCGCCTGGCATCACGGCGAGCTGATGCTGGGCTACTGGGAGGGCCATACGCTGCCGGCGCTGGCGCATGCGTTTATTGAAGAAGCCTTTGCTGCTGCACCCGTACAACTCGCTGAACGCCATGCGCTGCTGCACGGACAACGGCCGGGCGAAGATGCCGATCCCGGGCGAATTATCTGTAGCTGCTTCAGCGTGGGTGAAAATACGATACGTAAGGCGATAGCCGGAGGCTGTGATTCTGCCGCAGCGCTGGGCGTGAAGCTGCGCTGCGGCACGAACTGCGGCTCCTGCGTGCCGGAGCTGAAAGCGCTGTTGGGATAATAGTGCAAGGGCGTCGGTTGGCGGCTTCGCACCGGTACGAATTTGTAGGTCGGGTAAGGCGAAGCCGCCACCCGACAAATCTTTTCAGGATATTCCTGAAATTTCTGTTAAGACTGGTTTTCAGGGCTTATGGCGTTAACATAATAAGTGTTTGTTCATAAACACAGGTTCTGATTGACGACGTTGAAGGCTGTATCGTCCCGCATCCGTTTTTTGCTGTTACTCCCCCTTTTTACGGCTGGAGCCCTTCACGGTGCGCCGAAATCCTTCGTGCAGCAGGCGCAGAATCCGTTTGATAATAACGGCGATAGCCTGCCGGATCTCGGTATGGCGCAACCGACCACCGAAGGCGAAAAGCATCTGGCTGAAATGGCAAAGGCCTTCGGTGAAGCCAGTATGACCGATAACGGCCTGACGGCCGGGCAGCAGGCGCGACAGTTCGCGTTTGGCAAAGTGCGGGATGCCGTCAGCGGTGAAGTCAACGAGCAGATTGAATCCTGGCTTTCACCCTGGGGAAACGCCAACGTCAATGTACTGGTGGATGACGACGGAAACTTTAACGGCAGCAGCGGTAGCTGGTTTATCCCCTGGAACGACAACACCCGTTATCTGAGCTGGAGCCAGCTTGGCCTGACGCAGCAGACAGATGGGCTGGTGAGCAATGTCGGGATCGGGCAGCGCTGGGTTGCCGGAAACTGGCTGCTGGGCTACAACACCTTTTACGACAACCTGCTGGAAGACAACCTGCAACGTGCCGGGCTGGGCGCAGAGGCGTGGGGTGAAAACCTGCGCCTGTCGGCCAATTACTACCAGCCGTTCGCTGGCTGGCAGCCGCGTTCCGACATCCGCGAGCAGCGCATGGCGCGCGGGTACAACGTAACGGCCAAAGCCTGGCTTCCCTGGTTTCATCACCTGAACACCAGCGTCAGCTTTGAACAGTATTTTGGCGATAACGTCGATCTGTTTAACAGCGGTACGGGGTATCACAACCCGGTTGCGGTCAACCTGGGGCTGAACTATACCCCCGTTCCGCTGGTCACCCTGACGGCTGCCCATAAGCAGGGCGAGAGCGGCGTTAGCCAGAATAACCTCGGGCTGAAGCTCAACTATCGTTTTGGCGTGCCGCTGGCGAAACAGCTTTCCGCCGGGGAAGTGGCGGCGACGCGATCGTTGCGGGGGAGCCGCTATGATTCACCCGATCGCGATAATCTGCCCGTGATGGAATTCCGTCAGCGCAAAACCCTCTCGGTATATCTGGCCACGCCGCCGTGGGATCTTAAGCCAGGCGAAACGGTGATGCTGAAGCTGCAAATTCGCAGCACGCACGGTATCCGGCAGATCCACTGGCTGGGTGATACCCAGGCGCTCAGCCTGACCTCACCGGCAAACGGCAACAGCAGCGATGGCTGGAGTGTGATCATGCCTGCATGGGATGATTCGGAAGGGGCGAAAAATACATGGCGGCTTACGGCCGTGGTGGAAGATAAGGATGGGCAGCGTGTCTCCTCCAATGAGATCACGCTTTCCGTGGTGCAACCGCTCGTCGCAATGCCTGCCGACGATCCACGGTGGAAGTTGCTGCCGGATGAGTAAGTTAAAAAATGCGCTCCTGATGCACCCAGACGGCGGCTTCGACGCGGGATTTTAACTTCATTTTTTTCAGCATGTGTTTGACATGCACTTTGACCGTGCTCTCGGTGATGTCCAGACGGCGGGCGATCATTTTGTTCGGCAGCCCCTGGGCAATCAGCTTCAGAATGTCACGCTCGCGCGGGGTCAACTGGCTGACGTCGCGGTCAGACGTGGCGCGGTTCGCACGCAGGCTGGCGGCCAGTACCGGCGTTAACGCTTCACTCAGCACCATCTCGCCTGCGGCAGCCTGTTGCAGCGCCTTGAGCAGATCTTCCGGCTCCATATCTTTCAGCAGATAGCCGTCTGCCCCTCGCTTGAGGGCGGTGACCACGTCTTCTTCATGGTTTGAGACGCTGAAGACCACCACCCGGCCAGAGAGGGATTTCTCCCGCAGCTTGTCGAGGGTTTCCAGGCCATTCATGCCCGGCATGTTGAGATCGAGCAAGATCAAATCAGGATCGAGCGATTCGGCAAGTTCAATACCCTGTTCGCCGTTGCTGGCTTCCCCGACGACGGTGATATCTGGCGCCATGCTGACAAGCTGTTTAACGCCAGTGCGCAGCATCGGATGATCGTCAATCAACAGGATAGATGCCGGTTCCTGATTAGTCATGGTTTTCTCCTTGAGCAGTTATGAGGGGCTTTTCGGGTATAAAGGTGACCACTACTTCGGTGCCACCTGACTCTCCCCGGCGAACCTGGCAATCACCGCGCAGGCTTTGCGCGCGGTCTCGCATGATAATTAAACCATAATGGTTCGTTCGTTCGGCATTTTCCGGCACGCCGCGGCCGTTATCCTGAACCCTGAGCTTCACCTGATTATCCTGGCAGCTGACGGTGACCGTAACGGCCGTCGCCTCGGCATGCTTGAGCACGTTGCTCAGGGCTTCACGGGCAATTTGCAGCAAATGGATCGCCTGGTGAGAGGGGACAAAACGCGGTGGCAGCTGGTAATCCAGCTTCACCGGGAAGCCCAGCCGGGCACTAAACTCCTGACAGCTGGACTCCAGCGCAGGGCGCAGCCCCGGCTCGGTGAGCTGCAAACGGAAGGTGGTCAGCAGCTCGCGAAGCTGAACCCACGAGGTGTTAAGCTCGTTGCGGATCTGGCTGAGCAGCTGTTTGCTGCTCTCGGGCATGCCTTCGTCCTGCATTTGCAGGCAGCTCACCTGCATCTTCATGCAGGAGAGGGACTGGGCGATGGAGTCGTGCAGCTCGCGGGCGATGGTGGCACGCTCCTCCATCACGATCAGCTGCTGCTGTTTCTCCTGGTGGCGGTCGAGCGCCAGCGTGGCCGTGAGCTGCTCAACAAGCGTATCGACCAGCTGCTGCTGGTCGTGGCTCAGGTGACGTCCGGCGGGCAGGGTGGCCAGCAAAATACCGTACTGGGTATGGCTGTCCATCAGCCGCCACTTGAGGGTCGTGCCGCTGGTGGTAAGCGGCGGCAAGCCGCGCGGGCACAGATGACACCCTTTATCGTCGCAGGAGATGTCCGACTGACAGGTAAATTCCTGATGGTTGTCCTCATCTTCAACGTCGTAAACCCGAAGCTCAAGATCGCGGAGCAGAGTCAGGTTTTGCAGGCCGTTCAGTACTGGCGAGAGACGTTCGCAAAGCGGGACCTGCATATGCAGGCGACGGTTCGCCTGCCAGAGGAAAGAGAGGATCTCGTTTTTCTGCTCAAGCCCGGCGGTTTTCTCCTGGACGCGTTGTTCCAGTACCGCGTAGCTTTCTGATAGCTCTGCCGACATGGTGTTGAGCGCCTCGCCGAGCATCGCCATTTCGTTGCGCCCGCTGATGTGCGTGCGCTGGGTAAAATCGCGCTGTGTGACGGCGCGGGCCATCGCCAGGAGCTGTTTCCAGGGGTTAAGCAACCGCGCGCGCAGCCAGATAACCGTGAAAATCAGCAGCAAACCCATAAACAGCGCCATTGCGCGGTGAACCATCACCACACGGTCAATGCGTAACTCTGTGGTGCGATCGAATGAGGAGACAAGATGATCGATGCGTGACACAAACCCGGCGACATCCTGGGCGACCGTTTCCCGGTCTTCCGCCCGCTTTAAGCCGGGCTCCAGCTGGGTATGCCAGTAGCCCTGAAGCGCCTTAAGCTGAGATTGCTGACCGTCACGGATGGCGGCTCTTTCCAGTTCAGGGCTGAATGCGGT
The DNA here is from genome assembly GCF_049238805.1 of Enterobacter cloacae complex sp. CDL013. NCBI lineage: Bacteria > Pseudomonadati > Pseudomonadota > Gammaproteobacteria > Enterobacterales > Enterobacteriaceae > Enterobacter > Enterobacter cloacae complex sp. CDL013. The sequence goes on along the minus strand of NZ_JBMKGT010000006.1, from coordinate 53,738 downwards.
ACGCTCCATTTCGTCGATAAGCGGTTGGTCAGCCTGCGTCAGCGGCACCGACGCCAGTAGCCGGTAACTCTGCATACGTAGTGAGCCTGCCTCGTTGATGGCATGCGCGTTACCCTGTACACCCTGTACCAGCCAGCCAGAAATAGCCATGCCGGTCACACCGATAGCGGTGGACAGCAGAACAATAAGCGCCAGCTGGTTAACCAGCGTCAGCGGAGATAAACATCTTTTTAACATAGAGTTGCCGGGCTCCTGACGTGACCTGATTGCAGGAATGGCGCTATTCTGGTGCATACCCTGGAGTATACCCATACCAATAAAGGATTACCTCTAAATTGCCAGAGGGGTAACGGTTAGTGGGTGGACGAAGCAGGGATGCCTCAGCACCGTGAAAAACCACACCTTTTTTACGTTTTGCATCTACTCATTAAGAGTGATGGCTTTTTTTTTGCCGCAAAACCTCCCACTTTTCCTTTGATTTATATCAACTTACCGCCGCTCTAAAGCCCTAATGTTTGCAGCATCATTCGAGAATCAGAGGTGTCTATGAGTCACTCTTCCGCTCCCGAAAGGGAAACTGGTGCCGTTATTACAGACTGGCGTCCAGAGGATCCGGCGTTCTGGCAACAGCGCGGCCACCGTGTAGCAAGTCGTAATCTGTGGATTTCCGTTCCATGTCTGTTACTGGCGTTTTGCGTCTGGATGTTGTTCAGTGCGGTTGCGGTTAACCTGCCAAAAGTGGGCTTTACCTTTACCACCGATCAGCTGTTTATGTTGACCGCGTTGCCGTCGCTTTCAGGCGCACTGCTGCGCGTTCCTTATGCGTTTATGGTGCCGGTCTTTGGTGGTCGTCGCTGGACGGCTTTCAGTACCGGGATCATGATCATACCGTGCGTGTGGCTCGGTTTTGCGGTGCAGGATACCTCCACACCGTTTAGCGTGTTCGTGATTATCTCTCTGCTGTGCGGTTTTGCGGGGGCGAACTTTGCGTCCAGTATGGCAAACATCAGCTTCTTCTTCCCGAAAGCGAAGCAGGGTGGCGCGCTGGGCATTAACGGCGGCCTGGGTAACATGGGCGTGAGCGTGATGCAGCTGATTGCCCCGCTGGCGATCTCTGTCTCCATCTTTGCGGCCTTTGGCGGCGGCGGTGTGACGCAGCCCGACGGTTCCGTGCTGTTCCTGCAAAACGCCTCCTGGATTTGGGTACCGTTCCTGGTGGTCTTTACCCTGGCGGCGTGGTTCTTCATGAACGATCTGTCCGCGTCCAAAGCGTCACTGAGCGAGCAGCTGCCGGTTCTGAAGCGTGGCCACCTGTGGGTGATGGCGCTGCTGTATCTGGCGACCTTCGGCTCGTTCATCGGTTTCTCCGCAGGCTTTGCCATGCTGTCTAAAACCCAGTTCCCGGACGTGCAGATCCTTCAGTTTGCCTTCTTCGGTCCGTTTATCGGCGCGCTGGCACGTTCGCTGGGCGGGATGATCTCCGACCGTCTGGGCGGGACGCGCGTTACGCTGGTGAACTTTGTTGTAATGGCCATCTTCTGTGCGCTGCTGTTCCTGACGCTGCCTGCGGGTGGTGAGGGGGGTAACTTCTTTGCCTTCTTCGGCGTCTTCATGGTGCTGTTCCTGACCGCCGGGCTGGGCAGTGCGTCTACTTTCCAGATGATCTCTGTCATCTTCCGCAAGCTGACCATGGACCGCGTGAAAGCGCAGGGTGGGAGCGACGAGCAGGCAATGCGTGAAGCCGCCACCGATACCGCTGCGGCGCTTGGGTTTATCTCTGCGATAGGCGCGATTGGCGGCTTCTTTATTCCAAAAGCGTTCGGTATCTCACTGGATCTGACCGGCTCTCCGGCGGGTGCGATGAAAGTATTCCTCGTCTTCTATATCGCCTGCGTGGTCATCACCTGGCTGGTATATGGCCGTAATACCAAGAAAAACAAGTAAGCTTGATTATCCGTTTGCGCGGCCTGAGTGCCGCGCTTTTTTTAATCGCTGAATAGTTACAACATACTAATGGCGTTACCCGTGCTCACCCGCAGGTCACGCTGTGATCGCCATCGCTTTACAGGTGTTTCTACCCCTTAATACCTAAGATGTTAAATTTTGCCTCGCTTATTGTACGATAAATAAAATATATCTATATAAATCATAAGGTTAAAAAATATTAACAGCTACCGCTTTGGTGGTATTTGATCTAATACCCCCCCTCAGAGTCCCCCTTCGTCTTGATCGTTATCAATTCTCACCATCTTTCATAGCGTTACCTTCGCTGCAAATCAGCAATGTCGATTTAGAGAGCCACAGGCTCCACACAGGAGATACCCGATGAGCAAATTTTTGGACCGGTTTCGCTACTTCAAACAGAAGGGTGAAACTTTTGCCGATGGGCACGGACAGGTTCTGGATACCAACCGGGACTGGGAAGACGGTTACCGTCAACGCTGGCAGCATGACAAAGTTGTCCGTTCTACCCACGGCGTAAACTGCACTGGCTCATGTAGCTGGAAGATTTTCGTTAAAAACGGTCTGGTGACCTGGGAAATGCAGCAGACCGATTATCCGCGTACCCGTCCGGATATGCCGAACCACGAGCCGCGTGGCTGCCCGCGTGGGGCCAGCTACTCGTGGTATCTCTACAGCGCAAACCGACTGAAATACCCGCTGATGCGTAAACGCCTGATGAAAATGTGGCGTGAAGCGAAAGTGCAGCACAGCGATCCGGTTGATGCCTGGGCCTCCATCATTGAAGATGCCGACAAAGCGAAAAGCTTCAAGCAGGCGCGTGGTCGCGGTGGTTTCGTTCGCTCTTCCTGGAAAGAGGTGAACGAGCTGATTGCGGCTTCCAACGTCTACACCGTGAAAACTTACGGTCCTGACCGTGTGGCAGGCTTCTCGCCAATTCCGGCGATGTCGATGGTCTCTTACGCCTCCGGCGCGCGCTACCTGTCACTCATCGGCGGTACCTGCCTGAGCTTCTACGACTGGTACTGCGACCTGCCGCCAGCGTCGCCACAGACCTGGGGCGAGCAGACCGACGTGCCGGAGTCCGCTGACTGGTACAACTCCAGCTACATCATCGCCTGGGGCTCTAACGTTCCGCAGACCCGTACCCCGGATGCGCACTTCTTTACTGAAGTACGTTACAAAGGGACCAAAACCGTTGCCGTGACCCCAGACTACGCCGAAATTGCCAAGCTGTGCGACCTGTGGCTGGCGCCGAAACAGGGTACCGATGCCGCCATGGCGCTGGCGATGGGCCACGTCATGCTGCGCGAATTCCACCTCGACAAGCCAAGCCAGTATTTCACTGATTACGTGCGTCGCTACACCGACATGCCAATGCTGGTGATGCTCGAAGAGCGTGACGGCTATTACGCCGCAGGCCGTATGCTGCGTGCCGCAGATCTGGTGGACGCGCTGGGTCAGGAAAACAACCCGGAGTGGAAAACGGTCGCCTGCAACAGCAACGGCGAGCTGGTGGCGCCAAACGGCTCTATCGGCTTCCGCTGGGGCGAAAAAGGCAAATGGAACCTGGAGCAGCGTAACGGCACCACGGGTGAAGAGACGGAACTTCGTCTCAGCATGCTGGGCAGCCAGGATGAGATCGCCGATGTCGGCTTCCCGTACTTTGGTGGTGAAGGTTCCGAGCACTTCAACAAGGTTGAGCTGCAAAACGTTCTGATGCACAAACTGCCGGTTAAGCGCCTGCAACTGGCGGACGGTTCTACTGCTCTGGTCACTACCGTCTACGATCTGACCATGGCGAACTACGGCCTGGAGCGCGGCCTGAACGATGAAAACTGCGCGACCAGCTATGATGACGTGAAGGCTTATACCCCGGCCTGGGCGGAGCAGATTACCGGCGTGCCACGCGCGCAGATCACCCGTATCGCGCGTGAATTTGCGGAAAACGCCGACAAAACCCACGGTCGCTCCATGATCATCGTCGGTGCCGGTCTGAACCACTGGTATCACCTCGATATGAACTATCGCGGCCTGATCAACATGCTGATCTTCTGCGGCTGCGTCGGGCAGAGCGGCGGCGGCTGGGCGCACTACGTGGGCCAGGAAAAACTGCGTCCGCAGACCGGCTGGCAGCCGCTGGCGTTTGCCCTTGACTGGCAGCGTCCGGCCCGTCACATGAACAGCACCTCCTACTTCTATAACCACTCCAGCCAGTGGCGCTACGAGACGGTTACCGCCCAGGAACTGCTATCGCCGATGGCGGATAAATCCCGCTACAGCGGCCACCTGATTGACTTCAACGTGCGCGCTGAGCGTATGGGCTGGCTGCCGTCTGCGCCGCAGCTGGGCACGAACCCGCTGCGCATTGCGGAAGCGGCGAAGAAAGCGGGCATGTCACCGGTTGACTACACCGTTAAATCCCTCAAAGACGGCTCAATCCGCTTCGCGGCAGAACAGCCGGAGAACGGTAAAAACCATCCGCGTAACCTGTTCATCTGGCGCTCTAACCTGCTGGGTTCGTCCGGTAAAGGCCATGAATACATGCTGAAATACCTGCTCGGTACCGAAAACGGTATTCAGGGTAAAGATCTCGGCAAGCAGGGCGGCGTGAAGCCAGAAGAAGTTGAATGGAAAGACAACGGTCTGGACGGCAAGCTGGATCTGGTGGTAACACTGGACTTCCGTCTGTCCAGTACCTGCCTGTACTCCGATATCGTGCTGCCTACCGCCACCTGGTACGAAAAAGACGACATGAATACGTCGGATATGCATCCGTTTATTCATCCGCTGTCTGCGGCCGTTGACCCGGCATGGGAATCAAAAAGCGACTGGGAAATCTACAAAGACATCGCGAAGAAATTCTCCGAAGTCTGTGTAGGACACCTGGGCAAAGAGACCGACGTGGTGACGCTGCCAATCCAGCACGACTCCGCTGCCGAACTGGCGCAACCGCTGGACGTGAAGGACTGGAAAAAAGGCGAGTGCGACCTGATCCCAGGCGTAACCGCGCCGCACATTATTCCGGTTGAACGTGATTACCCGGCAACGTACGAGCGCTTTACCTCTATCGGCCCGCTGATGGAAAAAATCGGTAACGGCGGGAAAGGGATCGCCTGGAACACCCAGAGTGAAATGGACCTGCTGCGCAAGCTCAATTACACCAAAGCGGACGGCCCGGCGAAAGGCCAGCCGATGCTGAACACGGCGATTGATGCGGCGGAAATGATCCTGACCCTGGCCCCGGAAACCAACGGCCACGTGGCGGTGAAAGCCTGGGCGGCCCTGAGCGAGTTTACCGGTCGTGACCATACGCACCTGGCGAAGAATAAAGAGGAAGAGAAAATCCGCTTCCGCGATATTCAGGCCCAGCCGCGCAAGATTATCTCCAGCCCGACCTGGTCTGGCCTCGAAGATGAACATGTGTCCTATAACGCCGGATACACCAACGTTCACGAGTTGATCCCATGGCGCACGCTTTCTGGCCGTCAGTCTCTGTATCAGGACCACCAGTGGATGCGTGACTTCGGTGAAAGCTTGCTGGTTTACCGTCCGCCAATCGACACCCGCTCCGTGAAAGCGGTGATGGGTGCGAAATCAAACGGTAACCCTGAGAAGGCGCTGAACTTCCTGACGCCGCACCAGAAGTGGGGTATCCACTCCACCTATAGCGACAACCTGCTGATGCTGACCCTGTCGCGCGGGGGGCCAATCGTCTGGATGAGCGAAGCGGACGCCAAAGATCTGGGTATCGAAGATAACGACTGGATTGAAGTGTTCAACAGCAACGGTGCCCTGACGGCACGTGCGGTGGTGAGCCAGCGCGTACCGGCCGGGATGACCATGATGTACCACGCGCAGGAACGTATCGTTAACCTGCCGGGGTCTGAGATCACCGAACAGCGCGGCGGTATTCACAACTCCGTGACCCGTATTACGCCGAAGCCGACCCACATGATCGGTGGTTATGCCCAGCTGGCCTACGGCTTTAACTACTACGGCACCGTAGGATCGAACCGCGATGAGTTCGTGGTGGTACGTAAGATGAAGAATATTAACTGGTTAGATGGCGAAGGTAATGACCAGGTACAGGAGAGCGTAAAATGAAAATTCGTTCACAAGTCGGCATGGTGCTGAATCTGGATAAATGCATCGGCTGTCATACCTGCTCAGTCACCTGTAAAAACGTCTGGACCAGCCGTGAAGGTATGGAGTACGCCTGGTTCAACAACGTGGAAAGTAAGCCGGGCACCGGCTTCCCGACCGACTGGGAAAACCAGGAGAAATGGAAGGGGGGCTGGATCCGTAAAATCAACGGCAAACTGCAACCGCGCATGGGTAACCGTGCCATGCTGCTGGGTAAAATCTTCGCTAACCCGCATCTGCCGGGCATCGATGATTACTACGAGCCGTTTGATTACGACTATCAGAACCTGCACAACGCGCCGGAAAGCAAACACCAGCCGATCGCCCGTCCTCGCTCGCTGATCACCGGCCAGCGCATGGACAAAATTACCAGCGGTCCAAACTGGGAAGAGATTCTGGGCGGCGAGTTCGAAAAACGCGCCAAAGACCAGAACTTCGAGAACATGCAGAAGGCGATGTACGGCCAGTTCGAAAACACCTTCATGATGTACCTGCCGCGCCTGTGCGAACACTGCCTTAACCCGGCGTGCGTGGCGACCTGCCCAAGCGGCGCCATCTACAAGCGTGAAGAAGATGGCATTGTGCTGATCGACCAGGACAAGTGCCGCGGCTGGCGTATGTGCATCACCGGCTGCCCGTACAAAAAAATCTACTTCAACTGGAAGAGCGGTAAGTCTGAGAAGTGCATCTTCTGCTACCCGCGTATCGAAGCCGGTATGCCGACCGTCTGCTCAGAGAGCTGCGTAGGTCGTATCCGCTACCTCGGCGTGCTGCTGTACGACGCGGACGCGATTGAAAATGCCGCAAGCACCGAGAACGAGAAAGATCTGTATCAGCGTCAACTAGACGTCTTCCTCGATCCAAACGATCCGAAGGTTATTGAGCAGGCGCTGAAAGACGGTATTCCGCAGAGCGTGATTGACGCCGCACAGCAGTCTCCGGTGTACAAAATGGCGATGGACTGGAAGCTGGCCCTGCCGCTGCACCCGGAATACCGCACGCTGCCGATGGTCTGGTACGTGCCGCCGCTGTCTCCGATTCAGTCTGCGGCGGATGCGGGTGAACTGGGCAGCAACGGCATTCTGCCGGACGTGGAAAGCCTGCGTATCCCGGTTCAGTATCTGGCCAACCTGCTCACCGCCGGGGATACCCAGCCGGTACTGCTGGCGCTGAAACGTATGCTGGCGATGCGTCACTTCAAACGTGCGGAAACCGTTGACGGCGTGAACGATACCCGCGCGCTGGAAGAGGTTGGTCTGACCGAAGCGCAGGCGCAGGAGATGTACCGCTATCTGGCAATCGCTAACTACGAAGATCGTTTCGTGGTGCCGAGCAGCCACCGTGAACTGGCTCGCGAGGCCTTCCCGGAGAAAAGTGGGTGTGGCTTTACCTTTGGCGACGGTTGCCACGGGTCAGACAGCAAATTCAACCTGTTCAACAGCCGCCGCATCGACGCGATGGATGTGACCAGCAAAACGGAGCCGCACCAATGATTGAACTCGTCATTGTTTCGCGTCTGCTCGAGTACCCTGATGCTGCGCTTGTGCAGCATCAACAGGAACTCTTTGATGCACTCGCGTCATCTGAAAACCTGGATAAAGAGGATGCCCAGAAGCTGGGCGTTTTCCTCCGCGATCTGCTGGCGCGCGATCTTCTTGATGCGCAGGCGGACTACAGCCAGCTGTTTGACCGGGGTCGTGCCACGTCTCTGCTGTTGTTCGAACACGTTCACGGTGAATCCCGCGACCGTGGTCAGGCGATGGTGGATCTGATGGCCCAGTACGAGCAGCACGGTTTGCAACTCGACAGCCGCGAGCTGCCGGATCACCTGCCGCTGTATCTGGAATATCTGGCGCAGTTGCCGAAAGAGGAAGCGCTGGGCGGGTTGCAGGACATTGCTCCCATTCTGGCGTTGCTCGGCGCGCGTCTCCAGCAACGTGAGAGCAGCTATGCAGTCCTGTTTGATCTGCTGGTGAAACTGGCTAACGCCTCGGTTGACAGTCAAAAAGTGGCGGAAAAAATCGCGGATGAAGCCCGGGACGATACCCCACAAGCACTGGATGCCGTCTGGGAAGAAGAGCAGGTGAAATTCTTTGCTGACCAGAGCTGTGGCGAATCTGAAATCTCCGCGCATCAGCGTCGTTTTGCCGGAGCGGTGGCTCCGCAATATTTGAATATCTCTAACGGAGGACAGCACTAATGCACTTCCTGAATATGTTCTTCTTTGACATTTACCCGTATATCGCGGGCACCGTGTTCCTGGTGGGAAGCTGGCTGCGTTATGACTATGGCCAGTACACCTGGCGTGCTGCCTCCAGCCAGATGCTGGATCGTAAAGGGATGAACCTGGCGTCAAACCTGTTCCACATCGGGATTTTGGGGATTTTCGCCGGTCACTTCCTGGGGATGCTGACCCCGCACTGGATGTACGAAGCGTGGCTGCCGATTGACGTGAAGCAGAAGATGGCGATGCTCGCCGGTGGCGCCTGCGGCGTGATGACCCTGGTGGGTGGTCTGTTGCTGCTGAAACGCCGTCTGTTCAGCCCACGCGTGCGGGCTACCACGACCGGAGCGGACATCCTGATCCTCTCCCTGCTGATGGTGCAGTGTGCGCTTGGTCTGCTGACCATTCCATTCTCTGCGCAGCATATGGACGGCAGCGAGATGATGAAGCTGGTGGGATGGGCGCAGTCTGTCGTGACCTTCCGCGGGGGCGCCTCTGAGCATCTGGACGGCGTGGCGTTCATCTTCCGCGTTCACCTGGTGTTGGGTATGACCCTGTTTGTGCTGTTCCCGTTCTCTCGCCTGGTGCACATCTGGAGTGCGCCGGTGGAGTACCTGACGCGCAAATATCAGGTTGTGCGTGCTCGTCGCTGATTCGCTGTATTAATACAACCCCGCATATGCGGGGTTTTTTTTGTCCCCGATCCAGGGTTTCGTGCGGATGCCGGGTGGCGGTTGCGCCTTACCCGGCCTACAGAATTCACTATGCTCGAATCGAACCTTGGTCGAAGCTTCTTATTTTTCCCCGCATGGGAGAACCATGGGGCATTGTGCTTTTGGATAGTGCTAAAGAATCTGGAAGTGATGGTGGTGGGGGAAGGATTACTCAGCGCTTCGCGCTTCGACCTTCGGGTCGTTGCTTGCGGCAACGCTTTCTCGCTACGCTCGAATCGAACCTTGGTCGAAGCTTCTCATCCTTCCCCGCACTGAAGAACCATGGGGCATTGTGCTTTGAGAGAGTGCTGTAGCATCTGGAAGTGATGGTGGTGGGGGAAGGATTCGAACCTTCGAAGTCGATGACGGCAGATTTACAGTCTGCTCCCTTTGGCCGCTCGGGAACCCCACCAGGGGTAATTCATATTTTGAGGTAAAGCTGGAGATGGTGGTGGGGGAAGGATTCGAACCTTCGAAGTCGATGACGGCAGATTTACAGTCTGCTCCCTTTGGCCGCTCGGGAACCCCACCACGGGGTAATGCTTTTAACTGGCCTGCTTCCTGTTGGAAGCGGGGCGCATCATATCAAATGAGACGCCCCTGTAAAGCATTCCTTTAGGAAAATGAAGCTGTTTGCCTGCTTTTTATCCGCAAAGGCGTAAAGCTAATCAATTCATTTTCCGAGGGATTAAAGAATAATCGTTCTGTTGCCGTACACAAAGACGCGCTGGGCAAGTACCTGATACAGCGCACGGCTTAGTACGTTCTTCTCAACGTCACGGCCGGCACGCATCATATCTTCTGCCGTGTAGGTGTGATCCACGTGAATCACGTCCTGCATGATGATTGGGCCTTCATCCAGATTATCATTCACGTAGTGCGCGGTTGCGCCAATGATTTTCACCCCACGCTCGTATGCCTGGTGATACGGACGCGCGCCAATAAAGGCTGGCAGGAAGGAGTGGTGGATGTTGATAATCTTGTTCGGGAAGCGCGCCACGAAGGATGGCGTCAGCACGCGCATATATTTCGCCAGCACCACGTAGTCCGGGTTATGCGCTTCAATCGCAGCAGCCATCAGGTTGTCGTGCTCTTCACGGGTATGGCCTTCGTGACTGACCAGCTCAAACGGAATGTCGAAACGTTCTACCAGCGTACGCAGCGTCTCGTGGTTGCCAATGACGGCGGCAATTTCGACGTCCAGGCCACCGTAGTTGGCTTTCATCAGCAGATCGCCCAGGCAGTGCGCCTCTTTGGTGACCAGAATGACAATGCGGCGACGGCCCGCCGGGTTCAGCTCGCGCACCGAGCCTTCCGGCAGGGCGCTGTCCAGATCGGCAAGCAGGGTTGTGTCGTTGAAAATGCCTTCCAGTTCGGTACGCATAAAGAAGCGACCGGTACGGTGGTCAACGAACTCGTTGTTCTGCACGATATTCAGTTCATGCTTGTAGCAAATGTTGGTAATTCGTGCGATCAGCCCTTTTTGATCGGGACAGATAGTGCGCAGAACTTTACGTTGTAATGATTGCATCGCCGGGAAATCCTGTTTATGTATTTGCGAAGTCTGAGTTGTCAGGCATTACTGCCGCAACACTTTTTAAATTTTTTTCCTGAACCACAGGGGCAGGGATCGTTACGACCGAATTGCGGACGTGTGCCGTCAATATAATACCATTGCCCGCTGTCCTTTAAGAACCGTGAGCGTTCAATGATGGCGCCGGGTTTGTTTTGTTCGCTAAAGCGGGCGACAAAACTGACATAGCCCTCGTTGGCATTGCGGCCGGGAGCGGCTTCAAAGACGGTGAGGCCCTGCCAGACGGTGTTGGCAAATCCGGCTTCAATCTCTTGGCGAAAATCGGCAGCATGGCAGGACGGATGCCAGGTTTTAATCAGGTAGTCTGCGTTTTTGATCACAAAAGCAGTATACCGCGAGCGCATAAGGTGTGACGGCTCTGGTGCAACCTGCTCGCCAGAAAGATATCGCTGGCAACATAGGCTATACTCCAGAGCGCTACCACAGGGGCAGAGTTGAGACACGATTCTCTTCCTGGAACAAAAAATAAGGCGTTAAACGCTTAAGGTAGCAATATGTTAACTGAGCAGGTGCGTTGACGCTATGTCGGGAATCCAGGGGAAGTAAAACAGGGCTAATGAGAAAGGTAAAAATTGGACTGGCGTTGGGCTCAGGTGCTGCCCGGGGTTGGTCACATATTGGCGTTATCAATACCTTAAACCAGATGGGGATTGACGTTGATATTGTTGCAGGATGTTCTATCGGGTCGCTGGTCGGATCTGCGTACGCCTGCGGTAAGCTCCCGGAGCTTGAAAGCTGGGTGCGCTCCTTCAGTTACTGGGATGTGCTGCGCCTGATGGATCTCTCCTGGCAGCGTGGCGGCCTGCTGCGCGGCGAACGCGTGTTCAATCAGTTTCGCAAGATAATGCCCCTCGCTGACTTCCGCCACTGCCAAATGCCTTTCGGGGCCGTTGCAACCAACCTCAGTACGGGCAGGGAGTTATGGCTCACCGAAGGGGATATTCATCTCGCCGTTCGTGCATCCTGTAGTATGCCTGGGTTAATGGCGCCTGTGCCTCACAACGGCTACTGGCTCGTTGACGGTGGTGTAGTGAATCCTGTCCCTGTCTCTCTGACGCGCGCCATGGGGGCGGATATCGTTATTGCCGTGGATTTACAGCACGATGCTCACCTCATGCAGCAAGATTTGATGCCGGTTAATCTTCAGAGCGATGATGCGGAAGAAGAGAAACTTGCCTGGCATGCTCGATTACGCGGCAGAATAGGGCGCCTGGCTGCCCGTCGCGCGGTGACCGCACCGAACGCCATTGAAATCATGACGACCTCTATTCAAATTCTTGAGAATCGCCTGAAGCGAAACCGTATGGCTGGCGATCCTCCGGATATTCTTATTCAACCCTATTGTCCACAAATCTCTACCCTTGATTTCCACCGGGCTGAGGCCGCCATAGCAGCGGGCTCGTTAGCCGTCGAAAAGAAAATAGATGAACTGTTGCCTTTTGTGCGTACAGCACGTTGAGCACTTTTTTGATTACTTCAGCAAAATCTGACAGGCGATAGTACCAATAGCATGCCACTATTGAGTAACTGTCAGCCAGGGGAGGAACCATGACACAGCCATTGGCCGGAAAACATATTTTGATAGTAGAAGACGAGCCCGTTTTCCGATCGCTACTGGATTCGTGGTTATCCTCACTGGGTGCAACCACGTCCCTTGCCGAAGATGGCGTCGAGGCACTGGAAAAAATGGCCAGCATGGCGCCGGATCTGATGATCTGCGATCTTGAGATGCCGCGCATGGACGGATTAATGCTGGTAGAAAACCTGCGTAATGAAGGTTATCAGACACCGATACTGGTGATCTCGGCCACCGAAAATATGGCGGATATTGCTAAGGCGTTGCGTTTAGGTGTGCAGGATATTCTGCTCAAACCGGTTAAAGATTTGAACCGTCTGCGTGAAACGGTGTTGGCCTGCCTGTATCCCAATATGTTTAATTCCCGGGTGGAAGAAGAAGAACGTCTTTTCCAGGACTGGGATGCTTTAGTCAGTAATCCTCTCGCGGCCGCGAAGCTGCTTCAGGAACTTCAGCCGCCGGTGCAGCAAAATATCTCTCATTGCAGAGTAAATTATCGCCAGCTGGTAGCGGCTGACCAGCCTGGACTGGTGCTGGATATTGCGCCGCTCTCGGATTCCGACCTCGCTTTTTATTGCCTGGATGTTACCCGAGCGGGAGATAACGGCGTTCTGGCGGCCTTATTACTCCGGGCGCTGTTTAATGGATTGCTACAGGAACAATTATCCCATCAGGGGCAACGACTTCCTGAGCTAGGCAGTTTACTAAAACAGGTCAACCAACTTTTTCGCCAGGCCAATTTACCGGGGCAGTTCCCGCTTCTGGTTGGCTATTATCACAGCGGGTTGAATAACCTTATTCTGGTGTCTGCGGGATTAAATGCCACACTGAATACTGGCGAACACCATATTCAGGTGAGTAACGGCGTGCCGTTGGGTACGCTGGGAAATACTTACCTTAATCAAATTAGCCATCGCTGCACCTCCTGGCAGTGCCAAATTTGGGGTGCCGGAGGGCGGTTACGCTTAATGTTGTCCACGGAGTAAGCAGTCAGATTTTATTTTTCAGATTGCTTTACCTGTGTTTTTGCTGGCAGTGCTACTATCGCTGCAAGTTTCATGCGTATTTGTCTTAATTGATCGGCAACGCGTTCTTTTCAGACCCGTATTAGTGGCTGAGACTGTATACTCAACGCGTTATTCAATGCATAAAAGTTCAAAACTTGAACAGTTCAGGAGAATTTCAATGGCTGCCCTTAATTCGAAAGTCAGAAAGGCCGTTATCCCGGTGGCGGGATTGGGTACCAGGATGTTGCCAGCGACGAAGGCAATCCCAAAAGAGATGCTGCCTCTGGTTGATAAGCCATTAATCCAGTATGTCGTGAATGAATGTATTGCAGCAGGTATCACCGAAATTGTGCTGGTGACGCATTCATCTAAAAACTCTATCGAAAACCATTTCGATACCAGTTTCGAACTCGAAGCAATGCTGGAAAAACGCGTTAAGCGCCAGCTGCTGGAGGAAGTGCAGTCTATTTGTCCTCCACACGTTACCATTATGCAGGTTCGTCAGGGCCTGGCGAAGGGCCTGGGGCATGCAGTATTGTGCGCACATCCTGTAGTGGGTGATGAGCCGGTCGCGGTTATTCTGCCTGATGTGATCCTTGATGAGTACGAGTCCGATCTTTCCCAGGAAAACCTGGCGGAAATGATTAAACGCTTCGACGAAACCGGCAGCAGCCAGATTATGGTTGAGCCAGTCGACGACGTGACCGCTTACGGCGTGGTTGACTGCAAAGGCGTTGACCTGCAACCTGGCGAAAGCGTACCGATGGTTGGCGTTGTTGAAAAACCTAAAGCGGACGTCGCGCCGTCTAACCTTGCTGTTGTTGGTCGTTACGTACTGAGCGCTGAAATTTGGGCGCTGCTGGCGAAAACGCCTCCGGGTGCGGGCGATGAAATCCAGCTGACGGATGCTATCGATATGCTGATCGAGAAAGAGACCGTGGAAGCCTACCATATGAAAGGTAAGAGCCATGACTGCGGGAATAAGCTCGGTTATATGCAGGCATTCGTCGAATATGGTATTCGCCATAACAGCCTGGGTGAAGAATTTAAAGCCTGGCTCAAAGGTAGCGTGGGTATTAAGTAATAAACTCACCAGCCTGTGAACAAGACCGGTGTGGCGTCGCCCACCGGTTTTTTTATGCCTGTCACTCTGTAAATGACGGGGGATTGTCAAGGACGTTAAATACGGAGCCTCACAATATGACAGAATGTAAGGAGATGTTCGGGCGGATATTACAGGCATAAAAAATCCCGCATTAAGCGGGATTTTTCAGAATCTTTCCAGATTAATCCTTGATCAGGAAGTCATCCAGTTGTTTACCTTGTTCGTCCATTGCTTTCTTGATTACAGCAGGAGTACGGCCCTGGCCAGTCCAGGTTTTCTCTTCGCCGTTCTCATCGATGTAGCTATATTTAGCAGGACGTGCCGCGCGTTTTGCTTTGGTACCGGTTTTAGCCGCAGCCATGCTGTTCAGCAATTCGTTTGGATCGATACCATCGGCAATCAGCATTTCGCGATACTGTTGCAGTTTACGTGTACGTTCTTCGATTTCAGCCGCAGCTGCGCTTTCTTCTTCACGACGTTCGTTAACTACAACTTCTAATTTTTCGAGCATTTCTTCAAGCGTCTCAAGGGTACATTCTCTTGCCTGCGCACGAAGAGTACGGATGTTGTTCAGAATTTTAAGTGCTTCGCTCATTGTAGTAATCTCAAACTTATAATGGGGGTGGGTTTGTTGTCCTAATAATAGAGCCTTAATTTCACTTGTGCAATAGGTGGGAATGTAAGGAATTCAAAAAATACAAAATAAACGACGCTATTATTAATTACGCTAACTTAAATTTCATTGTTTGTTGGGGCTGCGAGATATCGTTTCAAACGGCAAAAGCGCGTCATTTGCATGTTTGTTTTGTGACTTTTACCTCAGGAATTATAGTTGCGGTTGATAAATATCAGCCTTTTGTATTACCCCGTGTAAACGCAGCGAAGCCAGGAATAGTTAATAAATAGTGAATTTTAATGAACGAAGAAGACACTATAAAAAGAAGTGTTATCTCTGGTTGCGGTCTCACCTTATTGTCAGTGTTTAATGCCTTTACTGCCTGTTTTAACGCATTATTTTGCGCTGCTCGCGAAGGATTTACCGGTGCATGGCAGGTTGGAGTGTGCTGCTCGCCGCAGCTGACGGTACAAAATATGGTACAATGATCCATCGGGAATATTTCACATTGATTAGGGTTCTTCGGCCAATGGCACAACTTTATTTCTACTATTCGGCAATGAATGCAGGGAAATCGACGGCGTTACTGCAATCCTCATACAATTATCAGGAGCGGGGGATGCGTACCGTTGTTTATACCGCCGAAATCGACGATCGCTTTGGGGCAGGGAAGGTAAGCTCAAGAATAGGGCTTTCATCGCCTGCAAGGCTGTTTAACCCTCAAACGGACCTGCTGGAGGACATTCGTGTCGAGCATGCCTCTAAGCCTGTCCATTGCGTGCTGGTAGATGAAAGCCAGTTCCTGACCCGTGAGCAGGTCCATGCGCTTTCAGAGGTCGTTGATGAGCTGGATATTCCCGTTCTTTGCTATGGATTACGTACCGATTTTCGTGGGGAGTTATTTGCCGGCAGCCAGTATCTGCTCGCCTGGTCGGATAAGCTGGTTGAGCTGAAAACAATCTGCTTTTGTGGCCGCAAGGCAAGTATGGTTCTTCGCCTGGACCAGTCGGGTAAACCCTATGCTGATGGCGAGCAGGTGGTGATAGGAGGCAATGAACGTTATGTCTCGGTCTGCCGCAAGCATTATAAAGAGGCGCTGGCTGTAGGCTCGCTGACGGCGTTACAGGGCGACAATCGAAAATAACAAGAATGTTTTACCGATCCTCAGATATAAAAAAACCCGCTGCTGGCGGGTTTTTTATCACACTGTCAACTAAGCGTTTTTCTTCGCTTTCTTGTCAGCCTTTACAACTGCGGGGATTTCAACTTTTACGGCTGCGACATCGCTTTCAGTGAAGTTACGACCGTAATAAGTATCCAGCAGGATCTGTTTCAGTTCGGAAATCAGTGGGTAGCGCGGGTTAGCACCAGTACACTGGTCATCGAATGCATCTTCAGACAGCTTATCTACGTGAGCGAGGAAGTCAGCTTCCTGAACGCCTGCTTCGCGGATAGATTTAGGAATACCCAGTTCCGCCTTCAGACTTTCCAGCCATGCCAGCAGTTTTTCGATCTTCGCGGCAGTACGGTCGCCCGGTGCGCTCAGACCCAGGTGATCGGCGATTTCAGCATAACGACGGCGCGCCTGTGGACGGTCGTACTGGCTGAATGCAGTTTGCTTGGTTGGGTTGTCGTTGGCGTTATAGCGGATAACGTTGCTGATCAACAGGGCGTTCGCCAGACCGTGAGGAATGTGGAACTGTGAACCCAGCTTGTGCGCCATAGAGTGACAGACACCCAGGAAGGCGTTAGCAAACGCGATGCCCGCGATTGTTGCCGCACTGTGTACACGTTCACGCGCAACAGGGTTTTTCGAACCTTCGTTGTAAGAAGCTGGCAGGTTTTCTTTCAGAAGTTTCAGCGCCTGCAAAGCCTGACCGTCAGAGAACTCAGAAGCCAGTACGGAAACGTAAGCTTCCAGAGCGTGAGTTACCGCATCCAGACCACCGAACGCACACAGTGATTTCGGCATTTCCATGACCAGGTTGGCGTCAACGATAGCCATATCTGGCGTCAGTGCGTAGTCAGCCAGCGGGTATTTCTGACCGGTTGCGTCATCAGTCACAACGGCAAATGGCGTCACTTCTGAACCAGTACCGGATGTGGTGGTGACGGCGATCATTTTCGCTTTCACGCCCATTTTCGGGAACTTGTAGATACGTTTACGGATATCCATAAAGCGCAGCGCCAGTTCTTCGAAGTGAGTTTCC
This sequence comes from Enterobacter cloacae complex sp. CDL013, assembly GCF_049238805.1. Taxonomy (NCBI): domain Bacteria; kingdom Pseudomonadati; phylum Pseudomonadota; class Gammaproteobacteria; order Enterobacterales; family Enterobacteriaceae; genus Enterobacter; species Enterobacter cloacae complex sp. CDL013. The sequence continues at coordinate 36,585 of NZ_JBMKGT010000006.1, read as the reverse complement.
GGATGCTCGTACATCACCCACATAATTTTCGCAGCGTCCATTGGGGAACCGCCACCCAGTGCGATGATCACATCAGGTTTGAAGGAGTTCGCCAGTTCAGCACCTTTACGGACAACGCTCAGGGTTGGGTCAGCTTCAACTTCAAAGAAGACTTCAGTTTCGACGCCAGCCGCTTTCAGAACAGAGGTGATCTGGTCTGCATAGCCATTGTTGAACAGGAAACGGTCAGTCACGATGAGCGCACGTTTGTGGCCATCAGTAATCACTTCATCCAGCGCGATTGGCAGAGAGCCGCGGCGGAAGTAGATAGATTTCGGAAGTTTGTGCCACAACATGTTTTCAGCTCGCTTAGCAACGGTTTTCTTGTTGATCAGGTGTTTTGGACCAACGTTTTCAGAGATGGAGTTACCACCCCAGGAACCACAACCCAGAGTCAGGGAAGGTGCGAGTTTGAAGTTGTACAGATCACCGATACCACCCTGAGAAGCAGGGGTGTTGATCAGGATACGTGCCGTCTTCATCTTCTGACCGAAGTAAGCAACACGCTCAGGCTGGTTATCCTGATCGGTGTACAGGCAAGAGGTGTGGCCGATACCGCCCATTGCCACCAGTTTCTCTGCTTTTTCTACCGCGTCATCAAAATCTTTCGCACGGTACATTGCCAGCGTTGGGGAGAGTTTCTCGTGAGCAAACGGCTCACTTTCATCAACGACTTTCACTTCACCAATCAGAATCTTGGTGGTAGCAGGGACGCTAAAGCCAGCGAGTTCAGCAATTTTATACGCTGGCTGACCTACGATAGCTGCGTTCAGTGCACCATTTTTCAGAATCACGTCCTGAACGGCTTTCAGTTCTTTACCTTGCAACAGGTAGCCGCCGTGGCTGGCGAAACGTTCACGAACGGCGTCGTATACCGAATCAACCACGACAACAGACTGTTCAGATGCGCAGATAACGCCGTTATCGAAGGTTTTAGACATCAGCACAGAAGCAACTGCACGCTTGATATCTGCCGTTTCGTCGATCACAACAGGAGTATTACCTGCGCCTACGCCGATGGCTGGTTTACCGGAGCTGTATGCTGCTTTAACCATACCAGGACCACCGGTCGCCAGAATCAGGTTAATGTCCGGGTGATGCATCAGAGCGTTGGACAGTTCAACAGAAGGTTGGTCGATCCAGCCGATGAGATCTTTTGGCGCACCCGCAGCAATGGCTGCCTGAAGCACGATATCTGCTGCTTTGTTGGTGGCGTCCTTCGCACGTGGATGCGGAGAGAAAATGATTGCGTTACGAGTCTTCAGACTGATGAGAGATTTGAAGATGGCGGTAGAGGTTGGGTTAGTGGTTGGAACGATACCGCAAATGATGCCGATCGGTTCTGCGATGGTGATGGTGCCGAAAGTATCGTCTTCTGACAGCACACCGCAGGTTTTCTCATCTTTATAGGCGTTGTAGATATACTCTGAAGCAAAGTGGTTTTTGATCACTTTATCTTCAACGATACCCATGCCGGATTCGGCAACGGCCATTTTAGCGAGAGGGATTCGAGCATCAGCAGCAGCCAGAGCGGCCGCGCGGAAGATTTTATCAACCTGTTCTTGGGTGAAATTGGCATATTCACGCTGGGCTTTTTTTACGCGCTCGACGAGGGCGTTCAGTTCAGCGATATTGGTAACAGCCATAATGCTCTCCTGATAATGTTTAAACTCTTTTAGTAAACCAGCGCTCGATACGTCTGACAGTATAGTCAGAGCCGATCCCACTTGCGTAACACACAGTAAAACAAAGGATTACTCACTGCTCCAGCTCACTAATTTACTAAAAGAGCCTTACCTTAGCATCATACCTTTTTGATAGGTGATCTCCCTGGCGGCGTAACCAAGATTACTCACTTCTGAGTACGAAAATTATGATCGAGATCAATTTTGTCCTAAGCTGATACCTTTCAGCAGGGTTATTTTGTGCTAATTATTCTACTGTTAAATAATTAAGTAACTATTGGAAGCGGCGATATCATTGATAACACAAATGTTTAACATCATGAATTGATAACGTTTAAGAACAGATTTCTGGTGAAGTGTGCGGCTAAAAAGCGTATCTTCAGCGCGGATTTATCATGACACGCAGTTTCTCCCCGGACATGCTCAATTGCGGAGCTTAATGTGATTCAAACGCTCTTTGATTTCCCTACATATTTCAAGTTTTTTATCGGCTTGTTTGCTCTGGTTAACCCGGTAGGGATCATCCCTGTCTTCATCAGTATGACCAGCTATCAGACGGCTGCGGCACGAAATAAAACCAACCTGACGGCAAACCTGTCGGTGGCGATCATCCTACTTACGTCTCTTTATCTCGGGGACGCCATTCTTCAGGTCTTCGGCATCTCGATTGATTCGTTCCGTATAGCAGGCGGGATCCTGGTAGTGACGATTGCCATGTCGATGATCAGCGGCAAGCTGGGGGAGGATAAACAGAACAAGCAGGAAAAATCAGAGACAGCAATCCGCGAGAGCATTGGGGTTGTGCCACTGGCGCTGCCGCTGATGGCGGGCCCGGGGGCGATCAGTTCCACCATTGTCTGGGGAACGCGCTACCACAGCCTGATGCACCTGATTGGCTTTTCCGTCGCCATTGCGCTGTTCGCGCTGTGCTGCTGGGGCGTATTTCGTATGGCGCCATGGCTGGTTCGCTTGCTGGGACAAACGGGCATCAACGTGATTACCCGTATCATGGGTCTGTTGTTAATGGCGTTGGGCATCGAATTTATCGTTACCGGTATAAAAAGTATTTTCCCCGGGTTAGTACACTGACTTTCATTTGAAAGAGCGGAGCCAGCGGCTCCGTTTTTTTTACGTGATTATCTGCAAATCATATAAATAAAGTTGAAATAGGCGCCAGTCATAATAAGTTCTACTAATAACCCTCTTTTGTTGTTTTTCAAGAGGTTGTTTATTTTCATTTCCCCTTGCCGCGCATAAATCCCTCAAACCCTCTGTTATTTTACTCACATGATACTCTGGGGCTTGCTGACAGATAACCGAAATGATATTAGTAATTTCGATGCTGACTCAGACGAATGTGCTAAATAATAATCAATTGTTAAATTATCGTGAAAATTCGTTCAACTAAGCCATGTCGTCGCGTTTGGAGCAACAAAATTTCTTATGTGTATGAATTATATCTCTTTTTGTTGATTTCAGCGTAAGCCATGGTTAGCGCCTTAGTTATGCCAGCCATCGTAAAAGAGAAATGCTTAACAAATTTGCAAAATGTATTGGCGAGAGTTGGCACCATTTGGTACTTTCCGGCCTTATATTTTGCAGCATTAAACAAGTTGATGAGAACTATTTTCATATAGCCCTCACGTAAGATATCCAATGCATCTCTCTGACAGGGGAAAGGTGTAAAGAATCGACGCAAGACCGCCGTACGAGCGGTCAGTAATAATGAAGTCGGTGATAGCAAGAAGTAAAAAAGAACCTGACAGTAGCAAAAAAAACTCCTGCGCTGTACAGGCCCCAACAGGGGATTACACAACTGGCGAAGGCCAGTCATTATAATGAGTGGAGTATCAACACAATGTCCATCATCACAAAAAAAAGTCTGGTAGCGGCGGGGATTTTAACTGCGCTAATCGCGGGCAACGCTGCAATGGCTGCGGACGTTCCTGCTGGTGTTCAGCTGGCTGAGAAGCAAACGCTGGTACGTAATAACGGTGCGGAAGTGCAGTCTCTTGATCCGCACAAAATTGAAGGTGTTCCAGAGTCTAACGTTAACCGCGATCTGTTTGAAGGTCTGCTGGTGACTGACGTAGACGGCCACCCGGCTCCGGGCGTGGCGGAAAAATGGGACAACAAAGATTTTAAAGTCTGGACCTTCCATCTGCGTAAAGATGCCAAATGGTCCGACGGTACGCCGGTTACCGCCGAAGATTTCGTCTATAGCTGGCAGCGTCTGGCGGATCCAAATACCGCCTCCCCGTATGCGAGTTACCTCCAGTATGGCCATATTGCCAATATCGATGACATCATCACGGGTAAAAAGCCAGTAACCGACCTGGGCGTAAAAGCCATCGATGCCAATACCTTTGAAGTGACGTTGAGCGAACCTGTTCCGTACTTCTATAAGCTGCTGGTTCACCCGTCCGTCTCCCCGGTACCAAAATCCGCGGTGGAAAAATTTGGTGAAAAATGGACGCAGCCTGCGAATATCGTGACCAACGGTGCATATAAGCTGAAGGACTGGGTCGTTAACGAACGTATGGTGCTGGAGCGCAACCCGCAGTATTGGGATAATGCGAAGACCGTTATCAATCAGGTCACCTACCTGCCAATCTCTTCTGAAGTGACGGACGTAAACCGCTACCGCAGTGGTGAAATCGACATGACCTATAACAACATGCCGATTGAACTGTTCCAGAAGCTGAAAAAAGAGATCCCGAAAGAAGTTCACGTCGATCCGTATCTGTGCACCTACTATTACGAAATTAACAACCAGAAAGCACCGTTCACCGACGTACGTGTTCGTACCGCACTGAAGCTGGCTCTGGATCGCGACATTATCGTGAATAAAGTGAAGAATCAGGGCGACCTGCCAGCTTACAGCTACACCCCGCCTTACACCGACGGTATGAAGCTGGTTGAACCTGAATGGTTCAAATGGTCCCAGGAAAAACGTAACGAAGAAGCGAAAAAACTGCTGGCTGAAGCTGGCTATACCGCCGACAAGCCGCTGACCTTTAGCCTGCTGTACAACACCTCTGATCTGCATAAAAAACTGGCTATTGCCGTCGCGTCTATCTGGAAGAAAAACCTCGGCGTGAACGTGAAGCTGGAAAACCAGGAATGGAAGACCTTCCTCGATACGCGCCACCAGGGAACCTTTGACGTGGCACGTGCAGGATGGTGTGCGGACTATAACGAACCGACCTCATTCCTGAACACCATGCTGAGCGACAGTTCGAACAACACCGCACACTATAAGAGCCCGGCGTTTGATAAGCTGATTGGCGAAACCCTGAAGGTGGCAGATGACGCCCAGCGCGCCGATCTGTACGCGAAATCAGAACAACAGCTCGATAAAGACTCTGCGATCGTTCCGGTTTACTACTACGTTAACGCCCGCCTGGTGAAACCATGGGTAGGGGGTTATACCGGTAAAGACCCGTTGGATAATATTTCCGTTAAGAATCTTTATATTATCAAGCATTAATGGCAATACGTGGGGCGAGCGAGCTTGCCCCACTGTGTCTATTTTGTAACATTCATCAGGCACACGCCAGAAGGTACGGGCAATGTTGAAATTTATCCTGCGTCGCTGTCTTGAAGCGATTCCAACGTTATTTATTCTAATTACAATTTCCTTCTTCATGATGCGTCTTGCACCGGGCAGTCCTTTTACCGGTGAACGCACGCTTCCGCCAGAAGTTATGGCCAACATCGAAGCGAAATACCATTTAAACGATCCTATCACCACGCAGTACTTCAACTATCTGAAGCAACTTGCACACGGTGATTTTGGTCCGTCATTTAAATATAAAGACTATTCCGTTAACGACCTGGTGGCGTCCAGCTTCCCGGTATCGGCTAAATTAGGAGCTGCTGCATTTATCCTGGCCGTTGTTCTCGGTGTCACTGCGGGCGTTATCGCCGCGCTTAAACAAAATACCCGATGGGATTACGCCGTAATGGGGGTCGCAATGACCGGGGTGGTTATCCCCAGCTTCGTTGTTGCGCCGTTGCTGGTCATGATATTCGCCATAACCCTGAAATGGCTTCCCGGAGGCGGCTGGAACGGCGGGGCGCTGAAGTTCATGATATTGCCGATGGTGGCATTATCTCTGGCCTACATCGCCAGTATCGCCCGTATTACCCGCGGTTCAATGATTGAAGTCCTGCATTCGAACTTCATCCGTACCGCCCGTGCGAAAGGGCTGCCGATGCGCCGGATTATTTTCCGTCATGCCCTCAAGCCTGCACTGTTACCGGTACTCTCCTATATGGGGCCTGCTTTCGTCGGCATTATCACCGGTTCAATGGTGATTGAAACCATTTATGGTCTGCCGGGCATCGGGCAGCTGTTTGTTAACGGGGCGCTTAACCGTGACTATTCGCTGGTGCTGAGCCTGACGATCCTCGTGGGCGCGCTGACCATTCTGTTTAATGCCGTTGTCGATGTGCTGTATGCCGTTATCGACCCGAAAATCCGTTACTAACTGGAGCACGCCATGATGTTGAGTAAGAAAAACAGCGAGGCGCTGGAAAACTTCAGTGAAAAGCTGGAGGTTGAAGGTCGTAGCCTTTGGCAGGACGCCCGCCGTCGTTTTATGCATAACCGCGCCGCCGTTGCCAGCCTGGTCGTGCTGGTGCTTATTGCGCTGTTTGTCACCCTGGCGCCAATGCTCTCTCAGTTCACCTATTTCGATACGGACTGGGGCATGATGTCCAGCGCGCCGGATATGGAATCCGGGCACTATTTCGGTACCGACTCTTCCGGGCGTGATTTGCTGGTGCGAGTGGCGATTGGCGGCCGTATCTCCCTGATGGTTGGCATCGCGGCGGCGCTGGTGGCGGTGATCGTCGGCACGCTTTACGGTTCGCTTTCCGGATACCTCGGCGGGAAAGTAGACTCCGTGATGATGCGTCTGCTAGAAATCCTGAACTCCTTCCCGTTCATGTTCTTCGTCATTCTGCTGGTGACCTTCTTTGGTCAAAATATCCTGCTGATCTTCGTGGCGATCGGGATGGTGTCCTGGCTGGATATGGCGCGTATTGTGCGCGGCCAGACGCTGAGCCTCAAACGTAAGGAGTTTATCGAAGCCGCACAGGTTGGTGGCGTTTCTACCGCCAATATTGTGGTGCGTCATATCGTTCCTAACGTGCTGGGCGTGGTGGTGGTATACGCCTCCCTGTTGGTGCCAAGTATGATCCTGTTTGAATCTTTCCTGAGCTTCCTGGGATTAGGTACGCAAGAGCCGCTGAGTAGCTGGGGCGCTCTGTTAAGTGATGGCGCAAACTCCATGGAAGTGTCACCGTGGTTACTGCTGTATCCGGCGGGCTTCCTGGTCGTCACCCTGTTCTGTTTCAACTTTATCGGCGATGGCCTGCGTGATGCCCTCGACCCGAAAGACCGTTAAGGAGCGCCGTCATGACTATTATTGAAACGGCAACCGCGCCACAGGCGCAACAGCGGACCAGCGCACTGCTGGACGTTAAAGACCTCCGCGTGACGTTTAAAACCCCCGACGGTGATGTTACTGCCGTTAACGATCTCAACTTCGACCTGCGTGCCGGTGAAACGCTGGGCATTGTGGGCGAATCCGGTTCCGGTAAATCCCAGACCGCATTCGCGCTGATGGGCCTGCTGGCATCAAACGGCGTGATCGGTGGTTCGGCGACGTTTAACGGAAAAGAGATCCTGAATTTGCCGGAACATGAGCTGAATAAGCTGCGCGCCGAGCAGATTTCAATGATTTTCCAGGACCCGATGACGTCCCTGAACCCCTATATGCGTGTGGGCGAACAGCTGATGGAAGTGCTGATGCTCCACAAGGGGCTGGGTAAAGCCGAAGCGTTTGAAGAGTCCGTCAAAATGCTGGATGCGGTGAAAATGCCTGAGGCACGTAAGCGCATGCGCATGTATCCGCACGAATTCTCCGGCGGTATGCGCCAGCGCGTCATGATCGCGATGGCATTGCTTTGTCGGCCAAAACTGCTGATCGCTGATGAACCGACCACCGCTCTGGACGTGACCGTCCAGGCGCAGATCATGACGTTGCTGAACGAGCTGAAGCGCGAGTTCAACACCGCCATCATCATGATCACCCACGATTTAGGCGTCGTTGCCGGGATCTGCGACAAAGTGTTAGTCATGTATGCAGGCCGCACGATGGAATACGGTAATGCCCGCGATGTGTTCTACCAGCCAGCCCATCCGTACTCTATCGGGTTGCTGAATGCCGTACCGCGCCTTGATGCGGAAGGGGAGTCGCTGCTGACTATCCCGGGTAACCCGCCAAACCTGCTGCGTCTGCCAAAAGGCTGTCCGTTCCAGCCGCGTTGTCCGCATGCGATGGAAATCTGTAACAGCGCACCGCCGCTGGAAGCGTTTGTCCCAGGCCGTCTGCGCGCCTGCTTTAAGCCGCTGGAGGAGCTGGTATGAACGCAATTGACGAAAAAAGAAATGTGCTGCTCGAAATCGCTGACCTGAAGGTCCATTTCGATATCAAAGACGGTAAACAGTGGTTCTGGCAGCCTGCCAAAACCCTGAAAGCGGTGGATGGCGTCACGCTACGCCTGTACGAAGGGGAGACCCTGGGCGTGGTGGGTGAATCTGGCTGCGGCAAATCGACATTTGCGCGTGCGATCATCGGCCTGGTGAAAGCCACCGACGGGAAAGTGGCCTGGCTTGGCAAAGATCTGCTGGGGATGAAGCCGGATGAATGGCGCGACGTGCGCAGCGACATCCAGATGATTTTCCAGGATCCGCTGGCATCCCTGAACCCGCGTATGACCATTGGCGAAATCATTGCCGAGCCGCTGCGCACCTATCATCCGAAGATGCCGCGCCAGGAAGTTCGCGATCGGGTGAAAGCGATGATGCTCAAGGTGGGTCTGTTGCCTAACCTCATCAACCGCTACCCACATGAGTTTTCCGGCGGTCAGTGCCAGCGTATCGGTATCGCACGCGCGTTGATCCTTGAACCAAAACTGATTATCTGTGACGAGCCGGTTTCGGCGCTGGACGTCTCCATCCAGGCCCAGGTGGTTAACCTGCTACAGAAACTGCAACGGGAAATGGGGCTGTCGCTGATCTTCATCGCCCACGATCTGGCGGTGGTAAAACACATTTCGGACCGTGTGCTGGTCATGTATCTGGGCCACGCCGTGGAGCTGGGTACGTATGATGAGGTGTACCACAATCCGCTGCACCCTTATACCAAAGCGCTGATGTCTGCGGTTCCCGTTCCGGATCCCGATCTGGAAAAAAATAAAACCATTCAGCTTCTGGAAGGTGAACTGCCTTCGCCAATCAACCCGCCTTCAGGCTGCGTATTCCGTACGCGATGCCCAATAGCCGGGCCGGAATGTGCAAAAACACGGCCGGTTCTGGAGGGCAGTTTCCGACATGCGGTTTCCTGCCTGAAAGTAGACCCGTTATAATCGCAAGGGCTGACATGATGTCAGCCCTTATTTTTCGAGGTTAATGTGTCGCGATTATTCACGTCGGCCCGTCAGCGGCTGTATCACCTTTTATTTGATCCTGAGACGGTTTCCGGTCGCCGTTTCGAAGGCCTGTGTGGTTTATTTGCCCTGATTAGCGTCATTATTATCTTTATCGAATCCGGCGCCGGAACGCAGTACCATATGACGTATGAGGAGTGGCACGTTTTCGTCTGGCTGGAATTGATTGTCACGCTGGTGTTTACCGCGGAATATGTGCTGAGGGTCATTAGCTGGCCAAATCCGGCGAAATACGTTTTCAGCTTCTGGGGATTTATTGATTTAGCCACCATCCTGCCGCTGTATGTCATGTGGCTGTGGCCTGAGATCAGCCTGAATTATGTGTTTGCCTGGCGCGCAATGCGGGCGATTCGCGTGTTACGAATTCTCAAACTGCTGCGCTTTATGCCGTCGCTGCGGGTTTTTTGGGTCGCCATTGTCAGCGCCCGCCACCAGCTGATTCTCTTCTATTCGTTTATTGCTATCGTGATGATCGTTTTTGGCTCCCTGATGTATTTAATCGAAGGGCCAAAATACGGGTTTACCACGCTTAATGCGTCTGTTTACTGGGCTATCGTCACGGTGACCACCGTGGGCTATGGTGATATTACCCCGCATACGCCGCTCGGACGTATTGTGGCATCGGTTCTTATCCTGATCGGCTATTCAGTAATAGCGATACCAACGGGGCTAATTACCACCCATATGAGCAGCGCCTTCCAGAACAGCAAGCAGCAACGCAAATGTCCGAATTGTCAGCAGGGGAATCATGAACCCGGCGCGCGGTTTTGTCACCGCTGTGGAAATGCCTTACCGGATTAAATAAAAAAGGCTGCGCGGGCAGCCTTTTTTATTATTCGCGCCAGAGAATATGGCACAGTTTGTGATCTTTCTCGCGGCACAGCAGGACGCGGGCAAAGATGTCGTTAATTTCTCCGCCGTCTTCATCTGCCAGGCCAATCACCACCTCTGCGAAGAAGTCCGGGTTGAGGTCAAAATCGACGTGTTCGGCCCAGTCTTCAGACGGATCGAACAGCTCAGCACCGCCACGCTCTTCAAATTGCAGGTTGAAAAGAATGACGTCAGCAGGGTCGAGATTATCGACCGCCAGCTCGAGAAAAATATCGTAGGCCTGTTCGAGCGTTTCGTCTTCGGTCAGGCGATTGTTCAGATCCATTTCCATGATGACTACCTGTTAAACATCGTTGGGCACGTTTTACAGCAACGGGCTAAAGAAGTAAAACAGTCGTTCGGCAATTCGCTGCCACAGCGGACGTTTCGCCCACAGTCTGGCGTCCAGCAGGCGTGAGCGGGAGATATAATCGTCCTGAACCGCTGCCAGATCGCCACCGAACCCGGCGTCATCAATGACCAGCGTAATTTCAAAATTCAGCCATAGACTGCGCATATCGAGGTTAACGGTGCCCACCAGGCTCAGCTCTCCGTCCACCAGCACGCTCTTGGTATGTAACAGCCCGCCTTCGAACTGATAAATTTTAACGCCTGCGGCCAGCAGCTCACTAAAGAACGCGCGGCTTGCCCATCCCACCAGCAGCGAATCGTTCTTGCGCGGCATAATAATGCTCACATCCACTCCGCGCTGTGCCGCTGTACAGATGGCATGCAGAAGGTCGTCGCTGGGAACGAAATAGGGCGTGGTCATGATCAGATATTCCCGCGCGGAGTAGGCGGCGGTCAGCAGTGCCTGATGGATCAGATCTTCCGGGAAGCCAGGACCGGATGCGATAGTGTGGATAGTGTGCCCGCTGGCTTCCTCAAACGGCATGATATTGCCATCCGGGGGCGGGGGAAGAATGCGTTTACCGGTTTCAATTTCCCAGTCGCAGGAGTAGACGATACCCATTGAGGTCGCGATCGGTCCCTCCATCCGCGCCATCAGATCGATCCATTGCCCCACGCCGGAATCCTGCTTGAAGAAGCGGGGGTCAACCATGTTCATGCTGCCGGTGTAGGCGATATAGTTATCGATCAGAACCATTTTCCGGTGCTGGCGGAGATCCATGCGGCGCAGAAAGACGCGGAAAAGATTCACTTTCAGCGCCTCGACCACCTCGATACCGGCGTTGCGCATCATGCCTGCCCACGGGCTACGGAAAAAGGCCACGCTGCCGGCGGAGTCCAGCATCAGGCGGCAGTGGATACCGCGACGTGCAGCGGCCATTAGCGATTCGGCGACCTGGTCCGCCATGCCGCCCGGCTGCCAGATATAAAACACCATCTCGATATTATGCCGGGCGAGCTGGATATCACGGATCAGCGCCTGCATCACATCATCAGAAGAGGTCATCAGTTGCAGCTGATTGCCTTTTACCCCAGCAATCCCCTGGCGGCGTTCGCACAGCTTGAACAGAGATGCGGCCACGCTGCTGTTCTCTTCAGCGAAGATATGCTTGCAGGCTTTAAGGTCGGCAAGCCATTTCGCCGTGGAGGGCCACATGGCGCGGGCGCGTTCGGCGCGGCGTTTACCCAGATGAAGTTCACCGAAAGAGAGATAGGCGATGATGCCCACCAGCGGCAGGATGTAGATAATCAGAAGCCAGGCCATGGCGGAAGGTACCGCTCTGCGTTTCATCAGAATGCGCAACGTCACCCCGGCAATTAACAGCCAGTATCCTAAAATGACCAGCCAACTCACCACGGTGTAGAAGGTTGTCATAAATAAAAAATCCTTTTGAAAGCGTATTGTTATGAGTTTACGCATCAGGATTCATCTGGCAAATAAAAACGGCAGATAAAAGCGCTGGTTTGCCGCCTGCTTAGGCATATAATGGCATCTCTGTTAGAGAAAGAGTTGTAGACATGAAGCGCAGTAGAACTGAAGTTGGGCGCTGGCGCATGTTGCGACAGGTGAGTCGTCGTAAGGCTCGTTGGCTGGAAGCACAATCCCGCCGCAATATGCGTATCCACGCCATCAGAAAATGTGGCCTGAACAGACACCGTAACGCGCTGTTGTTCGCGGTCCAGGACATCTGAAAAGCATGAAGGGCACCGTAAAGGTGCCCATTAAACATCCAGGCTATCAATTTTTGCAGTCTCCTTCCGTTTGCTTTCCGCGATATACTAAGTCCCCATAACGTCATGATATTAAAAGATGAATCCTTATCTCTGGATTTTTATTGTACTTTTGGCGCTGGATGCGCTCAGAGAAGATTTAGGACTTTCGTCATTTTCCTCATTGGCAGATTATGTTTTCGCATGGGGAATACATTGGCTTTATTAAAGGAAAAAAGGATGAACGGAAAAGTAATGGCAGCACTCTTTGGGATTGCGATATTAAGCGGTTGTGCCAGCAGCAAAACCTCACCCGAACGGCACGCGTTTTATTTCGTGTCGCATCAGTCCAGCTTTACTGGCGGCAATTACACCTCCAGCGTGCAGAAAAATTATCAGCTGAACGTGGCGCAGTTCCGCGAGCTTTATGCCCGGGGCAAAGCTGACCGCGCGGAAGGGCGGACTCAGGCTGAAGCCAGTGAATACGCGCAAAGCATTCGCGATCAGCTGAAAGAAAATGCGACGTCTCAGGAATTGTTCGCAGGCAACACGAAGGATAAATGGTCTTCGGACATGGACAGTAAAGACGCCCTGTTATTTGGTAACGAACTGGCCGCGACTTATCTTGATGGCTATAACGGCGTACAATAGCGCAACTGATTCAGGGGATACCGTAATTACCGGTATCCCCGCTGTTTTTGAGCGAAAGGAGTAAGACGTGTTTGCGGAGTTTGGTGTACTGAATTTCTGGACCTATGTTGTCGGCGCATTTTTTATCGTGCTGGTTCCAGGACCGAACACCTTGTTTGTGCTGAAAACAGGGATTGGCCACGGCGTTAAGAAAGGCTATCTGGCAGCCACCGGTGTGTTTATTGGTGATGCCGTGCTGATGTTTCTGGCCTGGGCAGGCGTCGCCGCGTTGATCCAGACCACTCCGGTATTATTTAATATTGTCCGCTATCTGGGCGCGTTTTATCTGCTGTGGCTGGGCGGGAAAATGCTCTGGTCCGTTATGATGCGTCAAAAAAATGCGCACGAAAGTAGCGCCGAACCGGCAAGCGCAATCCTTAAGCGTTCGCTGGTGCTGAGCCTGACGAACCCGAAAGCGATTCTCTTTTACGTGTCGTTCTTCGTACAGTTCATTGATGTCAATGCGAAGAATACCGGCACGTCGTTCCTGATCCTCGCCACAACGCTTGAGCTGATCAGCTTCATGTACATGAGCTTCCTGATTTTCTCAGGCGCGTTTGTCACGCGTTACCTCAAAACCAAAAAGAAACTGGCGAAGCTGGGGAACGGGCTGATAGGTCTGCTGTTTGTCGGATTTGCGGCGAGGCTGGCGTCGCTGCACTGAATGAAGAAAAGGCTCCCGAGGGAGCCTTTCGTTTCAGAATACTTTTTTATACGGACGAACCGTGACTTTCTCGTACACGCCGGCTGCGACGTACGGGTCTGCTTCTGCCCAGGCCTGCGCGGCTTCCAGAGATTCAAACTCGGCAATCACCGTGGAGCCGGTAAAACCCGCCGCGCCCGGATCGTTGCTGTCAACGGCAGGCATCGGGCCTGCGGTCAGCAACCGACCTTCATCCTGTAGCAACTGTAAACGCGCCAGATGGGCAGGGCGAACGGAAAGACGTTTTTCCAGAGAATCAGGTACATCTTCAGCGTAAATCACGTAAAGCACGGCAAAGCTCCTTAACCGGTAAAAGTGACAATTACGTTATGTGAAAGCACAAATGACTGCAATGTAAAGATAATAACAATGTTAAAACCCTGATCTGGATGCCCCTTTTTTGCCCTCATGTACGCTTAAATTGCGCCAGGACAAAGTGTCTTATTGAATATGATTGCTATTTGCATTTAAAATCAAGGTTCGGTTTTTTAACGTTGATGATTATGACTTCGATGACCCTTGATTTACCTCGCCGCTTTCCATGGCCGACGCTGCTTTCCGTCGTTATTCACGGTGCTGTCGTGGCGGGTCTGCTCTATACCTCGGTTCATCAGGTTATTGAAATGCCGGCGCCCGCGCAGCCAATTTCTGTGACCATGGTATCGCCTGCGGATCTTGAGCCGCCGCAGGTTGCGCCGCCGCCGCCACAGCCCGTTGTTGAACCCGAGCCAGAGCCAGAGCCCGAGCCGGTTCCTGAACCGCCGAAAGAAGCGCCGGTGGTGATCCATAAGCCGGAGCCGAAACCTAAGCCGGTCAAAAAGGTGGAAGAGCGTCCGAAACGCGAAGTGCGTCCGGTTGAGCCACGCGCCACGCAGCCGGTTGAAAATGTCGCCCCGTCACGTCCGCTGATGAATAACACCACGACCGCGACAAAACCGACGGTAACGGCGCCAGCAGGCCCGCGCGCGCTGAGCCGTAACCAGCCGCAGTACCCGGCACGTGCTCAGGCGTTACGTATTGAAGGGCGTGTACGGGTGAAATTCGACGTTACGGCCGATGGACGTGTCGATAACGTGGAAATCCTGTCCGCACAGCCGGCGAATATGTTTGAACGTGAAGTTAAATCGGCCATGCGCAGGTGGCGCTATGAAGCCGGTAAACCCGGCAATGGGTTGATTGTGAACATTGTCTTCCGCCTGAACGGCGGGGCACAGATGGAATAAAAGAAGCCTCCGCAAGGAGGCTTTTTTTTACCTGAGGATCAGCTCCGTGGGAGCTGGCGGGGCTTACCGTCGCTATCCACCGCCACATAGATGAATAATGCTTCCGTCGCCTTATAGCGCTGACCAATCGGTTCAGAAGAGACTTTTTTTACCCATACTTCAATGTTGATGGAGACAGACGTATTGCCGCGTTTTACGCAGCGTGCATAACAGCACACCACGTCCCCCACCGCGACAGGGCGCAGGAAGGTCATGCCATCGACCCGGACTGTCACCACGCGCCCGTGTGCAATCTCTTTTGCCAGGATTGCACCGCCCATATCCATCTGCGACATCAACCAGCCGCCAAAAATATCGCCATTGGCATTCGTATCCGCAGGCATTGCCAGTGTGCGTAAAACCAGTTCGCCCTGTGGGGCGTCATTTGTTGTCATTGTTTTTAAACTCGTAACTGAAGACTTCAGGCGGGATGCTACTATGATTTCTGGCTGGAGAGAATAGGGTTAGCGCCCGCAGAGCAGGCGCCTTAGGGTCAGAAGGACAGGGTCACGCCTGCGTAATACGCACGGCCTGGTTCGTTATAGGTCGATGCACCGTCATTTTCTCGGTAAATCTGCTTATCAAAGAGGTTGCTGATCCCGGCATTCAGGCGGAGATCTTTTGTCAGCTGATAATTGCTGCCGATCCCAACGATGGAATAGGCGCCAATCTCTTTATCTGACATCGCATTCTGCTCTTTGCGGATTTCAGCATTTTCTCTTGGCTTCTGGCGGCCATACATCGTCCAGCTAAGGTTCGCTGAAAGTTTGCTGCTAACCTGCCAGTCGAGCATCGTGTTGACGGTATATTTTGGAATAATCGACAGAGGGTTGCCGGTGTCCTTACTTTCAGACTGAATCATATACGTCGCATTGGTACGCCAGGTTAGCGTGTCGCGGATAACCGGGACGGTGAGGTTGCCTTCCAGCCCCTCAACGACAGCCTTTCCTCCGTTCTGCCACTGAAGGATATTTGCGCCGCTGCTTGTCTGGCCCAGCACATCCGTTCCTGAAACGATCTTGTTTTTGTAATCGTTGCGGAACCAGGTTATGCCCGCCTCGTAGCCTTCCAGCGCAAAGGCCAGGCCAATCTCTTTGTTCACGCTGATTTCAGGATCCAGATCCGGGTTACCTAACAGGTAACAGCTTCCTTCGGAAACGTTGTTCGGGCAGCCATTGCCGCGGGTGGAAAGCAGATAGCCTTCGCTGGATTGATACAGGTTTGGCGCTTTAAATACCCGAGCGATACCCGCTTTAACCTTGAACATGTCACCCAAATCCTGAGAGACGTTCAGGCTCGGGCTCCAGTTGCTGCCAAACTGATTGTGATAATCAAAGCGGAGCCCCGGGATCAGGTTGGTGCCCTGACGCGCTTCAATATTGTCCTCAAGATAGATGCCGGTGAGGTCAGCGCTGTTTTTGCTGTTGCGCTCAGAAGCCGTGCCGGGAACGCCGTTAATCACTTCTCCCGACACATTTGTCGCCTGCATTGAGGCCGGATCGTTCAGTTCATCACGATTCCATTCTGCACCCACGGTTAGCGTCTGTTCGACCAGCCAGAAGAAAGGAATGTTCAGTTCACCCGTTGAACGGTATGACTCCAGCCGGCTGGTATCGTATTTATCGCTATTGATCATCCCCTCAACTTTGCCCGTAGAGCCTTCTTCCAGGCGGGTGTTGTTGGTCTTTTCATAATAGACACCGAACTTTGACTGACCCCAGTCCCAGATGCCGTTGTGCGTAATGCCATAAGACTGGCGGTACATTCGGTTGGTTTCGTGTCCATACAGGGACGACACCAGACCGTCAGGGCTGACGTTGCTGTTGCTGTATTGAGTATCACCCGCGTAGATATTGCCCTGGCGGCTGTAGCTGTAGTCGAAATCGATAATCTGCTGTGGCGTGAGTTTCCAGGAGAGCAGGGCATTGATGTCCTTGTTGCGCACGCCTTCACGTCCGGCGGCGTAAGAGCCATTTTGCGCGGTGTTGATGTCCTGAGCATCTGCGTCAGTTTTATTGATATTCCCGTACAGGCGCATCGTTAACGCATCGCCCGCAAGAGGGCCGCTCAGATCAAAATTAGCGCGTTTCGTCGCCCCCTCTTTATCATTTTCAGGCTGGTTAGTGTACAGGGAGAGCGAGCCGTGCCAGTCGTTGGTCGGGCGTTTGGTAATGATGTTGACGACGCCGCCGGCCGCCCCCGAACCATAGCGGGCGGCAGCAGGTCCCCGGAGCACTTCAATGCGCTCAACCATCTCTGGCGGAACCCAGTTAGTATCCCCGCGGGTGTCGCGCTCCCCGCGCCAGCTGTAGCGCACCGAGTTACGTGACGTCACCGGCACACCGTCAATCAGAATCAGCGTGTTCTCCGGCCCCATACCGCGGATATCGATCTGGCGGTTGTTGCCGCGGCTGCCTGTCGCGCTGTTTCCGGTGAGGTTAACCCCGGGCATTTTGCGAATAATTTCTGAAAGATCGTTAACCGGTGGATCCTTTTCTATGTCCTTTGCCGTGATGATGGAAACCCCCGGCTGTTGCTTCAGCGCCTCTTCAGCGGTGGCCTGAACAACCATTGTTTCACCATCGGCGAGAGGATCTTCCGCTGCGTGCGCGCTCTGGTATAGCGTTGAAAAAATGGCGAGCGTAAGTGTAGCCGGGGCAAATCTTATTATGTTATTCATCAACTCATTTCCATTTGTTAAAAATGCGATGACGAATATTAATGATAGTCATTCTCATTACAATAAAGTGACAGCAATCTCCATAAAATCTTCATGATTCAGACATTTTCGCAGGAAGGATGTAGAGAAAAGAGAAGGCGGGAAAAGAGGCCAGACCGCGTGGCGATCTGGCCAGAAGGATCAGTGCTTGTCATCCTGCGGCATGTGGCGATAAATATAAACGCCGCTGAGCAGGGTGAAGATAAGAGTCAGCGCCGTCAGGCCAAACACCTTGAAGTTGACCCAGATATTCTGCGGGAGCCAGAATGCGATATAGATATTCGCCAGACCACACAGAATAAAAAATAGCGCCCAGGCGATATTCAGACGCCCCCACACAGCCTGCGGCAGGGTCAGTTCTTTCCCCAGCATGCGCTGGATCAGCGGCTTCTTCATCACCCACTGGCTGATGAGGAGTGCGCCCGCAAACAGGCCGTAAATCACCGTGACCTTCCATTTGATAAATTCATCATTGTGGAAGAACAACGTCAGGCCACCAAACACCGCCACCATCAGGAAGGTGATGAGCGCCATCTTTTCAACTTTGCGATAGCGAACCCAGCTGTAAATCAGCACCACAGCCGTTGCCACAATCAGCGCCAGCGTGCCGGCATAAATGTCGTACAGCTTATAAAAAGCGAAAAATACGATCAGCGGTAAAAAATCAAGAAACTGCTTCATTCTGCGATCCCAGTTACTGACGAATTAACATGTACAGGCGGAACAAATAGACCAGCAGCACGGCTGAAATCAGATTGCTCAGCGTATTGGCGACAACCGCTCCGACGTTTGGCGTTAACACCGCAAAATTCGGCGCAAACAGCAACAGCAGAGTCTTGGCCAGCAGCCAGCTGATAACGGCCGGGGCGACCAGTCGCATATTGGCCCATGCGAGCCTGATGCTGCTGCGCATGGCGGTGAAAATGCCCAGTTTGTCCTGCACAACCATTACTGGCGCGAATGAAAGCACGATAGCCAGCAGCACGCCCGGAACGACCACCAACATGATCCCCATCTGGGCCAGCAGCGTGGTCAGGAAGATGAGGATAAACAGCTTTGGCAGCACCGGAGCACTGGCCCCGATTGCACGTAACGCGCTGACGCGTTGGCCGGCAGATACCAGTTGGATCATCAGCAACACGCCACCCGCCAGAATGGCGTTGCCAATCAGACCCGAGAAGGTAGATGCCGCAGATGCGCGCAGCAAGATTTGCTGTTGCTCAGGCGTCATATTCTGCACAAGGTCAAACAACCCTGCGCTGCCTGCAAGATGATCCCCCTGGCTCAGCGTGGCAATCTGTTCATCACTGGGTGAGAACGCATGACCCAGCACCACCGTAATAAAGGCGCACAACAACGCGATCAGTAAAAAGGTAATGAACTGATTGCGGAAAAAATTTCCCGTGTCACGGTAGACAGACTTCGCCGTGATAGACATGCACTCTCCTTGAGTATTGCAGGTGTTAATTAGCCGGCAATTGTACACCGGATAACACGCTGGTGGCAGCATCAAGGCTTGTATGGAAAAGCATATCTTTGTAAAGCGGCGGTAATCCATAGCGGGCGCGGGCGCGATTGCATGCCTCATTGACCTGCCCATCCTCTCCCGACATCGCGAAAGTGCGACACGGGCTGGGGCGATCCGCGTAAATGGAGCAGCGGGTGGATACCCCAGGTTCACCTTCCAGTGCCACACAGCGGCTCTGTTTTTGATTGGTGCCGCGCATACAGCGCAGAAAAGGGGTTAAGGGTTCAGTGAGATCGACCGGAACGGTGCCGCCGCCATCGCTGGCTTCAGCCCAATAGAAAGAGACTCGAAAATACGCACAACAGGCTCCGCACGTCATGCACGGGTTATGATCACTCATGGCACACCTGCAAAAGTAGAACGCATCAAATCACATTGTGAGAGCGATAAATTATCCAGCCGCTACAGGAAGCGCAAGAGAGGGAAAACAGAAAATTTTGTAACCATGAAATGCCAAAAATTGACGCGGTAACAACTTATTGCTTTATGAGGTGTCACCAAAAATTAACCTAGATCAATGAATGTTAACTTACTGGTTTTAATGTGATCTGTGTTAGATCACTTATTACTCATTTGTGAGTATATTCTCCTCCGCAATTAAAACCACAACGATGGAGCGGATATGAAAAAATTAGCGGTGGCAGCCCTTATCTTAAGCAGTCTCTCTGGCGGCGCTTACGCGCATGAAGCAGGTGAATTCTTTATTCGTGCCGGTTCGGCAACGGTACGTCCAACGGAAGGGTCCGACAATGTGCTGGGTATGGGCGGGTTTAACGTCAGCAATAACACCCAGTTAGGCCTGACGTTTACGTATATGGCAACGGATAACATTGGCGTCGAGCTTTTAGCCGCCACGCCATTCCGTCACCGCGTCGGTTTAGGACCGACCGGGGACATTGCCACGGTGCACCATTTGCCACCAACGCTGATGGCGCAGTGGTACTTCGGAGATTCCAGCAGCAAGGTGCGCCCTTATATTGGTGCAGGCGTTAACTACACCACCTTCTTTGATGAGAAATTTAACGATACCGGTAAAGAGGCCGGGCTCTCCGATCTCAGCCTGAAAGACTCGTGGGGCATGGCGGGACAGGTTGGTCTGGATTATCTGATTAATCGTGACTGGCTGATCAACGCCTCTGTCTGGTATATGGACATTGATACGGACGTGCGCTTTAAAGCTGGCGGGCAGCAGCAAAGTATCAATACCCGTCTGGATCCGTGGGTATTTATGTTCTCAGCAGGCTATCGTTTCTGACAGAAGATATATCCCCTGTCAGCCGGTGATTGCTGTATGGTGGTTGTTCCACACACCTGTCTGGAGGGGATATCCCCAACATCAAATTTGAGTGTCCGGTTTGTGCAGGTAAACAGTTTCAGTTCACGACGTTCAGCCCAGCACATAGCCTACCTCACGGTGCTATCTGTTCCGTTTGCGGAACACGTCTCACCATTCATTCATGCCTGCCGAAGCTCAGACGACGACGGTGGCCAAAGCCAGTAAACTAGAAAAGGCCTCTGAGAGGCCTTTTTCGATCGTGAAATCACTTCTGAATTAAATAACGAATGGTTGGTCCGTCCTGCTGGATATCCAGCACGGTATAGCCGTGATTTTTGGCATCAAGCGGAATGTTATTGATCGACTGGGGGCAATCGCTCACCACTTCCAGAATTTCACCTTTCTTTAACTGCGGTAGCGCTTCAAGCGTGGCGACGGCCGGGTAAGGGCAAGGTTCACCCACCATATCGAGACGATAATCAGGCACGATCTCTTTCATGCGGCATTCTCCTGAGTTTCAGTTTTGGCGGTGGCGCGTCGGAAGAAGCGCTTCTCTTGTGCAACAACCAGTAAGAAGGCGATGAGCAGCAGGGCATAGGTCACCAGGAGCCCCCCGAGTGGACCAAAGGTTTTCAGCAGGTTGACCTTGTCCCAGTTTGTTGCCAGCACCGGAGAGACGTCATCCCAGTAGCAGGCCAGAAGGGTAGAGCCAATCACGTTACCCAGACCCACCCACCAGTAATGCACCTGGCCTTCCACAGCGCGATACATCCAGCCGGTTTCACACCCGCCCGCCAGCACAATGCCAAAGCCAAACAGCAGCCCGCCAATCACGGCATTTGGGCCCGCCCACATGATTTTCGGTTCCACGCCGAGCTGAACGTAGCTGAAGATGCCGATCGCGCTCACGGCCATACCGGCAATGATCGCCTTCGCCATCATGGTTCGTCCGGTGATCCACATATCGCGAAACGCGGAGGTAAAGCAGATCTGCGCGCGTTCAATCAGCAGACCAAAACCGACGCCGAACAGCATGGCCAGACCGAGTTTGGGCTGATTCATCGCCGTGCAAATCGCCCAGGCAACCATGGCAAAAAAGACCAGCATACCGAGGCGGAAGCGACGACGCGCCTGATCGGGTTTTTGCGTTAACGGAGAGGCAGCGTTAACTTTCGTCATTTTCACCGGAATGCGGAACAGCGGCAGCAGGGTGAATTTAGCACCGAAGTAGGAGCCGATGGCGGTGGCGACGGCAAAGAACCAGGCATGCAGCGAGAACTGCGGAATGCCGGTAAAGAACGCGGCCAGATTACAGCCCATCGCCAGACGAGCGCCAAACCCGGCAATGATGCCGCCGACCACGGCCTGCATAATGCGGATGCGGCTTTTCGGCATGCGCAACTTAACGTTGTTGGCCCACAGCGCGGCCGCAAAACAGCCGCCGAACATGCCAATGATCATCATCCCGTCGATGCGGGTCAGCGGTGTGCCCTCAAGATGGATCAGTTTGAAGTAGCCCCACTCTTCGGCATGGACGCCTGCCAGCTGTAATAGCTGCCCACCCCAGCGGGTAAACTCGCCCGTAACAGCCCAGAAGGTGCCGGTAATACCGAAATAATAGGTAGAGAGAATGCCTGCCGCGATAACGGCCGGAACAGGTGACCAGAACTTAACCAGGTAAGTCTGTTTGAAGGAATACCATGACATGAATAACCTCTGAACTCAGAAGGGTAACGCTAAAAAGAGCCCAGATCATACGCTTACGCGAAAGTTTGGAAAGTCATTCACACCGAAAATATCGACAGGATCAATTTTGACCTGCTTCTTTCAGGAAGAGAGGAGGGAAAACCGCCTGACGCCGGGGCCAGACGGTGTTAACGGTTACGCCTTGCGCGTGGCCGCTTTCATGGATGTGACGAATGCGTGTAATTCAGCCAGCATCTGCTGTGGCTTATCCACGTTCTTCTCGATAATTTTCACGATAGCCGAACCCGAAATGGCCCCGGCGGCTTTCGCGTCAATCGCCGCAGTAACCTGATCCGGTGAGGAAATGCCAAAGCCCTGAAGCGGCGGTGCAGCATGGTATTCTGCAAGCTTCTCCACCAGATGATGCAGCGGCAGCGCGGCTTTGTTTTCCGCACCGGTGACGCCCGCACGGGAGAGCAGGTAGGTGTAACCTCGTCCGTAAGAGGCAATCTGGCGCAACAGATCGTCATCGGCATTCGGTGGACAGATGAAAATCGGCGCGACGTTGTGGCGCATTGCCGCCTGACGGAATGGCGCAGACTCTTCAACGGGCACGTCAGCCACCAGCACGGAGTCAACGCCCACGCGGGCGCACTCTGCGTAAAACGCATCAATACCGCGGCTGAACACCAGGTTGGCGTACATCAGCAGGCCGATCGGAATGGTCGGGTGCTTCTGACGGATCGCCGCCAGCATTTCAAAGCACTGGCTCGGCGTCACGCCCGCGGCAAACGCGCGTAGCGTTGCGTTCTGAATGGTCGGGCCATCCGCCAGCGGATCGGAGAACGGAATACCGAGCTCCAGCGCGTCGGCACCGGCATCAATCAGGGTGTCGATAATCTTCAGCGACTGCTCCGGGCCGGGGTCGCCCAGCGTCACGAAGGGAACGAACGCGCCTTCCTGGCGCGCTTTCAGTTGTGCAAATGCGTTGTCGTAGCGTTCCATCAGATTTCCCCTCGTGCTTTCAGAATATCGTGAACGGTGAAGATATCTTTGTCACCGCGACCGGAAAGGTTTACCACCAGCAGCTGCTCTTTTTCCGGGTTTTCCTTCATCATTTTCAGCGCGTGCGCCAGCGCGTGGGAAGACTCCAGCGCCGGGATGATCCCTTCATTGCGGCACAGCGTTTTGAAGGCCTCCAGCGCTTCGTCATCGGTGATGGAGACATAATCCGCGCGGCCGGTGCTGTTCAGGAACGCGTGCTGCGGCCCTACGGACGGGAAATCCAGCCCGGCAGAGATCGAGTAAGACTCCTCAATCTGCCCTTCATCGGTCTGCATCATTGGGGCCTTCATGCCGAAGTAGATCCCCACGCGGCCATGCTTCAGCGGCGCACCATGCTCGCCCGTTTCAATGCCGTGGCCGGCAGGCTCAACGCCAATCAGCCCAACGCTGGTTTCGTCGATAAAATCGGCAAACATGCCGATGGCGTTAGATCCGCCGCCAACGCAGGCGATCACCGCATCCGGCAGGCGACCCTCTTTTTCGAGGATCTGCGCTTTAGTCTCTTCGCCGATCATGCGCTGGAATTCACGCACGATGGTCGGGAACGGGTGCGGGCCCGCGGCGGTACCGAGCATGTAGTGGGCGGTTTCGTAGCTGCCAGACCAGTCGCGCAGCGCTTCATTACAGGCATCTTTCAGCGTGGCAGAACCGCTGTGCACCGGGATCACTTCCGCCCCCATCAGACGCATACGGAACACGTTTGGCGACTGGCGCTCAACGTCCTTCGCCCCCATGTAAATGCGGCATTTCAGGCCGAGCAGGGCGCTGGCGAGCGCTGAGGCCACACCGTGCTGCCCCGCGCCGGTTTCGGCGATGATTTCGGTTTTACCCATCCGCTTCGCGAGCAGCGCCTGGCCCAGCACCTGGTTAGTTTTATGCGCGCCACCGTGCAGCAGATCTTCACGCTTAAGATACAGCGTAGTTTTAGTGCCTTCGGTCAGGTTGCGGCACTTTGTCAGCGCCGTCGGACGACCGGCGTAGTTTTTCAGCAGGTCAGTAAACTCCGCCTGAAACGCCGGATCTTTCTGTGCGCTCACGAACGCTTCTTCCAGCTGGCGCAGCGCGGGCATCAGGATTTGTGGGACATACATCCCACCGAACTCACCAAAATACGGGTTAAGTAATGTCGTCATCTTCTCTTCCTTAATATGCACGCAGAGTTTTAAATACCGATGCCAGCTTGCTGGCGTCTTTAATGCCCGGTTGGGACTCTACGCCTGAATTGAAATCGAGGCCGGCGCAGCCGGTTTTGGCCGCTTCCACACAGTTATCGGGGCTTAATCCCCCCGCCAGCAGGACATTGTCCAGCACTTCGCCACGCAGCAGTGACCAGTCGAAACGCTGCCCCGTGCCGCCCTGGCCGTTGTCGAGCACGTATTTATCAACATGCTTCAGGTTACGCGCGGGCAGGGTGGCGCCAACGCTTTGCGCTTTCCAGATCTGAACCTGAGGCGCCAGAGCATGTCGCAGAGCATCAATGTACGCCTGATCTTCATCGCCATGCAGCTGAACCGCGCTCAGGGATAACGCGTCCGCTTTAGCCGCAACGTCGTTAATATCCGCATCGCGGAACACGCCCACGTAGTTCAGTGGCGCAGCCGCCATCACCTTGCGCGCCTGTTCCTCATTAACGGCGCGAGGAGAGGACTCAACAAAGATCAGACCACCATAGATTGCGCCCGCTTCATATGCGGCCTGCGCATCCTGTTCACGGGTCAGGCCGCAGACTTTGTTCTCACCCAACAGCACGCGGCGCACGGCCGCATTAAGATCGTCGTGTTCCATCATCGCGGAGCCGATCAGGAAACCGTTGGCAAAGTGGCTGAGTTCGCGCACCTGAGCGTAGCTGTTTATCCCGGATTCGCTGATCACCGTGACGCCCGCGCCCAGACGCGGCGCAAGCTGGCGCGTACGGTTGAGGTCAATCGACAGGTCGCGCAGGTCGCGGTTGTTAATGCCGACCACTTTTGCTTCCAGCGTGATGGCGCGCTCCAGCTCCTCTTCGTTGCTCACTTCGGTCAGCACGCCCATATTCAGGCTGTGCGCGACGGCGGAGAGCTGGCGATACTGCTCGTCATCCAGCACGGAGAGCATCAGCAGGCAGGCATCGGCCTGGTAAAAGCGCGCCAGCCAGATCTGATACGGGTCGATAATAAAGTCTTTGCACAGAATCGGCTGCGGCGCGATGCCGCTGACTACGGGCAGAAAATCGAAGCTGCCCTGGAAATATTTCTCATCCGTCAGCACAGAAATGGCAGACGCATGATGCTTGTAAATACCGGCAATACGCGCCGGGTCGAAATCGTCGCGGATCACGCCTTTGGACGGAGACGCTTTTTTACACTCCAGAATAAACGCGGTACGCGCGCCCTGGAGCGCATCATAAAAACGACGGCTGCTCGGAACGACGTCATTCTGAAAACTGGCGAGCGGCTGCTGTTGCTTGCGGGCTTCCACCCAGATGGCCTTATCGGCGACGATTTTCGCTAAAACGGTCTGCATTATTTACCCTCTTGCCGCAAGTGCGGTAACGCGATCGTAAGCTGCACCGGAGCGCAGTACGGCCAGAACTTTTTGGGCGTTGGCTTTTAGATCTTCCTCGCCATGTAAACGCATCAGCATGGCTACGTTGGCCGCCACGGCGGCCTCATGGGCGGCCTCACCTTTACCTTGTAATAAGCGCGTGAGAATGTCACGGTTTTCTTCCGGCGTGCCGCCCGCCAGGGCGTCCTGATGGTACGGGGTCAACCCGAAGTCAGCGGCCTCAAGCTGATAGTTCAGCACTTCGCCGTTATTCAGTTCCGCCACCAGCGTGGGCGCATGCAGGGAAACTTCATCCATCCCGCCGCTGTGTACCACGGCGGCGCGTTGGTAACCGAGGACGCGCAGCGTCTCCGCAATCGGCAGGACCAGCTCCGGGCTGTAAACGCCAATCAGCGCCAGCGGCGGGTGCGCCGGGTTAATGAGTGGACCGAGCACGTTAAACAGCGTGCGGGTTTTAAGCTGCTGGCGAACCGGCATCGCGTGGCGGAAACCGGTGTGATACTTCGGCGCAAACAGGAAACAGACGCCCAGGTCATCCAGCGCTTCACGGGAACGCTCGGCGTTCATGTCCAGGTTGATACCGAAAGCTGCCAGCAGGTCGGACGATCCTGAACGGCTGGACACGCTGCGGTTGCCGTGTTTCGCCACTTTCAGACCGCATGCCGCGGCCACAAAGGCGCTGGCGGTGGAAATATTGATACTGTTACTGCCGTCGCCACCGGTCCCGACAATATCGGCAAACGGGTAGTCCGGGCGCGGGAACGGGGCGGCATTTTCCAGCAGCGCGGTTGCCGCGCCGGCGATCTCCTGCGGGCTTTCGCCGCGCACTTTCATGCTCACCAGCGCAGCGGCCAGCTGCTCAGGCTTCAGCTCGCCGCGCACGACGGCGGAGAACAGCTGGTGGCTCTCCTGCTGGCTCAGGGTCTGAGCCTGATACAGTTTTTCCAGAATCGGTTGCAGGGTGTTGGTCTGCTCCAGCTTTTGCAGCGCCCAGTCGAGCGTTTGCTCCAGCAGGCGCGCGCCGTTGGACGTCAGGATAGATTCCGGGTGGAACTGCATCCCGCAGACGCGATCCGCATCATGACGCACCGCCATCACCATCCCTTCAAACGAGGCGTTAATGGTCAGCCCGGCCGGAATGTTGCTGCCAACCA
This sequence comes from Enterobacter cloacae complex sp. CDL013, assembly GCF_049238805.1. Lineage (NCBI taxonomy): Bacteria > Pseudomonadati > Pseudomonadota > Gammaproteobacteria > Enterobacterales > Enterobacteriaceae > Enterobacter > Enterobacter cloacae complex sp. CDL013. Next base: position 9,722 of record NZ_JBMKGT010000006.1, on the reverse strand, counting down.
GCGAGTGGTAACGCGCTACCGGAAGCGGGTTCGGCAGCCCGGCAAACATCGCCTGACCGTCATGTTCAATGCTTGACGCTTTGCCATGCAGGATCTCCCCCGCCTGACCCACGTAACCGCCGTAGGCTTCGACAATCGCCTGATGGCCAAGGCAGATGCCGATAATCGGCAGCTTGCCGCGCATACGGGTCAACAGCTCAGGCATACAGCCTGCTTCGCTCGGTGCGCCTGGGCCCGGGGAGAGCATCAGCACCGGGTTTTGCATGGTCGCCAGACGGTCAATCAGCGTCTGGGCCGGAACGTGGTTGCGATAGATAACGACGTTGTGACCATTCGCACGCAGCTGATCTGCCAGGTTGTAGGTAAAGGAGTCGATATTATCGAGCAGCAGAATGTCAGCCATCAGAAAATCTCCTGTGCATGGTGTGCGGTAGCAATGGCGCGCAGTACCGCGCGCGCTTTACTGCGGGTTTCGTCGGCTTCCGACTGCGGAACAGAATCCAGCACAATCCCGGCCCCGGCCTGGACGGTGGCAATGCCGTCCTCAACGTAGGCGGAGCGGATCACGATGCAGGTATCAAGGTCACCGTGAGCGGTGAAATAGCCCACGGCACCACCGTAGCTGCCGCGACGGCGTCCTTCCGCTTCGGCGATCAGCTGCATAGCGCGGACTTTCGGCGCGCCGCTCAGGGTGCCCATGTTCATGCAGGCGCGGTAGGCGTGCAGAACGTCGAGGTCGTGGCGCAGTTCACCCACCACCCGGGAGACCAGGTGCATGACGAAGGAGTAGCGGTCGACTTTGGTCAGGTCCGCCACGTAGCGGCTGCCTGGCGTGCAAATGCGTGCCAGATCGTTACGCGCCAGGTCAACCAGCATCAGGTGTTCGGAGAGCTCTTTATGGTCGGTACGCATTTCCAGTTCAATGCGGCTGTCGAGATCGCGGTCCAGGGAGCCATCGGCACGACGGCCGCGTGGGCGGGTTCCCGCTATCGGGTAGATCTCAATCTGGCGGCTGGTGGCGTCGTACTTGAGGGAGCTTTCCGGCGACGCGCCAAACAGGGTGAAATCATTGTCCTGCATAAAGAACATGTAAGGGCTTGGGTTGCTCTTTTTAAGCACATCGTAAGCCGCCAGCGGCGACGGGCAGGGTAGTGAGAAGCGACGGGACGGCACCACCTGGAATATCTCCCCGGCACGAATCGCTTTTTGCATCTGACGCACCACCGCGCCGTACTGATCGTCGGTCTGACTCACCTCGCAGGTCATCTTTTCAACACGCTGCACCGGGAGTGCGGGCGGTGCTTCCGACATCTGCTGTTGCAGTTGGGCGATGCGCTGCGCGAGGCGATTTTTCTCAGACGCAGACGGCGTGAACAGGCTGGCCTGGATGCGGGTGTATTTTCTCTGATGGTCGATCACCAGCAGGGTTTCGGCCAGGTAGAAGCAGTAGTCCGGGCAGCGGTTACCCTGCTCGGTTTGGGGTAAATCTTCAAAGCCAGCAACCAGGTCGTAAGCAAACAGCCCGCCAAAGAACATTGCTTCGCGCTCATCTTCCGGTACGGCCACCAAATTTTGCAGCAGACGGAAGGCGTCAAAAACGGAGAGCGAGCAGAGGCGGGCATCCTCATCCAGCAGCTGGCTTACCGGTGGGAAATGCAGAATTCTCAGGTCCGGATGACGCTCATTTTCAATACCTGAAGGCAGAGCCGCATCCAGCAGCGGCAGCAGCGACGCGCCATTCTCAGATAACGCCTTAATAGTGACGGTGTCACCCGACGCGGTAATGCGTAACGCGCTGTCAACCAGCAGCAGGCTTTTGAGATCGTCCTTGCTGTCGATGTCAGCAGATTCCAGCAGCAGCGTCGCGGGACGTGCGCCGCACACCTGATGAAACAGCGCGGTAGGGTTATGGCGATAGGCCGCCTCGCAGGTCAGCAGTTCGAGGTGGGGTTTGGCTGTTTGCATGTTGTTGTTCTCATATTCTGTTCAAAAAAAAGCCCGCTGGGTAGCGGGCTGGGTATCTGTTTGCTTATCGCAGACGCGTGACACTGCCCGAAGATCAGGAAGTACGCCACCAACCGTGCAGAGCGAAATGTGCTGTCATTTTCAGATACCTTTCTCGTGTGAACTTGCGTACTAGTTAACTAGTTCGATGACGTGTTGTCAACCCCTGATTTCAGTATTTCACGGTTAGTCGGTATCATAGGGGCTTCGGATGTCTCCAACCTGTTATGGGAAGTGCTTTGAGCGATACCACCTACGCCGTAATTTATGATTTACACAGCCATACGCAGGCTTCAGATGGCCTGCTGACACCCGAAGCTCTGGTCCATCGCGCCGTTGAAATGCGTGTCGGCACGCTGGCAATAACCGATCACGATACCACTGACGGCATTCCCGCCGCGCGCGCCGAGATTGTCCGCAGCGGACTGGCGCTGGATCTGGTGGCCGGGGTTGAGATCTCGACGGTCTGGGAAAACCACGAAATTCATATCGTTGGCCTGAACATCGATACAGAACATCCGGCCATGCGTGCTTTTTTGCAAGAACAAAAAACACGCCGCAATCAACGCGCGGAGATGATTGGCGAACGTCTGGAAAAAGCGCATATTCCCGGTGCGCTGGAAGGCGCGCGAAAGCTGGCGAACGGTGGGGCGGTGACGCGCGGCCATTTCGCCCGTTTTCTGGTGGACGCTGGTAAGGCGACGACCATGGCGAATGTCTTTAAAAAGTATCTGGCGCGCGGGAAAACCGGATACGTTCCCCCACAGTGGTGTACAATAAAACAAGCTATTGATGTGATTCATCATTCTGGCGGTAAGGCCGTGCTGGCCCATCCGGGGCGGTATAATCTTTCTGCTAAATGGCTGAAAAGACTGCTGGCACACTTTGCCGAATGCGGCGGTGAGGCGATGGAAGTTGCCCAGTGTCAGCAGGCACCCAATGAACGTTCGCAGCTCGCGACCTACGCCCGTCAGTTTGGCCTGCTTGGCTCACAGGGTTCAGATTTCCATCAGCCCTGCGCGTGGATTGAACTGGGGCGCAAGCTCTGGTTACCCGCGGGCGTTGAGCCTGTCTGGCAGCTCTGGGAACAGCCACAGCAAATTGAAGAGAGGGAAGTATGAGTCAGTTTTTCTATATCCATCCGGATAACCCCCAGCCACGTCTGATTAATCAGGCCGTGGAGATCGTCCGCAAAGGCGGCGTTATTGTCTACCCAACCGATTCTGGCTACGCGCTGGGCTGTAAAATTGAGGACAAAGGGGCGATGGAGCGCATCTGTCGCATCCGCCAGCTGCCGGACGGCCACAACTTCACCCTGATGTGTCGCGATCTCTCTGAACTGTCGACCTACGCTTATGTTGATAACGTGGCCTTTCGCCTGATTAAGAACAACACGCCCGGTAACTACACCTTCATTCTGAAAGGGACAAAAGAGGTGCCGCGTCGTCTGTTGCAGGAAAAACGTAAAACCATCGGCATGCGCGTGCCGTCGAACCCGATTGCCCAGGCGCTGCTGGAAACCCTCGGCGAGCCGATGCTCTCCACATCGCTGATGCTGCCGGGCAGTGAGTTTACCGAGTCCGACCCGGAAGAGATCAAAGATCGTCTGGAGAAGGTGGTGGAGCTGATTATCCATGGCGGCTATCTTGGCCAGCAGCCGACCACCGTGGTGGATCTCACCGAAGACACGCCAGAAGTCATTCGTGAAGGCGTGGGCGATGTTAAGCCTTTCTTGTAAGGGTGTAAGCAGATATACTACGCGGCCATCAAAGCAGGGCGCCGCCCTGTTTTTGACCTGATTCGACGCCTGTGAAGGCGCACAAGATAAATATTAAATATTTTGCAATCAATTAGTTAATGTGTCTCGGTTAATGGTTATTACCAGCTTGTGTGACAGCCATTAGCTACATCTCGACTCTCATCATGTATGTACACGTTTCCCTACCATTCCTGTCTTCGTTGGTACTGTTCCTTACTTGGTATTAATACGACAAATTGGAAAGCCTCATCGATTCTCTCGCTCAAAGACAACGCTCATTTGTCGAAATTATGCTTGATAGTAAACGCGAAGACTATCCCATCTGGAACAATACCTAACTGTAATTATCCTCTCATCATATGCACGTGTTAGAACTTCCTGTTCCGGAAGCTGGAATACATCATCAGATAGCGTTTCAGATTGCGTAATGTCATCAGATTCATTAGCGTTTGTGGTCGCATCCTTTTGTTGCGAATGTAGTACAGGGTGAAAAGCTGATATTTTTTACTCGATACGTCTAATTTTGCTTTGTGCTTCCGGTAAAAATCCAGATAACCTGAAAACTTACGTCCTGAGCAGGTGATGCGGACCTCACCGTGATTGACATATAGCACCTGAGTTATCACGTCCAGTTTGAAAGGATCGCCATAGGTTTCAGCCAACCGGTAGAATGCATCATAATCCTGAGCGGCGGTCAGGTGTTCATCAAACAGAACCTGCTGCATCCGGCTGGTTAAAGTAAGCATCTGGTTGCCGATAATATTCCGCTTATCAAACAGGTTCTTTTTATAGGGAGGTTTAGGGTAAACCTGTAATTCATTAAGGTGCTTGTATCCGGTGCTGTCGCAAAGGTAATCATCAGCGTATAAGAAGCTGTGCTGTTGAAGTTTATGTTGGCAGGCAAGAAAGGAGGACAGGCGTGTCGGCAGCCATTCATCATCATCATCCAGACCCGTTATCAGATATCCCTTGGCCATTCGTATCGCCTGATTCCGGACGGCACAGGCTCCGGAATTAAATTCATTGCGGATGTAGGTAATGCGCGGGTCATTCAGATCGGCGATATAAGTCTGAAGTTTATCAAATGACGATGAGAAATCATCGATAATAATGAGTTCCCAGTGTGTATAATCCTGTTTCAATACTGATTGTATAGCCCTGATCGTCAGTGTTTCACGGTTCCAGGTAGGCATATAGACGGAGATGAGCGGTCGGGATGAAAGCGTGTCGCTGCTAATATCCACACGCTCTGTCAGTGCCCCAGTAAAAGTAGCTTTTTGTATGTCACTCCCTGAAAAGTCCACTCCGGTACAGTTCGCGTGACTGAAAATCGCCCCTTCCGTTTTACAGTGGCTGAGATTTGCCCCTTTCAGAGAGGCATATGAGAAATCGGCTCCCCGAAGATCGCTGAACGAAAGATCGCAACCCGATAAATTAATATTACGCAAGTTAAACCTCCTAAGATCCATAAACCGCAGGTCCGAACCTGCCAGATCCGACTGGTGACGAGGGTTCTTAAGGTCAATGTGATGATATTTCAGCAGTTTTTTTTGAATTCTATTTTTGCTGTTCATGTTCAGCTTACTGTGAGTATCGATAATAAATTAGGCTTGCAGTTAATCACTCCCCATATCATTCTGCAATTGTACCCATTCATTTTCAGAAATATTCCCAAAGACAAACTGACGTTATGTAACATTTGTTTATAGTCGTCTGGCGTTCGCCAAGGATGGCAAAACTGCCAACGTCAGCACATTCAAACTTTTCATGGTGATCACCATTCTAAAGAAAACTCCTCTGTTAAATCGTCCTGCACGTCCTGACCGTACCCGATGTAATACATGGTTGAACGTGGATCTGTCTGCCCCAGGAAATGGGCGATAGTTTCAATAGCTACACCATTTTCGAATAGGATTCGCCCCCGACTTTTTCGCGGCGTATGGCAGCCCACGTTAGAGAATCCGGCTCTACGTCCCATCTTCCCAAATTCAGTGAATACCGTGTTACGGGTTACTGCGTTGCCTTTACTACGTAGATCGCCCTTGCTAAAGATGAAATCCGTCTTCACTGGCATATCGGCTTGCTCTGCCTTACGTTGCGCTACGGCTGACAGCATCGCGGCTGTCACCTTTGGCCTCACTACGTTTCCGGTTTTCTCCTGCTTCACCTTAAGGTGAGATTGCCCTTCTACATCTTCGTACCGGAGTTTGAGCACATCAGAGATACGTAGACCGCTTTCATACATAAACACCCACAAGCAATAAAACAGGTTGCTTCTGGCGTTGCGCTGTAGCTCTGCTGCTACTGCCTTAACTTCGTCTGCACTCTTTAGCGCCTGACTAATACCTTTCATCTTTACCCCTCCTTATGTTCGTTTCGGTGAAAACATCATTGATCAGAAATTGATCATTTTCAACAGGTTGTACGATACGTATGTTTAAGAAGAGCACAAAATGATCAAAATGTGTGCGCGGTTGCTTGAGTTGCTTAACGGCGTGATCGAGGCCGCCCCAATTCTGCCGCCTGTCAGTACCGAATATCTGTAACTAATTGAAAAATAAAAATAAATTAAATTTTATCAATGATTCATAAAACTGTGGTTATGTCAAGAAATTTATTTTCTATGGTGGGGTGTTACCCCTGTTCGCACGGTGAAGTGATGGAAAAGTGTACTGAATAAGTTAAATCAACAAGTTACAGAATACACTTTTCTAATGTGTATCGAAGCGGGGCGATATTGCACGATAGATGATAATAATTCTCACCTGAGTTGATTGCATCAAGAAATGATTAGAATGCTAATTAATTGGCGGGTTTTGGCATGGAAAAAGAAACATCGTTTCAATTTAGAAAACTCGTTCAACGAATCTGGCACGGGTGCAAAGTAGTTTTCATGACAAATGGCGCTGTATTCAGCACTACACAACGGTTTGGCTAAACTGATCATTCTGACAATGAAAGTGAACAATCTACTTTAGCTTACATTTACCCAGGATCTTTACCTGTCATTTAAGATAGGTTTTGACGTTATTAATGTGGGGTTTCGATAGGGATAACCTAATATTTTCCTCTGGCTGTTCTTAGGATTGTTGCATGTGCGATTCGTTGGGTGAAGGGCTGAAAGTGACGTTTTGTCACTCTCGTAATTTACGGGAAAAACCCGTATGTTCAGATGTTGGTTAACTGGATATACAGGAAAAACCCGTATGTCTGCATGATGACATACAGGAAAAACCCGACTATGTGACGGAGCGTCACACATACTAATCGTCCTATCTGTGACGTTATGTCACACTTACAAACTACTTCTGTGACGTTATGTCACACTTACAAACTACTTCTGTGACGTTATGTCACACTTACAAACTACTTCTGTGACGTTATGTCACACTATAAGACTACTTAATTATAATACTAAGATCTATAAGACTATGTTTGTGGATTTGACCTTTTGCGCTGGTCGCAAAGATCATTTGCCTGGCGTCAATCGCCGTCACTCCTGGCAAGCAGCCTTACTTCGCTTCCTTTCGGGCTACGTTGGCTGAAGGTCTGATCGGTACTTTGGATAACCCTCAAATTGAGGTGTATTTGCACCTGTGATAATCGGATAGCCATCAAATTGAGGGATAAACTCAAGATATAACCCTCAAAATGAGGGATAGATTGGCAGGATAACCCTCAAATTGAGGTGCTATACAAAGAGAGATCTAAAAGCGATCTCTAAAAGAGAGCTTTTAGAAGATCTTGTGAAAGATTCGCTTTGCTGGCGTGTGTCGCCTGGCAAGTGACCTGATTCGCCTTTGGGTGGCTACTCGGTCAGCCGCTCACGACGCAGCGATCAGCGCATCTGTATGTGATTGTGCCAGGGCTTCGCCCTCGTGAAACGAGGCACAGAAGCTATGCGCCGTGTGCGCAATGTCTTTCGGCATAACTTCTGCCTGTCTTCCATGCTCCGCATTTCATCCATGCAAAGTTAGCCCACGGCTAAGGCTTCACTGGTCGCTGATAGCTCCAGTTCATCCAGCCTCAATCCAATACCATCACCTACTATCCTGATAACTAACGTTATCCCTCAGTAGTTGTGCTATTGGTTTCGGTAAGTGCCAGAGGGCGGAAGTGATGCGAATAGAACGCCTCAGACGCGCTGTAAGCGGTTTTGAGATGGTAGGGAATGCAGATACTACTGATATCACAAAAGCTCTCAGAACGCGATACAGGAGGTTTTGTTAGTGTGAGAAGGGGTTGAACAAATAGCCTGAGTGTGTTAAAATTTTAATTCACTTAATTTTGAAATTAGCTATTGACTTTGAAATCATTTCATGTTATAGTAAGTTTTGTCGGGTGAGGAAAGCATTCATCCCGTCATCTTATTAGGCATCCAGCCTGACCCAAACAATCCAAATCACACCGCACTATCAGGCAACGTTAATAACGTTCTCCCCTGGACGGTGTTTTCGTTTATCTCACGCAAGGAGAATCAACATTAAGTATTTTAATCCAGAACTTGTCTTCGAGGCTTTGAAAACTGGAGACAAGACCCGCAAGGCACTTAACAGCCAGCGAGCAGCAGCACAGCGTCAAGGATATTTGGAACACGCTGAAAGATTGCGTAAAGGAATCGAACTTTACGATCAATGGAAAGCTGAACAGGCTGAAACCACCGCCAACGAATAAACCAGAAGGAGAAACCATATGAGCGACATTATAAACGCAACCCCAAAGGGGAAGGCATTCACTACTCTGAAAATTGATGATTCAACGTTTCAAGCCCTTTTTAAGGCAGCGAGAGCGCAGAGAATTACCGTAAGAGAATACATTCTTTCTATTCTTGACCAGCACGCGGAGAAATTAACAGAGGGCAAGTGATCCCAAACTCACCTATTAACCGCGCAAGCGGTGACGACAAACAAGGAATAATAACCAATGACCAAAATAAAATACATCGATACTAACGATTTCGATTATGTTCCATCTGAAACAGCATTTCTCGAATGCACCAGGATCACCAATCTGAAATCAGGCATTACAGAGTCACTCACAAACAATGACAAAGATTTTTACGTCAGGATGCGGCATCGCTACTATTACTTCGTGAAAGAGTTGGGCGGTACTTATTACGATAACGTCGATCAGCTTGGTCAAAGTATTGGTGTCAGCCCAGCAACGGCAACACGTATTGTTGCAAAGCTGGGAAAGATCGGTCTTATTTCCAGTGATAATCCAAAGCGATCCAATCAATGGACTGTTACACCGCTCACGCCGGAAAACTTCCTCTTAGAACGTGATCGTAACGCGCTGGAAGATAAAGCCGATCCTGATTGGGTGGATTGTCTGAAACATCCAGTTTTTGGCAATGCCAAAGAAGACGTAGCGCCAGAGGTGCAGGAAGAAAAGCAACCTGTTCCAGAAGCCGATCCGATGTGCGAGTTTGACGATATGCCGGAAGAAGAAGCGCCAGCGCCGGAAAAAGTGGAGCCAACACCGAAGCCAAAGCCCACGAAGAAACCAACGCCAAAGAAAGCACCAGCCAATCAGCAAGCCATTTCCCCATTCGAGTTTAAAACGCCACGAGACGAACGTTTTGATGGGTTAGCCTTTGAAAGGTTAAACGACGCATCTGATCGCTTCTTAGTTTTCCAGGATTACGATCTGCCATACCTCGTGTTATTCGAAAGTCAGGGGAAACTAACCAACCCAGCCGCAATAGAACATTTGAAAATGAAGAGGAATCTCTTCGAAATAACAGGGCGCTTGTAGCCATTTTAACCAGGAGGACTAATTGATACAATACTTAGTGAAATACGGCGTTGACCGTATTCAGATTAATGACGCTGGAAAGCGTGTGTTAGAAATGACCTGCTCCCCGTTGATTAATACACCCCGATGTTAGTAATGTCTTCATAAGCCACATGAGGACATTCCCATGAAGAAGCGTTTTTCCGACGAACAGATCATCAGT